>NZ_JAYKSL010000001.1:569708-628230 GCF_035481585.1 Salipiger marinus | reverse complement strand
TCGCAAAAACTTCACGAGCAACACCAAAAACCTCAAAAATCACCCAAATCCAAAAGCTTAACCCCCAAAATCCCCGCACAGCACACCCAGATCACCCCCAAAATCGACATACCCACATACATATCCACAGAATCTGCCCCGACTCTGGGGGTAAGCCGCAGGCGAGCCACCAAAACCACGACGGCCCGGCATGTCTGCCGGGCCGTCTGGATCAAATCCCTGTCTGCCTGCCTCAGGACGCCTGCGCCCGGCCCCGTGGTTTCACGGGCCATGGCCACAGCCCCCGCCCGCGCAGCGCCACAAGAAGAAGCGCCAGCGCCAGATAGATCAGCGGCTCGATCTGGAATCCCTTGGCCAGCAGCACAAAATGCAGCGCGCCAAGCACCGCCACCGGATAGGTCAGCCAGTGCAGCCAGCGCCAGCGTGCCCCCAGCCGCCGCACCGAGGCGTTGTTGGAGGTCAGCGCCAGCGGCACCATCAGCACAAAGGCCAGCATCCCCACGGTGATGTAGGGGCGCTTCACGATGTCGGCCCAGATCTGCGCGGGGATCTGCACGTCCAGCACCAGCCAGACCAGCAGATGCAGCGTGATGTAGAAGAAGGCGACCAGACCAAGCGCGCGGCGGAACTTGAGCAGGTTCAGCCCGAGATACCGCCGCAGCGGCGTCACGCAGAGCCCGGCCAGCAGCAGCTGCAGGCCGATCTCTCCCAGTTCATGTTCCAGCGCGCGGATGGGTTCGACGCCCAGCCCGCCGATGAAGCCCTGCCAGACCAGCCAGATCACCGGCAGTGGCGCCATGGCATAGATGACCCACGCGGGGATGCGCCGCAGCGCGGTGTTGATCCTGTCGCGCATCAGAAGAACTTCGACAGATCCATGCCAGCGTAAAGCGAGGCCACCTCATCCGCGTAGCCGTTGAACATCAGCGTGGGCTCGCGCTTGGCGAAAAACCCGCCGCCAATGGGCCGCTCGGTCGCCTGACTCCAGCGCGGGTGGTCCACCTCGGGGTTCACGTTGCTGTAAAAGCCGTATTCCCGCGCATTGGCCTTGTTCCACGAGGTGGGCGGCTCGGTATCGGTCAGGGTGATCCGCACCACCGACTTGATCGACTTGAACCCGTATTTCCATGGCACCACCAGCCGCAGCGGCGCGCCGTTCTGGTTGGGGATGTCGCGGCCATAGATGCCGGTCGCCATGATGGTCAGCGGGTGCATCGCCTCGTCCAGCCGCAGCCCTTCGACATAGGGCCAGTCCAGCACCGGATAGGCGACGCCACGCATTTCGTCGGGGCGGTAGGCGGTTTCGAACGCCACATATTTTGCGCCCGACTGCACGCCCGCCAGATCCAGCAGGTCGGCCAGTTCAAACCCGTTCCACGGCACCACCATCGACCACGCCTCGACACAGCGGAAGCGGTAGATGCGCTCCTCTACCGTCATCTTGGCCATGATGTCCTCGAAGGCGTAATCGCCGGGGCGGTCGACCATGCCCGCGATCGTCACCGTCCAGGGCTTGGTGGTCAGCGCGTCGGCATAGGCTTTGGGGTCTTCCTTGCCGGTGCCGAATTCATAATAGTTGTTGTAGCTGGTGATCTCCTCCCAGCGGTTCGGCTCCAGCCCCTGCGCGCGGGCGCCGCCCGGCAGGGTGGTCAGCGCCAGCCCTGCGGCGGCCCCGCCCATAAGCTGCCTGCGGCTTAGCCACAGGGATTCATCCGTTACATCCCGATCCTTGAGGGACCCTGTCCAGCGCCGCGCCATCTTACCTGTCTCCTGTCACACACCTGCCAGATACGGTAAGGCCAAATTCCGCCGACGCCAAACCAAGCCGTGTCACGTTGCGGTGTCTCCTCTGTAACTTGGCCGGATCTTGGAAAACGGGATCGAGGATCCGTCCGCCTGCACGATGCGCACATGCCTGCGCCGCATCAGCCGGGGTTCGGCCACACCCACGGAATGGGCGATGGTCTCCACCTCCTTGATGACGGATTTGGCGTAATTGGCGACCTTCAGATATTTGGCCTCCGCCACCAGACCTTTCTGCAGGCGCGGGTCATGGGTGGTGATGCCGGTGGGGCAGGTGTTCCGGTTGCATTTCAGCGCCTGAATGCAGCCCAGCGAGAACATGAAGCCCCGGGCCGAGGTCACAAAATCCGCGCCCAGACAGATCGCCCATGCCACATCGGACGGGTTGACCAGCTTGCCGCTGGCGATGATCCGGATCCGGCTTTTCAGCCCGTAGCGGTCGCGCAGGTCGACCATGCGCGGCAGCGATTCCCGGATGGGCATGCCCACAAGGTCGATCAGCGGCATGGGCGCCGCCCCGGTGCCGCCTTCGCCGCCGTCGATGCTGATGAAATCCGGCGCGCTTTCCGGGCCGCGCTCGACGATCAGCTGGAACATCTCCTCCCAGTCATCGGAAGAGCCGATCACCGTCTTGAACCCGACAGGGCGGCCCGAGACGCGGCGGATATGCACGATCATGTCCAGCAGATCGCCAAAATCGTCGATCTCGCGGTGCCGGTTGGGCGAAATGCCGGGCTGGCCCACCTTCAGCCCGCGGATCGCGGCGATTTCCTCGTTCACCTTCTCGCCGGGCAGGATGCCGCCCTTGCCGGGCTTGGCCCCCTGCGCCAGCTTCAGTTCGAACATCTTCACATGCGGATTGGCGCCGACCTCGGCCAGCTTGGCATCGTCCAGATTGCCCTCGGCATCGCGCAGCCCGAACTTGGCGGTGCCGATCTGATAGACCAGATCGCAGCCCCCCAGCAGGTGAAAGGGCGCAAGCCCGCCCTCCCCGGTGTTCAGCCAGATGCCCGCCTTGGCGGCACCCCGGCTCAGCGCCTCGACCGCAGGGCGGGAAATCGCGCCATAGCTCATGCCGGAGATGTTGAAGATCGACCGCGCCACATAGGGGATGCGGGCGGTGGGGCCGATCAGCATCGGCTCGGTCAGCGCGAACTGGTCATCCAGCGGCGGGAACACCGCATTGGCAAAGATCGGCGTGCCCGGCACGTTCAGGTTGCGGGTCGATCCGAAGGCCACGGTGTTATCCCGCCCGGTGGTGGCATGATACACCCAGTCCCGCTGCGCGCGGTTGAACGGCATTTCCTCGCGGTCCATGGCAAAGAAATACTGCCGGAAGAATTCGCCCAGCTTGGTGAACAGCCCGCGAAACCGCCCGATCACCGGGTAATTGCGCCGGATCGCGTCGCCGGTCTGGGTGGTGTCCACAAGATACAGAAGAAAGACCAGCAGCACCGCCAGTCCGATCACCACCAGAAACCCCAGCGCAAGGAGTTGAAGGATATACATTGCCGCGCCCATGGGCCCCTCTACATATTCATTGAACTGCATCAGTCATATCGTCAGGATAGGGCGACACAGTGACAACCGCCGCACGGATCGGCAACCAAGGGAGGAATATCATGAAAAATCTTTTTGCAGGGCTGGTGGTTGCGGCGCTTGTCGCAGGGCCGGTCGCGGCGCAGGAAGCGGTGATCACCTATGACACCGACCAGAGCTTCGACGACGTGATCTTCGGGCTGGAAAACGCCATCCTGGACGAAGGGCTGGTGGTCGATCACATCAGCCATACCGGCGACATGCTGGAACGCACCCGCGCCGATCTGGGCTCTGACGTGGTGCTGTTCGAACAGGCCGACATCTACAGCTTCTGTTCTGCGCAGCTGTCGCGCGAGGTGATGGAGGCCGATCCGATGAACATCGTCTACTGCCCCTACCACATCTTCGTCATGGTCCGGCCAGAGTCCCCCGATACCACCACCGTGGGTTTCCGCAGCTTTCCCGAAGGCGAGATGAAGAAGATCGAGGCGCTGCTGGACGGCATCGCGCGCAGCGCCGTGGGGCTGGAGTGATAACGACCCGCTGACGCTGCGTCACGAAGACTCTATTGGACCCGGCGCAGGGCTGCGGCTTAGCGCGGCGCCTGCCCCGGTCAAGACCCTCTGCTGCGGGAATTGCGATGATCCGTCCCGAAGATGCCGCCGTAACCCCGGTACCTTCAACCAAGGAGATCACCCATGTTCCGCAGAACCTATCTCGCCCTGACCGCAGCAGCCTTCATCGCGACCCCGGCTTTTGCCCAGAGCGACTCCGACATCGTGGAAACCGCACAGGCGGCAGGCAGCTTCTCGACCCTGCTCGCCGCAGCCGAAGCCGCAGGCCTTGTGGACACGCTGAAGGGCGACGGCCCCTTCACCGTCTTCGCGCCCACCGACGAGGCCTTCGCCGCCCTGCCGGAAGGCACCGTCGACACCCTGCTGCAGCCTGAGAACAAGGATCAGCTGACCTCCATCCTGACCTACCACGTCGTGCCGGGCAAGGTGATGTCCACCGACCTGACCAACGGCATGGAAGCCGAGACCGTTCAGGGCTCCATGGTCACCATCATGACCGAAGGCGGCGTGACCGTGGACGGCGCCAATGTGGTGACGGCGGATGTCGAAGCCTCCAACGGCGTGATCCACGTGATCGACGCCGTCATCATGCCGGAGTGATCCCGCCCTTCGGATCCGGGCGGGCGCGCACCGCCTCCGCCCGGACCCCGAAACAGCAGAAAGGCCCGCCGGTTGGCGGGCCTTTCCCATGTCTGGCATGGTGTCAGGGTCAGTGGACCACGGCATCATCCGGGCGGGGGCGGTTGCTGGCGCCCAGCCGTTCCCCGATCACCAGACCGTCGGCGCCTGCGGTCACCGGCACCACCGCGCCATCCAGCAGATCCCCGGCCAGGATCATCTCCGCCAGCGGATCCTGCAGCGCGCGCTGGATCACCCGCTTCAGCGGACGTGCGCCAAAGACCGGATCATAGCCTTCCTCGGCCAGCCATTTCCGCGCCGCATCGTCCAGATCCAGCCGCATCTTGCGGGCCGCGAGCCGTTTCAGCAGCCGCGCCATTTGGATGTCGACGATGCCGGACATATCCGCCCGCTTCAGCCGGTCAAAGACGATGATCTCGTCCAGCCGGTTGAGGAATTCGGGCCGGAAATGCGCCCGCACCGCATCCATCACGTCGCGCCGCGCGGCGGCACTGTCGGATCCTTCGGGCAGCAGGCTCAGCGCCTGCGACCCGAGGTTGGAGGTCAGCACGATCAGCGTCTGCTTGAAATCCACGGTGCGGCCCTGACCATCGGTCAGCACGCCGTCATCCAGAACCTGCAGCAGCACGTTGAACACGTCGGGATGCGCCTTTTCAACCTCGTCGAACAGCACCACCTGATAGGGACGGCGCCGCACGGCTTCGGTCAGCACCCCGCCTTCGTCATAACCGACATAGCCCGGAGGCGCGCCGATCAGACGGGCGACGGAATGCTTCTCCATGAATTCGGACATGTCGACCCGCACCATGGCGCTGTCATCGTCGAACAGGAACTCCGCCACCGCCTTCGTCAGCTCGGTCTTGCCCACGCCGGTCGGCCCAAGGAACAGAAAACTGCCCAGCGGGCGGTTCTCGTCATTCAGCCCGGCCCGCGCCCGCCGCACGGCATTGGCCACCGCAGTCACCGCCTGATTCTGGCCGACGACCCGCTTGTGCAGGCCCTCTTCCATGCGCAGCAGCTTCTCGCGCTCGCCTTCCAGCATGCGGCTGGTCGGGATGCCGGTCCAGCGTTCCACCACCTCGGCGATCTGCTCGGGGCGCACGGCCTCTTCGACCATCACGTCGCCCTCGGCGCTTTCCGCCTCGGCCAGCTTCTTCTCGATCTCGGGGATGCGGCCATATTGCAGCTCCCCCGCCTTGGCGAAGTTGCCCTCGCGCTTGGCGATCTCCAGATCGGCGCGCATCCGGTCCAGCTGTTCCTTCAGCTCGCGGGCCGCAGACAGCTTGTCGCGCTCCGCCTGCCATTGCGCGGTCATCTCGGCGGACCGTTCCTCGACCTCGGCCAGTTCACGCTCCAGCTTGTCCAGCCGGTCCTTGGAGGCCTGATCGTCCTCCATCTTCAGCGCCTCGACCTCGATCTGCATCTGCAGGATCTGCCGGTCAAGCTGGTCCAGTTCTTCGGGCTTGCTGTCCACTTCCATGCGCAGACGGCTGGCCGCCTCGTCCATCAGGTCGATGGCCTTGTCGGGCAAGAACCGGTCGGTGATGTAGCGATGCGACAGCGTCGCCGCCGCCACCAGCGCGGAGTCAGAGATCCGCACGCCGTGGTGCAGTTCGTATTTCTCCTTGATGCCGCGCAGGATGCTGATCGTATCCTCCACCGTCGGCTCCTGCACCATCACCGGCTGGAACCGCCGGGCCAGCGCCGCGTCCTTTTCCACATGCTTGCGGTATTCATCCAGCGTGGTGGCGCCGACGCAATGCAGCTCCCCCCGCGCCAGAGCAGGCTTCAGCAGGTTGGACGCATCCATCGCGCCTTCCGCCTTGCCCGCGCCAACCAGCGTGTGCATCTCGTCGATGAACAGGATGATTTCCCCCGCAGCCGAGGTCACCTCGTTCAGGATCGCTTTCAGCCGTTCCTCGAATTCACCGCGATACTTGGCGCCCGCGATCAGCGAGCCCATGTCCAGCGCCAAGAGCCGCTTGTTGCGCAGGCTTTCCGGCACATCGCCATTGACGATGCGCAGCGCCAGCCCTTCGGCGATGGCGGTCTTGCCCACGCCCGGCTCGCCGATCAGCACCGGGTTGTTCTTGGTCCGGCGGCTGAGCACCTGCATGGAGCGGCGGATTTCCTCGTCGCGCCCGATGATGGGGTCGATCTTGCCCTCGCGCGCCGCCTCGGTCAGGTCGCGGGCATATTTCTTCAGCGCGTCATACCCTTCCTCGGCAGAGGCGGTGTCGGCGGTGCGGCCCTTGCGCAGATCCTCGATCGCGCTGTTCAGCTTCTGCGGGGTCACGGCGCCCGCTTCCAGCGCCTCCTTGGCGGCGGATTTCTCGATGGCGAGCGCCATCAGGATCCGTTCCACCGGCACGAAGCTGTCACCCGCCTTCTTGGCGATCTTTTCGGCCTCGTCCAGAACGCGAGCGGTGGCCGTGTCCAGATAGATCTGGCCGGAATCGCCGCCCACCTTGGGGATGCGCGCCAGCTTCTGCGCCAGCATCTCGGTCACGCGCGCGGGCGCGCCGCCAGCCCGCGTGATGAGATTGGAGGCAAGCCCCTGATCGTCATCCATCAGCGCTTTCAGAATATGTTCGGGCGCCAGCCGCTGGTGGCTTTCCCGCATGGCGATCGTCTGGGCGGCCTGGATAAAGCCGCGCGACCGCTCCGTGAACTTGTCCAAGTTCATCGTCTCTCTCCTTTGACAAGCGCCCGACCGGGATCCGGGATGCCTGCCTTGCAGCACATCCCATCGTCGGGCCTCGCAATGGAAAATGGTCGTGCTAAGCTGGCGCTTCAAGAGCATGTGACCGGGAAAAACGCGCAAGGACAGGGAACAACACACCCTCTTAATGCGTTTGCGCTACGGTTCGGGAAGGAGGGCAGATCATGGAAACTGAACGCGCCGTTTATGACGGCATCGACACCACCGCAGACGATGGCATGGGCGCTGGCAGCGTGTCGCTGACTGCCCGCAATGGCCGGATCCTGATCACCCGCACGGCGGGTGCGGCGCCGGATCCGTGGCATCTGGCGCAGCACCGTCAGGTCCTGGCCCGCGCCATCAAGCAGGTGATGCGCCGCCCGGATCAGGCCCCCGCCAAAGCCAGCAGCGCCGAAGACCTGAACTTCGACCCCGCGCTGGCGGAACGGACCCGGCCACAGCCGTGATCCCGGCCACAATGGGTTGACGCAGGCCATGCCTGCCCGCAAGAGGGGCGCGTCCCAAACCCGGAGCGCCCCCAGATGTCTGATGACCGCCTGATTGTTGCCCTTGACGTGCCCAATGCCCTGCAGGGGCTCGCCGTTGCCGACCAGCTGGGGGATGCCGTGTCCTTCTACAAGATCGGGCTCGGGATGCTCACAGGTGGCGGTCTGGCACTGGCCAACGAGCTGAAGCAGGAGCGCGGCAAGCGCATCTTTCTGGACATGAAGCTGTTCGACATCGGCCAGACCGTGGAAAACGCCGTGGCCGGGCTGGCGCAGTATGACCTTGATTTCCTGACCGTGCATGGTGATCCGCATGTGGTCCGCGCCGCCAAGGAAGGCGCGCGCGGCAAGGACATGAAAATCCTCGCCGTCACCATCCTCACCTCGCTCGACCGCGCCGATCTGGATGCAAGCCTGATCCGCGAGGGGGCTATTCCCGATCTGGTGGTGGAACGCGCCGCCCGCGCCTTCGAGGCGGGCGCCGACGGCATCATCGCCTCCCCGAACGAGGCGGCGGCGATCCGCGCCCTGCCCGAAGCGGCGGGCAAGCTGATCGTCACCCCCGGCGTGCGTCCGGCAGGCGCGGCGGATGACGACCAGAAACGCATCGCCACCCCGGCCCGCGCCATCGCTGCGGGGGCCGATCACATCGTGGTGGGCCGTCCGATCTGGCGCGCGCCTGCGCCCCGCGACGCGGCAGAGGCGATTCTGGCGGAACTGCGCGGCGCCTAATCCTCGTTGATGTCACGGGTCACGATGCGGGTCTGCCCCTTGCGCAGACCCGTTCCGCGCCGCAGCGCCACCCATGCCAGCAGCGACACCGCCGCGCAGATCAGCAGAAGCCACGGCAGTCCCGCCTGAAATCCGGCCAGCAGCGCCAGCCCCACCGCCAGCGCCCCCACCGCGAACCCCAGCAGGATGTAGACCGGCGCCAGCATCTCCAGCGCCAGCAGCACCAGCGCCGCGCCGATCCAGATCCACCACAGCTGCGCCCAGCCCATCAGGCCCGGCCCTTCAGCAGCGAAAACGCATCCGCAAACACGTCAAGCGCGCTGGCGGGCAGCACCACGGTCTGCTTGCCCGCGCCCTGCCCCAGCGCCACCAGCGCCTCCACCTGTTTCAGCGCCACCTGATACTGCGCCGCCTCAAGGCCGTTTTCGGCGATGGCGGCGGCCACCACCTGCGTGGCATAGGCCTCGGCCTCCGCCGAGATGCGCCGCGCCTTGGCCTGCTGTTCGGCAGCGTAAAGCTGCGCATCGGCGGCCAGTTCCACGGCGCGCTTGCGGCCCTCGGCCTCGGTCACCTGCGCGCGGCGGGCGCGCTCGGCGTTGAGCTGCTGCAGCATCGCCTCGCGCGTCTGCTGGTCAAGGTTCACGTCCAGCAGTTCGGCCCGCGTCACCTCGATCCCCCAGTCATCCACCGCATCCATCACGCTGGACTTGATGGTGGCGATCAGCGCCGACCGGTTGGACTGCACCTCGTCCAGTTCCATCTTGCCAATCTCGGCCCGCACGATACCCGCCACGGTGGTGGCGATGGCCGCATCCACATCGCGGATCCGGTAGACGGTCTTTTCCGGCTCCAGAATGCGGTAGAAGACGCTGGTTTCCACCTCCACCAGCGCGTTGTCGGTGGTGATGGCATCCTGACTGGCGGTCGGCAGCTGCCGTTCAAGGATCGACACCTTGTGCGCGACCCGGTCCAGAAACGGCACGATCAGATTGATCCCCGGCCCCAGCACGGCGCGCAGCCGCCCGAACCGTTCCACCACATGTTTTCCGCCTGCGGCACGATCCGCACCCCCAGCAGAACGCACAGGATCACAAATCCCGCCAGCAGCAGGATCACCAGATTCTGCCCCAGCAGTTCCAGCCAGATGTCTTCCGGACTCATCCTGCGACTCCAATCCCTTAAGCCAAATCCAGATCATAGTATGCCGGGGGCAACAGCGCCCGGAAAGCTCTTTCATCGGCACGTTTTTCGCTTGACTTCACGGCCTCGTGCGCGCAGCCGCCCGGAACTTCTGCGTAAGGGCGCGCGTTTGGTCCATAATCGACAGGCAGGAGATCATCTCATGACCGAGAGTCAGACCCAGATCGGCGATATGCGCTACAACGCGGCGGAGCAGCGGTTCGAGGTGCTTGTTACCTTTCACACCGATGCCGGGCGCGTGCGCGTGGCCAGCAGCTTTGACGCGCCGGTGACGACGCAGCCCGATGCGGCGGAACGGGTGCTTCTGGCCCGGGCACTGGCCGCGCTGGATCAGCCCGGCACGCTGCAGTCGCGCATGACGATGGAAAACAGCAGCCAGCGCGACGTGATGCGTCCCCGGGCCATGGGTGACGAGCGCCGCAAGTCTGGCTGGCTGTCGTGGTTCCGCGCAGCCTGAGGCGGCTGCGAACCCTGCCGCCAGCGGCGGCTCAGCCCTGCGCCAGATAAAGGCGCAGGATGTCGCGGAAATGCGGGATCGCATCGTCCCTTGCGGCAAATTCCTCGGGACGCATCAGCAGCCAGCCCTCGCCCTCGCCGCCAAAACGCACCTCGCGGACCGTGGCGCCGGGCAGATGCGCGGCAACGAACCAGTTGTCCCCGTGCTGATGCCGCCAGACCAGCGCTGCATCCGGCACCACCAGCCCCACCTCCTCGCAGGTTTCGCGCAACGCGCAGGCTTCGGGCGTCTCCGCGCCTTCGCGCCCGCCGCCGGGGAAATCCAGAAAGCCGGGCCAAGGGATGCCGGGGGTATGATCCCGCCGCAGCACCAGCAGATCGGCGCCGAGAAACAGGATCAGTTTCGCTCCGGAAAAGCTCACGCGATGGTCTCCGGCCCGGAAGGGGCGTATGCTGCGCAGATAACCACTCCCGCCGGAAATGCCAGCCATGCCTGCGCTCTGCCGCGATTGTCTGACCGAATTTGATCTTGGGTCGCGCTGTCCCGCCTGCGGACGGCCCCGTATTGTGCGCCATGCCGAACTGTGGGATCTGTCCATCGCCCATATGGACTGCGACGCCTTCTATGCCAGCGTGGAAAAGCGCGAGAATCCGGATCTGGCCGACAAGCCGGTGATCATCGGCGGCGGCAAGCGCGGCGTGGTCTCCACCGCCTGTTACGTGGCCCGCATCCGGGGCGTGCGCTCTGCCATGCCGATGTTTCAGGCGCTGAAGCTTTGCCCCGATGCGGTGGTGCTGAAACCCCGAATGGCGCTTTACGCGGACGTGTCGCGCCGCATCCGCGCGATGATGGAGGATCTGACCCCCGCCATCGAACCGCTGTCGCTGGACGAGGCGTTTCTGGATCTGTCCGGCACCGCGCGGCTGCATGGCCACCCGCCCGCCATGATGATGGCCCGGCTGGTCAAGCGGATGCGTGACGAGCTGGGCGTGACCGGATCCGTGGGTCTGTCGCATAACAAGTTTCTGGCCAAGATCGCCTCTGATCTCGACAAGCCGCACGGGTTTTCGGTGATTGGCCGCACTGAGACGCAGGAGTTTCTGCGGCCAAGGCCGGTGCGGCTGATCTGGGGGGTGGGTCTTGCCTCGCAGGAGGCGCTGGAGCGGGCGGGCATCCGCACCTTCGAGGATCTGCTGCGCTGGGACCAGCGCGATCTGGTGGCCCGCTTCGGCGGCATGGGGGACCGGCTGTGGCATCTGGCGCGAGGGCAGGATCACCGCCGCGTCACCCGCGATTCCCCGATAAAATCCATCTCCAACGAAACGACCTTTGCCGAAGACACCGCCGATCCCGACCTGCTGGACGGTCATCTGTGGCGCATGTGCGAAAAGGTGTCCGACCGCGCCAAGGCCAAGGGGCTGGCGGGGCGCGTCGTCACGCTTAAGGTCAAGCGGTCGGATTTCCGCACCCTGACCCGGCGGCAGTCGCTGGCGGATGCCACGCAGATGGCCGACCGCATCTACCGCACCGCCCGCGCGCTGCTGGATCCGCTGGGCAAGGAAGGCCCGTGGCGGCTGCTGGGGGCGGGAATTTCGGATCTGGTGCCCGCCGATCAGGCGGACCGGGGCGGCGACCTGCTGGATCCCGATGCGGGCAAGCGCGCCGCCGCCGAACGCGCCACCGATGCCATCCGCGCAAAATTCGGCGACGATGCCATCGTCAAGGGCCGCGCCCTGCGTTAGCTGCCGCGGGTCAGCAGCTCGTCCTCCTCGTCCTCGGGATCATAGCCCAGGGCCTCCAGCCCGGCTTCCAGATGGTCGGCCAGATGCGGCGTGCCGATCAGGTAATCGGCGGTGGGGGTGGAGGCTTCGGAAAGTGCTGTGCCATAGGCCTCCTGCCAGTCCTCGGCCTCGAACACCTCGCGACCGACCCACATGATCGCGACCAGAGCGGCCTTTTCCTCGTCGCTCATAGACCGGATGAAGCCGCGCAGTTCCCCTTCGGCCCGGTCAAGCTCACGGGCCATCAGGATCACGGCGGCGACTTTGCGAACGCTGATTTCTTCCATGACGGGTCTCCTTTCCCCGCCACCTTGCGGGCAGAAGACGGCGCCGTCCTTGATCCTGCGCAAACGCGGTCAGACCGGGGCGGGGCGCGCCTCGGGGACCAGATCCTCGAAATCGAAGTTATCAAGCCGCTGCGCCCGGCGCCCGGCCTTTTCGGCGCTGATCCGGATTTCGGCCAGATCGCGCGCCGCCATGCCGAAATGCCGGTCAAGGTTTTCGACCCGCCCGCCCAGCCGGTCCACATCCTGATGCAGCAGCGCCAGTTCGCGCCGGATCGCCCCCGCCTGTTCGCGCATCCGCGCATCTTTCAGCACGGCGCGCAGCGTGTTCAGCGTGGCCATGCAGGTGGTGGGTGACACGATCCAGACCCGCAGGCCAAAGCCTTCGCGCACGATCTCGGGGAAATTGCCATGCAGTTCGGCATAGACCGCTTCCGAGGGCAGGAACATCAGCGCGCTGTCCGCCGTCTCTCCCTCGATGATGTAGCGGTCGGAAATGTCGCGCACATGGCGGCGCACCGACATGCGGAAGCCCTGCGCGGCGCGCTGCCGGGCCTCGGGCGTTTCGGCGCGGCGCAGCGCCTCATAGGATTCCAGCGGGAATTTGGCATCCACCACCATGGCGCCGGGGGGTCCGGGCAGCTTGATCAGGCAATCCGCCCGCCGCCCGTTCGACAGCGTGGCCTGCAGCACATAGCTGTCGCGCGGCAGCGCCTTCGACACGATGTCATTCAGCTGGATTTCGCCAAAAGCGCCACGGGTCTGCTTGTTGGACAGGATGTCCTGCAGCGACAGCACGTCGCCCGACAGGCGGGTGATGTTTTCCTGTGCGCGGTCGATGGTTTTCAGCCGTTCCTGCAGTTCCCCCAGCGAATGGGCGGTGCGCCGCGCGGTGCCGTGCAGGCTTTCGGCCATGTTCTGCTGCACCAGCGCCAGACGCTGCTCCATCAGCTGCAGCATGGCGGTCTGGCTCTGCACCTGCGCCTCGCTGACATGATGCAGCCCGCCCGCCAGCCGGTCCTGCCCCTCGGCCAAGGCCTGCACCCGCTGCGCCAGCTGGCTGAGCGGATAGCCCAGCCGGGCGGCGCGGTTGGAGGCGCGGATCGACAGGATCAGCAGCAGCGCCAGCAGCGCGCCGCCCAACCCCGCCCACAGCAGCGGGTCATCCAGCGCGATCTGCCAGCCCTCGGTCATGTGCGCCCGAACAGCCGTTCGATGTCACTGAGTTTCAGTTCCACATAGGTGGGGCGGCCATGGTTGCACTGGCCGGAATGCGGCGTCGCCTCCATCTCGCGCAGCAGCGCGTTCATTTCCTCGGCGCGCATCACCCGCCCCGACCGGATGGAGCCATGGCAGGCCACCCGGCTCAGGATCGCCTCCAGCTTTTCCTGCACCAGCTGGCTGCTGCCAAAATCGGCCAGTTCGTCAAGAATGTCGCGCAGCAGGGCGGTGGCATTGACCTCGCCCAGAATCGCGGGCGTCTCGCGCACTGCCAGCGCGGAGCCGCCAAAGGCTTCCACCGTCAGCCCCATGCGGGACAGGTCATCGGCAATGTCCAGCAGCCGCCCCTGATCCTCGGCGGACAGCTCCACGATCTCGGGGATCAGCAGCGCCTGCGCGGGCACGCCCCGTTCGGCCATCTGGCGCTTGAGCTTTTCATAGACCAGCCGCTCATGCGCGGCGTGCTGGTCGACAATGACCACGCCATCTTCGGTCTGGGCGATGATGTAGTTTTCATGCACCTGCCCGCGCGCGGCGCCAAGCGGCAGATGGCGCGGCTCTGGCCTGTCCTCTGCGGCAGGCGCGGGGGCGGGGGCGGGCGCGGGATCGACCACGCGACCGGAATAGGCGCCCGAAAACTCGGAAAACCCCTGCGGCGCCTGCGCGGCATAGGCGGCGCTGCGCGCGGCGGCAGAGGGCCGGTCCATCTGATAGACGCGCGGCGCGCCTGAAGGCGTGGCGGCAGGTTCGGGACGGAAGGCCCCCAGCGTCGCCCCCGCCACGGTGGTGGAGGCGCGGTGCCCGGCCTCGGCCAGACCATGCCGCAGCGCCGACACGATCAGCCCGCGCACCAGACCCGGCTCGCGGAACCGCACCTCGGATTTGGCGGGATGCACGTTCACATCCACAAGATGCGGCGCGCAGTCGACAAACAGCGCCACCGCCGGATGCCGGTCGCGGCTGAGGAAATCGGCATAGGCGCCGCGCAGCGCGCCATAAAGCAGCTTGTCCTGCACCGGGCGGCCATTGACGAACAGATGCTGCGCCACCGAAGATCCGCGCGAATAGGTGGGCAGCGCCGCATAGCCGGTCAGCCGGAACCCGTCGCGTTCGGCATCGATGGGCAGGGCGTTGTCGGTAAAGTCTGCCCCCAGCACCTGCGCCAGCCGCCCGCGCAGCGCGTCGAACAGATCGCCCGGCACCGCATCGGCCCGGAAGCTCACGCGGTCGCGCCCCTCGGACACGTCGCGCAGGGTGAAGCCCACCGAAGGCTCGGCCATGGCCAACCGCTTGAGCCCTTCGGCCACGGCCATCATCTCGGCCCGGTCGGTGCGCAGAAATTTCAGCCGCGCGGGTGTGGCGAAGAACAGATCGCGCAGCGTGACCACCGTGCCCTGGTTCAGCGCGGCGGGCCGGATGTCACCCACGACACCGCCATTCACCGTAATCTCGGCGCCGTCCAGCCCCTCGGCGCGGCTCTGGATGGTCAGCCGCCCCACCGCCCCCAGCGAGGGCAGCGCCTCGCCACGAAAGCCGAAGCTGTGGATGGCCAGCAGATCGCTGCCGTCAATCTTGGAGGTGGCATGCCGCGACAGCGCCAGCGGCAGATCCTCGGGCGCCATGCCGCAGCCGTCATCCGTGACCCGGATCAGCGTCTTGCCACCATCGGCAATATCCACGGTGATGCGCCGCGCGCCCGCGTCGATGGCGTTTTCCACCAGTTCCTTGACCGCAGAGGCGGGCCGTTCCACCACCTCGCCCGCCGCGATGCGGTTGACGGCGGCCTCGTCCAGCTGGCGGATGACAGGGCGCATGTTGGGGCTATGGCTATTCATGCCACCAGACCTAGCAGAGCTGCAGCGATTCTCAAACGGGCTTTCCCCCGCTCTCCTCGGTGGTCCGCGCGTCGAGATACAGCCGCACCGCGTCCTGCACATGGCGGAACCGGTCGCCGCCCAGATGCTTGCCGCCATACCAGCGTGTCACCACCACGATATGGTCGCGCAGGCCCTCGCGTTCCAGCATGCGCAGGATCACCATGCCCGCGCCGCTTTCGCCATCGTCATTCTTCAGCGGCACGTCGCCCAGCAGGACCGCCCATGTGTTATGCGTGGCCTTGGCGAATTTCTTGGCGCGCTTCAGATCCTTCAGAAAGGCGCGCGCCTCTTCCTCCGAGGTGCAGGGCCCGCCAGAGACGGCATAGCGCGAGCCGCGGTCGCTGATGATGTTCTCAAGGATGCGCATGGGCTGCGCCTATGCCTGCGGGCGGTCCGGTGCAAGCCCCGGAGGCGGGCTGCGATAGCCGCGCTCGATCTCCAGCAGGCGCTGCTTGCGCCACAGCCCGCCGCCATAGCCGGTCAGCGCGCCATCGGCGCCAATCACCCGGTGGCAGGGGATGACCAGCGCGATCTGGTTGGCGCCATTGGCCTGCGCCACGGCGCGCACCGCCTGCGGACGGCCCAGATCCTGCGCCAGCGCGCCATAGCTGCGGGTCTGTCCGGGCGGAATGGCGCGCAGCGCCTGCCAGACCTGCCGGGTGAACGGCGTGCCATGCAGCGCCAGCGGCGTGTCGAACCGCGCCGAGCTGCCCGCAAAGAACCGCGCCAGTTCGGCGCGGATCTGGTCCGAAGGATCGAAGCGGCCCAGCCCGATCTCGCCGCCCGCCGCCTTGGCGAGCCGGGCCAGTTCGGCGGGCAGCGCCTTGCGGTCCATGAATTCCAGCAGATGCAGATGGCGCGCGTCGCAGACCGACAGCATGTCCCCCAAGGGCGTGGCGATCCAGTCGGCGCGCAGCAGCGCGTCTTGGCGCAGACTGCCCGGCGCGCGGCCCAGCAGCCGGGCAAAGGCCGCCCGGAACGCGCTGGCCGACTCGAACCCCGCCTCCAGCTGCGCCGCGATGACCGGGCCGCCGCTGGCCAGCGTGGTGAAGCCTTCGCGCAGCCGCCGGTGGCGGGCCATCTCCAGAAAGGTCATGCCGAACTGCCGCTTGAACACCCGCCGCACGGTAGAGGGATCAAGCCCCAGCGCCACCAGATCGGGTTCGCCCCAGCGGCGGGCCGGATCCTGGTCCAGCGCGGCCAGAAGCTGCTGGATCACCGGATCGCCCGCCGCCATGGGCGCCAGCGGATGGCAGCGTTTGCAGGGCCGGAACCCCGCCGCCAGACAGGCGGCCACACTATCGTGAAAGCTGCAATTGGCCCGCAGCGGTTTGCGCGCGGGACAGGTCAGGCGGCAGAAGATGCCGGTGGAGGCGACACAGACCCAGACCTGCCCGTCATAGGCCGGATCGCGGTCCAGAAGCGCCTGATAAAGCGTGTCGGAGGGGGGCATGGGGAACAGCATGGCGCCATCCTGCCACGGATCGGCGCGGCATGGCGCCGGAAATCGGGCAGCGCTTGCGGAAATTTCCGCGCCGCCAACCCCCTTGCCAAGCGCGGCGGCGGGGCCAAGTCTCGGTCAAGGATTCGGAAAACCAGATATGACAGGAGACAGCGCATGAAAACCGAAGATGCAGGCAGCAGCGTTCTGGAAACATGGACCGTGGAGGAGGTGGCAGAGGCTTTTGACCGCAACGAGATCGTGCTGATCGATGTGCGCACGCCGCAGGAATACATGTTCGAACATGTCGAAGGCGCGCTGCTGATGCCGATGGCGTTTTTCCGCGCCGAAAAGCTGCCCGGCCAGAGCGACAAGCGCATCGTCTTCCATTGCGGATCGGGCGTGCGGTCGGAAAAGGTCGCCCGCGCCGCCATGGCCGCAGGCTTTGACCGGATCGCCCATATGGAAGGCGGGTTCGGCGCGTGGAAGGCGGCGAAAAAGCCCTATATCGGCACCAACATGGCCACCGGCGCCCCCACGCCCATGGGCTGAGCCGGATCGCGCGCGCCCCGGCCCCCCGGGGCGCGCGAAAATCTTTAGCGGCGTCCGGCCTTCATCAGCCCCTGCGCCTTCAGTTCGGCATGGGCCTCGTCCAGCGCCGTCCATGCGCGGGAAATCAGGATGTCGATTTCCTCTTTGCTGATGACCAGCGGCGGCGAGATGATCATGCGGTCATAGACGTGACGCATGATGAGGTTGTTGGCAAAGCAGCGTTCCCGCGTGATGTAGCCCGCCGTGCCAGCCTCGGCCTCGAAGGGCGCGCGGCTGGCCTTGTCCGGCGTCAGCGCCAGCGAGCCCATCATGCCGACGATGCGCGCCTCGCCCACCAGCGGATGCTCGGCCAGTGCTTCGAACTTGGTCTTGAGATAGGGGCCGGTGTCGTCGCGCACCCGCTCCACGATCTTTTCTTCCTGCAGGATGCGCAGGTTTTCCAGCGCCACGGCAGAGGCGACGGGATGGCCGGAATAGGTGTAACCGTGGTTGAATTCGGTCTTGGCGATCACGCCCGCCACCTCGTCCGACAGGATCGACCCGCCGATCGGCTGGTAGCCCGAGGACAGGCCCTTGGCGATGGTCATGATGTCGGGGCGGATGCCCACGGTTTCCGATCCGAACCACGCGCCGGTGCGCCCGAAGCCGCAGATCACCTCGTCCGCGATCAGCAGGATGCCGTATTTGTCGACGATGCGCTGCACCTCGGGCCAGTAGGTCGAGGGCGGAATGATCACGCCGCCTGCGCCCTGAATCGGCTCCGCGATAAAGGCGGCGACGCGGTGCGGGCCGATCTCCTCGATCGCCGCTTCCAGCTGCCGCGCGCGTTCCAGCCCGAATTCCTCGGGGGTCATGTCGCCGCCTTCGTTATACCAATGCGGCTGGTCGATATGGTGAATGCCGGGAATCGGCATCCCGCCCTGCGCGTGCATGCCCTTCATGCCGCCAAGGCTGCCCGACCCGACCGAAGAGCCGTGATAGCCGTTCCAGCGGGAAATGATCACGTCGCGCTGCGGCTCGCCCTTTTCCTGCCAGTAGGTGCGCACCAGCCGCAGGTTGGTGTCATTGGCCTCTGACCCCGAAGAGGCGAAGAACACGGTGTTCAGATCGCCCGGCGCCAGTTCCGCGATCTTGGCGGCAAGCTGGATCACCGGCACATGGGTCGTCTGGAAGAAGGTGTTGTAATAGGGCAGTTCCAGCATCTGGCGCTGCGCCACATCGGCCAGTTCACGGCGGCCATAGCCCACATTCACGCACCAGAGCCCGGCCATGCCGTCAAGGATGCGCTCGCCCTCGCTGTCGGTCAGCCAGCAGCCTTCGGCGCGGGTGATGACCCGGGCGCCCTTGCGCGCCAGATCCTGCGCGGTGGTGAAAGGGTGCATGTGATGCGCGGCGTCCAGCGCCTGCAGTTCGGATGTCGGGGAATTGACGGAGACAAGCGTCATGTCGGCCACCTTTCAGGGAGGAGATATGTTGGCGCCGATAATATGATCAAATTATCTGAGGTCAATCGAATCAGATCAGCCCCTCCCGGATCTGGGTCATGCCCTGCACCACGTCCCCTTCCATGGCGCGGGCGGCGGCATCGGGGTCGGCCTCGGTCAGCGCCTCCAGCAGATCCTTGTGGCGATCCGGCAGGTTGCGGGTGCCGAACTGGCCGCAGACCACGCGCAGCGACGGCCCAAAACGCAGCCACAGCCCGTCGACCAGCTCGGTCAGGATCGGCGCCTGCGCCAGCGCGTTCAACTCGGCGTGAAAGCGGTGATTCTCCTCCAGATAGCCGCGCACGTCACCCCGGGCGATGGCCCGGTCCAGCCGCGCGTCGGTCGCGCGCAGCAGCGCCACCTCCGCCGCTCCGCAATGCTGCGCCGCGCGCCGCGCCAGCTGCGGTTCCAGCGCCACGCGGGCCACGGTCAGCTGGTCCACCGCCGCCGCATCCAGCACCGGCACCACGATCCGCCGGTTGCCGCGAAAGGCCAGCGCGCCCTCGGCGATCAGACGGCGCAGCGCCTCGCGCACCGGGGTCATGCCCGCCTGCAGCTCGTCGACCAGCCCCTGAATGGTCACCGCCTGCCCCGGCTCCAGTTCGCCGAACAGCACCATCTCGCGCAGGCGGCGATATACCACCTCATGCGCAGGCGGTCCCGCGCCCTCTGCCCTAACATTCATCGCCTGCCTCCAGATTGACCAATGGTCGCTCAGCCTCATCTTGCACGCTGCACCGGCCCGTGAAAACATCACCATAGTTGCCAAACGGGGCAGCGTTTGATCAAATTCACAAGCCACGGGGCGGCTATAGACCCCAACACCGACGGGAGCAAAGTATGAAGACACCCCTTCTGAGTTTCACCGCCACACTGGCGCTGCTCGCCACTGCGGCGCAGGCCCAAGAGGTCCGCGTCTACAACTGGTCGGACTATATCGACGAATCGCTGCTGGAGAAATTCGAGTCCGAAACCGGAATCGACCTGATCTATGACGTGTTCGACAGCAACGAGGTTCTGGAAACCAAGATGCTGGCCGGATCCTCCGGGTATGACGTGGTTGTGCCGACCGGCAGCTTCCTGCAGCGTCAGATCATGGCAGGAGCCTTCCAGAAGCTCGACAAGTCGAAGCTGCCCAATCTGGAAAACATGTGGGACGTGATCGAAGAGCGCACCGCGCAATACGACCCCGATAACGAATATTCCGTCAATTACATGTGGGGCACCACCGGGATTGGCGTGAATGTGAACAAGGTCAAGGAAGTGCTGGGCGAAGACGCGCCCATCGACAGCCTCGATCTGATCTTCGATCCGGCGAACATGGAAAAGCTGGCCGCCTGCGGCGTTTATTTCCTTGATGCGCCGGTCGAGGTGATTCCCGCCGTGCTGAAATACATCGGCGAGGATCCCGATTCCAAGGATCCCGAAGTCATCGCCAAGACCGAACCGGTGCTGATGGCGGTGCGGCCCTATATCTCCAAGTTCCACTCCTCGGAATATATCAACGCGCTGGCCAATGGCGACATCTGCGTGGCCTTCGGCTGGTCGGGTGACGTGCTGCAGGCCCGCGACCGCGCCGCCGAGGCCGACAATGGCGTCGAGGTGGTCTATAACGCGCCCAAGGAAGGCGCGCTGATGTGGTTCGACCAGATGGCGATTCCGGTGGATGCGCCCAATCCCGATGCGGCCCATACCTTCCTGAACTTCATCATGGATCCGGAAAACATGGCCGCCGCGTCCAACTACGTCTATTATGCCAATGGCAACGAGGCGTCGCAGGAATTCCTGAACGAGGACGTGATCGAAGACACGGCGATCTATCCCGACGCGGAGACGCTGGAGAACCTCTATACCTTCACGCCCTATGACCAGCGTCTGAACCGCGATGTGACGCGGCTCTGGACCAAGGTGAAATCGGGCGCCTGAGCCCGCCCTCCGGCCCGCGCCCTTCGGGACGCGGGCCTTTTCAGCACAGGATACCTGCATGGCTCAGACCGTTTTCGCCCCCTGGACCGATCCGGACCAGAAACCCATCATCGAATTCCGCAATGTCACGAAGACATTCGGAGACTTCACCGCGATTCACGACCTGTCGCTGAACATCTACGAGCGGGAGTTTTTTGCGCTGCTGGGGCCGTCGGGCTGCGGCAAGACCACGATGATGCGGATGCTCGCCGGGTTCGAGACCGTCAGCTCCGGCCATATCTTCCTGTCGGGGCAGGATATCGGGGCCATTCCGCCCAACAAGCGCCCGGTCAACATGATGTTCCAGAGCTACGCGCTGTTTCCGCATCTGTCGGTCTGGGAAAACATCGCCTTCGGGCTGAAACGGGAATCGCGCGACCGCGACCAGATCGCCGCGCGGGTCGAGGAAATGCTGCGCCTCACCCGGCTCACCAAGTTCGCCAAACGCAAGCCGCACCAGATCTCGGGCGGGCAGCGGCAGCGCGTGGCGCTGGCCCGCAGTCTGGCCAAGGCGCCGAAGCTGCTCCTGCTGGACGAACCGCTGGGCGCGCTGGACCGCAAGCTGCGCGAGGAAACGCAGTTCGAACTGATGGACATTCAGGAAAAGACTGGCACCACCTTCGTGATCGTCACCCACGATCAGGAAGAGGCGATGACCGTCGCCTCCCGCATCGCGGTGATGGACGAGGGCCATCTGGTGCAGGTCGCCACCCCCGCCGAAATCTACGAGGCCCCGAACAGCGTCTATGTCGCGGATTTTATCGGTGACGTGAACATCCTGCAGGGCCGTGCCACGCCGCAGGGCGACGGCGTGTCGATCGACTGGGCCGAAGGCCAGCCGCCGATCCGCGCTGCCACCGACACGACGTTCAGCCCCGGTCAGGCCTGCCATTTTGCCGTGCGCCCCGAAAAGGTGACCATCGACGTGGAGCGGCCCGACCGCCCCAACACCTTCCGCGGCAAGGTCATCGACATCGCCTATCTGGGCAACATCTCCACTTATCACGTCGAACTGGCGGGTGGGCACCGGATGAAGGCGCAGATGGTCAATGCCCGCCGTCTGGCCAACCGCCAGATCACATGGGAGGACGAGGTCTGGGTCGGGTTCACCGACACCGCCGGCGTCGTGCTGGAGGAATAGCCGATGCGCCGCTTCGTTCTCATCGCCGTTCCCTATCTGTGGCTTCTGGCGCTGTTCCTTGTCCCCTTCCTGATCGTGCTCAAGATCTCGCTGTCGGATGTGGCGCTGGCCCGGCCCCCCTACATGCCGCAGCTCGACCTGACGCAGGGGCTGGACGGCCTGCTTACCTTCTTCTCGGACCTGGATTTCGAGAATTTCGTCTTTCTCAGCACCGACTCGCTTTACTGGCAGGCCTATCTCAGCTCGCTGCAGATCGCGGTGGTTTCTACCCTGCTGACGCTCTGCGTGGGCTACCCCATCGCCTATGGCATGGCGCGGGCGCCGCGCGAATGGCGGCCCACCCTGCTGATGCTGGTGATCCTGCCGTTCTGGACCTCGTTCCTGATCCGGGTCTATTCGTGGATGGGGATCCTGTCGACCGAAGGCGTGCTCAATCAGGTCCTGCTGTTTCTGGGCGTCATCGACACGCCGCTGCAGATCATGAACACCAAGACCGCCGTCTATATCGGCATCGTCTACACCTACCTGCCCTTCATGATCCTGCCGATCTATTCCGCGCTGGAAAAGCTGGATGAATCGCTGCTGGAAGCGGCCGAGGATCTGGGCTGTTCCCGGATGGAGGCGTTCTGGCTGATCACTTGGCCGCTGTCGCGCAACGGCATCATCGCGGGCTGCTTTCTGGTCTTCATCCCCGCCATCGGCGAATTCGTCATCCCCTCGCTTCTGGGCGGGTCGGACACGCTGATGATCGGCAAGGTGCTGTGGGAGGAATTCTTCTCCAACCGCGACTGGCCGGTGGCCTCGGCGGTGGCGGTGATCCTGCTGCTGATCCTCATCATTCCCATCGTGCTGTTCCAGCGCAACGAGCAAAAACAGCGGGAGGCCGAGGGATGAGACGCTTTTCCTGGTTCAACACCACCTCTCTGACGCTGGGCTTTGCCTTTCTCTACCTGCCCATGATCCTGCTGGTGGTCTACAGCTTCAACGAAAGCCGTCTGGTCACGGTCTGGGCGGGCTTCTCCACCAAATGGTATGGCGAACTGCTGCGCGATCAGGCCTTTCTGGACGCGGCATGGGTGACGGTGAAGGTGGCGGTGTTCTCCTCCACCCTCGCCACGGTGCTGGGCACCATGGCGGCCTATGTGCTGGTGCGCGCGGGGCGGTTTTCCGGGCGCACGCTGTTTTCCGGCATGATCTACGCGCCGCTCGTCATGCCGGAGGTGATCACCGGCCTGTCGCTGCTGCTGCTCTTCATCGGGCTCAACATCGACCGGGGCGTGTTCACCATCGTGCTGGCCCATACCACCTTCGCCATGTGCTACGTCTCGGTGGTGGTGTCCTCGCGGCTCACCTCCTTCGACCGCTCGCTGGAAGAGGCGGCGCTGGATCTGGGCTGCTCCGCGTTCGAGGCGTTCCGGCTGGTCACCCTGCCGATCATCGCGCCTGCGGTGATCTCGGGCTGGCTGCTGGCCTTCACCCTGTCGCTGGACGATCTGGTCATCGCCAGCTTCACCACCGGCCCCTCGGCGACCACCCTGCCCATCAAGATCTTCTCCGCCGTGCGTCTGGGGGTCAGCCCGCAGATCAACGCGCTGTCCACCCTGATGATCGCCGTGGTCACGGTGGGGGTGGTGGCCGCCTCGATCATCACCAAACGCGCCGCCGTGTCGCAGGCCCGCGACGAACAGGCGGCCATCCGGGCGGAATAACCAGAAAGACCATCGGGCAGACATGAAACGCATTTACGAAGCCGCGGCCTACGGGCCGCAGGGCGCCTGTTTCTGGGCGGACACCGTGCCGCCCGGCAGCTGGCCCGCCCTGCCCGGCTCCCGCCAGACCGAAGTCGCCGTGATCGGCGGCGGCTTCACCGGGCTTTCCGCAGCGCTGCATCTGGCGCAGGCGGGCGTGCAGGTCACCCTGCTGGAGGCGGATCACCCCGGCTATGGCGCCTCGGGGCGCAATGGCGGCTTCTGCTGTCTGGGCGGCGCCAAGGCCCCGGCCTCCGTCCTGCGCAAGCGCTTCGGCGACGCCGGGCTGCGCGAGTGGCGGGCCTGCGAGAAGGCCGCGATCGACACGGTCGCGGATCTGCTGCAGACCCATTCCATCGATGCCGACACCCATTCCAAGGGCGAAACCCTGCTCGCCCACAGCCCCCGCGCCTGGCAGAAGCTGCAGGCCGAGGCGCAGGAGATCCCCGCCCTTTACGGTGTCACGCCGCAGCTCACCGGTGCCGGCGATCTGGCCGCCGAAGGTCTGGCCGGGCCCTTTCACGGCGCGCTGACCGTGCCCTTGGGCTTCGCGCTCAACCCGCGCAAATATCACGCGGGCCTCGCCCGGGCCGCGCAGCAGGCGGGGGCCACGCTTCACGCCCATAGCCCCGTCACCCGGCTGCGCCCCATCGCGGGCCGCTGGCAGCTCGACACCGCCGCAGGCAGCGTGACGGCGGACCGGGTGCTGCTCGCCACCAACGGCTATTCCTCCGAGGATCTGCCCGACTGGCTCGCCGCCCGCTATCTGCCGGTGCAGTCCAGCGTCATCGTCACCGCGCCGCTGACCGAGGCGCAGCTGCAGGCGCAGGGCTGGACCTCGCGCCAGATGGCCTATGACACCCGGCAGCTGCTGCATTATTTCCGCCTGCTGCCCGACAACCGCTTCCTCTTCGGGATGCGCGGCGGGCTCACCGCCACGCCGCGCGCGCAGGCCGCGATCTCGCGCCGCATCCGCCGCGAATTCACCGCCATGTTCCCGGCATGGCGGGACGTGCAGATCACCCATGAATGGGCGGGGCTGGTCTGCCTGATGGCCAATCTCACCCCCTATGCCGGGCCGGTGCCGGGCCATCCCGGCCTCTTCGCGGGCATGGGCTATCACGGCAATGGCATCGCCATGGGCAGCCATGTCGGCAGGCTGATGGCGGACATGATCCGCGGCGCGCCGCCCCCGCTGCCCGCGGCGCTCCGCACCCCGCCCGCGCGCTTTCCGCTGGGCCGCCTGCGCCGCGCCCTGCTGGCGCCCGCCTATGTCACGGCAGCCCTCTTCGATCTCTGAGGCNTGCCCGCGGCGCTCCGCACCCCGCCCGCGCGCTTTCCGCTGGGCCGCCTGCGCCGCGCCCTGCTGGCGCCCGCCTATGTCACGGCAGCCCTCTTCGATCTCTGAGGCTTCATCTTGCCCCTAAACTCCGGGGGAGTCTGCGCGCCAGCGCAGACGGGGGCAGAGCCCCCCTTTCATGACGTATGTCTGCCTGTGGCAGACGGGCATGACATATGTCTGCCTGTGGCAGACGGGGGCAGAGCCCCCCTTCCATAGCGTATGTCTGCCTGTGGCAGACGGGGGCAGCGCCCCCCTCGACCGCGCCGCGGGGATCAGCCCTGCGGGGTCATCCCCTGCCGGGCCTTGAACGATTTCACCCCCAGCGCATGTTCGCGCAGGATGATGGCGACACCCGAGGCGATGACCACCGCCGATCCCACCAGCATCCACACCGTCGGCACGTCGGAAAACACCACATAGCCGATCAGGATCGCCACAAGGATCGACGCATAGTCGAAAGGCGCCAGCAGCGCCGCCTCGCCATGGCGGTAGCCTGCGGTCAGGCAGATCTGCGCCACCCCGCCGATCAGCCCCGACCCCACCAGCAGCGCCAGATCCGCAGGCCCCGGCATCACCCAGCCAAAGGGGATGGTCAGCAGCGACAGCAGCGTCGCGGTCAGCGAGAAATAGAACACGATGGCGGCGGTCTGTTCGGTCGCCACCATGCGGCGGATATGGATCTGCACCAGCGCCCGCAGCACCGCCGAGGCCATCATGAAGATCACCCCCCACAGCACCGCCCGGTTCACGTCCGACACGGTCAGAAGCGGCCACATCACGATGACCACGCCCACCAGCCCCATCAGAACCGCGCTCATGCGGAAAATCCGCACCTTTTCCCCCAGCAGCACGGCGGCAAAGATCACCGTCAGCAGCGGCCCGGCATAGCTCAGCGCGGTGACCTCGGGCAGCGGCAGCAGGCCCAGTGCGGCAAAGTTGAACCCCATGGCGCCCGCGCCCACGATGCCGCGCAGGAAATGCGCCGACACGCTTTTTACCCGCAGCCCGCTCGACAGCTCGCGCCGCCACAGGATCCAGACAAGGATCACCGGCATGGCAAAGAAAGAGCGGAAGAACACTGTCTGCCCGGTGGGCACCTCGTCCGAGGCGGCCTTGATCAGCGCCGACATCACGACAAACAGCACGACAGAGGCAAGTTTCAGCGCAATGCCGAGCAGGGGCGAGGGCATAAGAACTCCGGATGAGGCGACCGGCTCAGCTTGGACGCTGGCAGCGGGAAGGTCAATCAACCTGACCGGGTTTTACCGCTGTCCAGACAGTGCTGACGGAATGCCCGCTTGAGCAGGTCAAGCTCCGCCCGCAGCAGCGAGATCTCGGCGCGCAGGTCATCGTCCAGCGCCTCGCCCGCGATCAGGGCAAAGCTGTCCAGCCGCGCGCCGCTTTCCGCGTCGCGGATCACGAAGGTGCGGACCCCGTCCCCCACCGCCTCCACCGGCACCGGTACGTCCAGCGCCCAGCATCCCGGATCGGCGGTTTCGGTCAAGGTCACGCCGCGCAGCGGCACCTCTTCCAGCGTCACCACCACCTCCGGGGCGGAGGTGCCGCGCGCCTCCCCCACCAGCAGCCCCTGCCAGATCCCGTCGCGAAAGCGCGTCTTGGTCAGCGTGTAAGCGCTCATCCCGTCTCTCCGTCACAGCTCCGCCCGGGGGCGGCGGCAAAAGGTCAGATCGCGCAGGATCACCTGAGACATCTCCGGCCCCTCGAAGATCAGGTCCAGCCACAGGTGATCGACGCGCTTCTCGTTCAGCCGGGCATAGGCCAGATCGAATTCGACCCGCGCCCTGTCGCCCTGCAGGGGCAGTTCGCGCACGATCTGTTCGGTATTGGGACCGTGGCGGATGTTGAGCCGGGCGAGGATCTCCACCGGGCGCTCCATCTCCACCAGCGCCTCGACCCGCAGCAGATGCCGCCGCTTCAGCCCCTGCGCCGCCGCCTCGGGCAGATCAACGGCCAGCGACAGATAGGATCCCTCGAACCGGAACACCTCCAGCTTCAGGCCGCAGGCGGCAAGATCGGCATCCCGCGTGTTGCGGATCTGGCGCAGGACGATGTCGGCGCGCGGACAGTCGTGAAACAGCACCGTCCCTTCCGCCAGCCGTGCCGGAGAACGGGCCCGGCACAGGCCCTGCACCGGCAGCGGCCCGCACCACGGATCCGGACGCCACGCCCAGTCGGCATCCTGCGGGCGCGGAAAGGCCTGTGATCCGATCAGCGGCAGTGCCAGCCGCGCCTCGGCCACCTGCAGCAACCGGTCCAGCCGGGTTTTCAGACGCCGGGCGGCGGCCCGCTGGCGGCGCAGACGCGGCAGATCGGTCTCTGGCGCGGCCTCGGCGGCGCGACCCCAGCGCCGCAGCGCCACGGCGGTCATCACCCGATCCAGCCATCCGTCCCTGCTGCCTGCCGCCATGCCCTGTGGCTCCTCGCCTGCGCGCCCGCGCGCTGTCCTGTTGTCCCGGCCCGCCGGGGCCGGGTCAGTTCCCGGCGTCCGCCTCAGCCGGGGCGGCGCTGGCCGCGGCCATCCGGTCCTGCATCTGCAGCAGCATCTCGGCTCCGGCCTCCTCGGCCAGCGGGCTGCCCTCTGGCGCATAAAGCGCCAGCGCCACCAGACGCGATCCCTGCCGGTACACCGCCCGCCAGTAGCGCGGATCGCCCGCCTCCAGCACGGCATCGCCGCCGCTCGCCAGATGGGCCAGCGCCACGCCGTCCTGTTCCCTGCCGCCGATCAGCCGCTGGCCCGCCTGCGCCGCCATCACCCCCGGGCTGGGCAGGGCCGCCGTCGCCTGTCGTGGTCCAACCGTCACCGTCATCACGGCAGGCTCCACCATCGGGCCGGTCTCGCCATCGCTGAGAATGCGGCAGGAGGCGACCACGGCAAAGTTGCGTCCGGGCCGCCGCGCCAGTGTCACCGGATCCACGCAATAGCCTTCGGGGCCAATCGCCACCACATCGCCCGACACCAGCGCCGCCCGCGCCAGCGGCGCCGACCCGGCGCTGCCTCCGGCCACCGGGGCCACACAGCCCGACAGAACACCCGCGACGGCATATGCCGCAAAGCTCAGCCCATGGCGCATGACGCCTGTCCCCCCGCCCTGTATCTGCTCCCGTATCGGGATAGCGAAGCCCTTGACGTGGCACAAGAAAGAATACCCCCCAGCCGGGGCGGAGTTGACATCCCGGCACATTCGCGCCCTTCTGGCCGGTATGGGGCGGACATTTCCGGCATGCCAGCAGGCGCCGCAGCCTTCCCCCGGGACATGTTTTCAGCAGATCGCAGGGCATATGAGCTACCGGTCCTTCACCCTCCTGACCGCTGCCGCACGCCGCCCCGAGATCTGGCGGCTGGCGCTGGGGCTGCTGCTGGCGGTCGTGGTGACCTTTGGTCTGGCGCAGGTGCTGCTGGGTCTGCTGCTGCCCTTGGCGGGCACGGACAGCCTGAACGTGGACGACTCGCCGCTTGGCCTTCTGGTGCTGCTGCTCTCCATGGGGGCCATGGCGGCGGGGGCGGCGGTCAGCGCGCGGCTGCTGCACGGGCGCCCCTTCCTCAGCCTGATCGGCCCGCCCGGGCTGGCGCTGCGGCAGGGCCTGCGGGTGGCCGTGGCGCTGGCCCTGCTCAGCGCCGCCATCGTGCTGCTGCCGCCATGGCCGCTGTCGGCGGATCTGCAGCCGGGCCTGCCGCCCGTGACGTGGCTGGCGCTGCTGCCGCTGACGCTGCTGGCGCTTCTGGTGCAGACCGGCAGCGAAGAAATCCTGTTCCGCGGCTATCTGCAAAGCCAGCTTGCCGCGCGCCTGCCTTGGCCTGCGGTCTGGCTGGTGCTGCCTTCGGCGCTTTTTGCACTGGGTCACCACGCGCCCGCCATCTATGGCGCCAATGCGGGGCTGGTCACGCTCTGGGCCTTTGTCTTCGGGCTGGCCATGGCCGACCTGACGGCGCGCAGCGGCACGCTGGGACCTGCCATCGCCTTTCATTTCGTCAACAACTTCATGGCGATAGGCCTGATCGCCCCGCAGGGCGACATGGCGGGGCTCGCGCTGTATCTCTGGCCCTTCGACACCGGGGACACCAGCGCCATGCGCGCCATGCTGCTGCCGGATCTGATGACTCTGGGGCTGGGCTGGCTGGCCGCGCGGCTGGCCTTGCGGGTCTGAGCCTGCGCGCGCGATTGCATTTCCCCCGACCGCGGCTTAAGTCACCCGCAATCAAAGCCGCTCCGGGTAAGGGCCGCAACGCATGAACTGGATCACCAACTACGTCCGTCCGCGGATCAACTCGATCTTCTCGCGCCGCGAGATGCCAGAGAACCTGTGGACGAAATGTGACGCTTGCGGAACGATGCTGTTCCACCGCGAACTGACGGACAACCTTGGCGTCTGCACCAATTGCGGACACCATATGCACATCACGCCGCGCGCACGCTTCACCGCGCTGTTCGATGGCGGCATCTTCTCGGAAATCGACGTGCCGGAGCCGCTGGCCGATCCGCTGCATTTCCGCGACCAGAAGAAATACCCCGACCGGATGCGCACGGCGCAGAAAACCACCGGCGAAAAAGAGGCGATGCTGGTCGCCGCCGGGGAAATCGGACGCACCCCCATCATTGCCGCCGCGCAGGATTTTTCCTTCATGGGCGGGTCGATGGGCATGTATGTCGGCAATGCCATCATCAAGGCCGCCGAACAGGCGGTGAAATCCAAGCGCCCGCTGGTGCTGTTCTCCGCCGCCGGGGGCGCGCGGATGCAGGAGGGCATCCTGTCGCTGATGCAGATGCCGCGCACCACCGTGGCCGTGCAGATGCTGCGCGAGGCGGGGCTGCCCTATGTCGTGGTGCTGACCCATCCCACCACCGGCGGCGTCACCGCATCTTATGCCATGCTGGGCGATGTCCAGATCGCGGAGCCGGGCGCGCTGATCTGTTTCGCCGGACCGCGCGTCATCGAACAGACCATCCGCGAAAAGCTGCCCGAAGGCTTCCAGCGCGCCGAATACCTGCTGGAACATGGCATGCTGGACCGGGTGACCGACCGCCGCCGCCTGCGCGCCGAACTGGTGACGATCCTGCGCATGCTGATGGGCATGCCGCCGCCCGTCGCGGGCGACCTGCCCTCCCCCGAGTCGGAGGCTGCGGCAGAAGCGGTGCCCGCCCCTGCCGCCGCTCCCGCAAAGAAGAAGCCCGCCAAGTGAGCACCGCTGCCGGTTCGGATGTCCTCCTTGACCGGATGATGTCTCTGCATCCCAAGATCATCGACCTGACGCTGGACCGGGTGTGGCGCCTTCTGGCGGCGCTGGACCATCCCGAACGCGACCTTCCGCCGGTGATCCATCTGGCGGGCACCAACGGCAAGGGCAGCACGCAGGCGATGATCCGCGCCGGGCTGGAGGCGGCAGGCCAGAGCGTGCACGCCTATACCTCGCCGCATCTGGTGCGCTTTCACGAACGCATCCGCGTGGCCGGGGATCTGATCGACGAAGCAGCGCTGAGCGCCGCGCTGGATGAATGCTGGCACGCCAATGGCGGCGACCAGATCACCTATTTCGAGATCACCACCTGCGCCGCCTTTCTGGCCTTCGCGCGCACCCGCGCCGATGTCACGCTGCTGGAAACGGGGCTTGGCGGGCGGCTGGATGCAACGAACGTGGTGGAGACGCCCGCGCTGACCATCCTCACCCCCATCTCCTATGACCATCAGCAGTATCTGGGCGAGACCCTGACCGAGATCGCGGGCGAAAAGGCCGGGATCCTGAAACGCGGCGTGCCCTGCATCGTCGGCCCGCAGGATGGCGAGGCGCTGGAGGCGATCGAGGCGCGCGCCGCCCGTCTGGGTGCCCCGCTGCTGGCCTATGGCCAGCACTGGCATGTCTGGGAAGAACGCGGGCGGCTGGTCTATCAGGATGAAACCGGGCTGCTGGATCTGCCGCTGCCCAACCTGCCCGGCCCGCATCAGATCGCCAATGCCGGGGCGGCGCTCGCCGCGCTGCGCCATCTGGGCCATGACGAGGCCGCCTGCGAGGCGGCGGTGACCCGTGCCGACTGGCCCGCCCGGATGCAGCGCCTGCGCCGGGGCCCGCTGGCCAAGGCCGCGCCCGAGGCGGAACTGTGGCTGGATGGCGGGCACAACCCCGCCGCCGGAGAGGCGCTGGCCGATCTGCTGGAACACATGCCGCGCAGGCCCACCCACCTGATCTGCGGCATGCTCAACACCAAGGACGTGTCCGGCTACCTGCGCCCGCTGGCGCGGGTGGTGGACAGCCTCACCGCCGTGTCGATCCCCGACGCGCCCGCCACGCTCTCTGCCGACCAGACCGCCGAGGCGGGCAGCGCCGTGGGTCTGGCCAGCATCACCGCCCCCGATGTGTCCAGCGCGCTGGACACCATCATCGCGCGTGATCCTGCCGCGCGGGTGCTGATCTGCGGCTCGCTTTACCTTGCCGGGACCGTGCTGCGCGACAATGGCTGAAGGCCCGCGCCGCTAGTGCTGGTGATTCGCGCAATCCCGCCTGCCTCAGCTCGTGCCAGTAACTATATGTTGACTGATTCGCTGCGTCTCGCATAAGGTCAGCCCAAGGCCACGCGCAGATTGCACACCCGCTCGCGGCACCATCGGGGCAGATCACTCAGAAAAACAACACCGCGTCCGGACGCCGTCCGCGCGCATCTGTCCCGCACCGACAGAGTCCGGTCGCAGTGATGCGGAACCGGACACAGGATCAGGCAGAAGACCCAAAATCGAGCCACCTTGGAGGGCCCCTCGCGGGGCCCTTCCTTCTGTCAGCGCCTGCTCGGCGACAGGATCAGCCCGGCTCGCCCCAGCGCGCATCCTGCATTTCGCGCAGGCGGCTGGCGGTGCGTTCGAATTCAAACGCGCCGGTGCCTTCGACATACAGGCTTTCGGGCTCGTCCACGGCGCTGATGATGACCTTCACCTTCGCCTCGTACAGCGCGTCGACCAGCGTCACGAAGCGCTTCGCCTCGTTGAAGTTGCTGCGGCCCAGCCGGGGGATGTTCTCGATCACCAGCATCCGCACCGCCTCGGCCAGCGCCAGATAGTCGGCAGGCCCCAGCGGCTGGCCGCAGAGATCGTAGAACGACGCGCGCGCGATGCCGTTGGAATAGCGGGGCAGTTCCACCCGGCGGCCCTTGACGGTCAGCACCAGCGGCTCTTCGCGGCCTTGGGTCAGCTCCGACCACAGCGCGTCGATCTTCGCGCGCGAGGCATCGTTCACCGGCGTGAAATAGACCTGCGTGCCCTTCAGACGGTCCTGCCGATGATCCCGGTCAGAGGCCAGTTCGCGCACCACCAGCCGCTCCTTGATCAGCGCGATGAAGGGCAGGAACAGCTGCCGGTTCAGCCCGTCCTTGTAAAGATCGTCCGGCACCCGGTTCGAGGTGGTGACCACGACCGTTCCCGCATCGAACAGCTGCTGGAACAGCCGCCCCACCAGCATCGCATCGGCGATGTCGGTGATCTGCATCTCGTCAAAGGCCAGCACCTTGACCGCATCGCTGACGCGGCGGGCCATGGGGATCACCGGATCCTCCACGCCTTCGCCACGCAGGCGGTGCAGATCGGCCTGCATTTCCTGCATGAAGGCATGGAAATGCACCCGGCGCACCGGAACGGACAGGCTGTCGACAAACAGATCCATCAGCATGGATTTGCCGCGCCCCACCCCGCCCCAGAGGTACAGCCCCTTCGGCGGTTCGGGCGCACGGCGGAACAGCCCGCGCTTCACCGGCTTTGCCAGTTCGGCGCGGATGCGCTCCAGCTCGGGCAGGGTGTCTTCCTGCGCGGGGTCACGCGTCAGGCGGCCCTCGGCCACCCTTGCGTCGTAAAGGTCGGTCAGCGTGGTCATGTCCGCGCCATAGCGCGGCCCGGCGGCTTTGTGTAGAGCCCGCGCGCATCACGGAAGATGATCCCCGTCATCACCAAATCGGGATTGACCCCGTGACATCGCCCCGTAAGGCTGGCGCGCGAGCAGGAGTTCCCCGCATGACCAAACCCTCCATCTTCACGCCCGTCCTCGTGACCGGCTGTGTCATCATCCTGATTTCCTTCGCCGTGCGCGCCAGCTTCGGGGTGTTCCAGATCCCCATCGCCGAGGAATTCGGCTGGCCCCGCGCCGAGTTCAGCCTTGCCATCGCCATCCAGAACCTTGCCTGGGGCATCGGGCAGCCGCTGTTCGGGGCGCTGGCGGAACGTATCGGCGACCGGAAGGCCATCGTCATGGGAGCGCTGCTGTATGCGCTGGGGCTGGTGCTGTCGAGCTTTGCCGCCGATCCGTTCTCGATGCAGGCCTATGAGGTGCTGGTGGGCTTCGGCGTGGCAGGCACCGGCTTTGGCGTGATCCTTGCCGTGGTGGGCCGCGCCTCGTCCGAGGAGAACCGGTCCATGTCGCTGGCCATCGCCACGGCGGCGGGCAGCGCCGGGCAGGTCTTCGGCGCGCCGGTGGCCGAGGCCCTGCTGGGCATCATGCCGTGGCAGTCGGTGTTTCTGGTCTTTGCCGTGGCGATCCTTGCCATGCTGCTGGCGCTGCCGATGATGCGCGCGCCCGCCCCGGCCAGCCGGGCGGAGCTGGAAGAAAGCATGGGCACCATCCTGACCCGCGCCTTCCGCGATCCGTCCTTTGCGCTGATCTTTCTGGGGTTCTTCTCCTGCGGCTACCAGCTTGCCTTCGTCACCGCGCATTTCCCCGCCTTTGTCGAGGAAATGTGCGGCCCCATCGATCCGGGCGGGATGCTGCATGCCGTGGGCATCACCACCACCTCGGCGCTTGGCGCGTGGTCCATCGCGCTGATCGGGGTGGCGAATGTGGCGGGCACGCTGATGGCGGGCTGGGCGGGCAAACGCTGGCAGCGCAAATACCTGCTGGCGGGCATCTACACCGCGCGGACCATCGTGGCGGGCACCTTCATCCTGATGCCGATCACCCCCACCTCGGTGATCCTGTTTTCGCTGCTGATGGGCTCGCTGTGGCTGGCCACCGTGCCGCTGACCTCGGGGCTGGTCGCGCATCTTTACGGGCTGCGCTACATGGGCACGCTTTATGGCGTGGTGTTCTTCAGCCACCAGTTGGGCGGGTTCCTTGGCGTGTGGCTGGGCGGGCGGATGTATGACATCTACGGCAATTACACGCTGGTCTGGTGGATCGGCGTCGGTGTCGGCGCGCTGAGCGCCATCGTCCACCTGCCGATCCGGGAAAACCGCACGCCCGTGCCGCAGGCGGCCTGAGCGACAGGCGGCGCGGCCTTGGCCGCGCCCGCCAGCGTGACAGAGGCGGCGCGGCTCAGGCCGCGGCGCGTGCGGGCAGCAGCCCGTGACCGATCAGGCAATCCTCCCAGCCCTCCGGACCCCGGAACGGATGCACCTGCCAGCCGCGCGCGGCGGCGGTGGCGATGTTGTCGTCGCGGTCATCGGTGAACAGCAGGCTTTCCGGCGGCAGGCCGCAGTCGCGCTCCACCTGCTCGAAAATCTCGTGCCCCGGCTTGATGACTTTCATATGGCCCGACACATAGCGGCGGTCGAATTCGGTCAGGAAAGGATAGGCCGGTTCGGCCAGATCAAAGGTGCCGATGCCGAAATTGGTCAGCGCAAAGACCGGCACGCCCCGCGCCCGCAGCCGCCGCAGCAGCGCCACCGATCCGGGGATTTCCGGGGTTGCCAGATCCAGCCAGTTGTCGTGCCAGTGGCGGATATGCTCCGCCCAGTCGGGATAAAGCTCGGCAGTGGCATAGACCACCTCGCGGAAATCCTCGCCCCGGTCGATGCGGTCGTTCATCGCGTGCAGATCCACCTCGGCGAACAGCGCGCGGCGGCGGTCCTCCCCCAGCACGCGGTCGAAATACCGCTCCGGCGCCCATTCGATCAGCACGTTGCCGATGTCGAAAACCACAGCCCTGATGGACATGCCCTAGCCTTTTGCTGCGCGGATCTCGCGTTCCAGTGCATCCAGAAACCGCGACCGGTCCGCCTTGGTAAAGCCCTTGCCGCTGCCCGCGCGGAACGGGTCCGCCGCGCGCAGGTCGGCCATCAGATCGCGCATGGCAAGCTGCGCGCCGATATTGCCCTGATCCAGCCGTGACCCGTCGGGGCGCAGCACCCGCGCGCCGCCTTCGACGCAGCGCGCGGCCAGCGGGATGTCGTTGGTCACCACCACATCGCCCGCGCCCGCCCGGTCGGCGATCCACTTGTCGGCCTCGTCCGGCCCGGCGGACACGGTGACCATCTGCACCAGCGGGTTGCGCGAGGGGCGCAGCCCGCCATTCGACACCAGCACCATGGTCCAGCCGTGACGGGTGGCCACGCGTTCGGCCTCGTCCTTGACCGGGCAGGCATCGGCGTCGATGTAAAGCGTCACGCCCGCAGCGCCTCGGCGTGGAAGTCGATGTGATCCCGCATGAAGGAGGCCACGAAGAAATAGCTGTGGTCATAGCCTGCCTGCATGCGGAAGGTCGCAGGCTGGCGCCGCGCCGCGATGGCATGGGCCAGCGCCTCGGGCTTCAACAGATCCAGAAACTGGTCCTGCGCGCCCTGATCCACCAGCAGCGGCCCGGCAAAGCCGCGTTCCGTCATCAGCAGCGTGGAATCATGGGCCTCCCATGCGGCGCTGTCCTCGCCCAGATAGGCGCCAAGCTGCTTGCGGCCCCAGTCGCTCTGCGTCGGGTTGGCGATGGGGGCAAAGGCCGAGACCGAACGGAAGCGGTCCGGCAGGGTCAGCGCCAGCGTCAGCGCGCCATGCCCGCCCATGGAATGGCCGGTGATGCTTTGCCGGTCCATGTCCAGCGGGAATTCGGCGGCCAGCAGCGCGGGCAGGTCCGTGGCGATGTAATCCCACATGCGGAAATGCGGCGCCCAGGGATCCTGCGTGGCATTGACGTAAAAGCCCGCGCCCTGCCCCAGATCATAGGCTTCGTCATCGGCCACGCCCGGCCCGCGCGGCGAGGTGTCGGGGAACACCACCGCCACGCCTGCCGCTGCGGCCCAAGCCTGCGCCCCGGCCTTGGTCATGGCGTTGTCATGGGTGCAGGTCAGGCCCGACAGATACCACAGCACCGGCACCTTGCCCGTCTGCGCCTGCGGCGGCAGATACAGGCCAAAGGTCATGTCACAGGCGCAGGACTCCGACCTGTGGGTATAGACGCCCTGAACGCCCCCGAAGCTGCGGTTTTCCGATTTGGTCAACATGGCCGATCCTCCGTTTGCGGACATGGCTACCGCGCCGCGCCCGCAGCGGCAAGCCTAGGGCGCCACCCATGCGATCACCGCGCTGACCGTCAGGATGCTGGCCGCCGTCGAGATCAGGATGGAGGCCGACACCCGCTGCGGCGCGATGCCGTAATGCTGCGCAAGGATGAAGATGTTGCCCGCCACCGGCAGCGACGCGGCAGAGACCACCACCGCCGCCTGAAAGCCGCTGACCGGGATCAGCCAGAACGCCGCCAGCGCCACAAAGGCGGGATGCAGCACCAGCTTGCAGAAGCTGAGCCAGCCCGCCACCTCCAGCCGTTCCGCGCTTTTGGTGGCGAGCGACGCGCCGATGGCAAAGAGCGCGCCGGGGGTCGCGGCATTGCCCAGCAGGGTCAGGAAGTCATTGGCGACCGCAGGCAGGGTCAGCCCGCTGGCCGACACCGCCAGCCCCGCCAGAACCGATACGATCATGGGGTTCTTGACCAGCCCCAGCGCCACGGTGCGCAGCGTGCCGGGCGACAGCCGCCCGTCGCGCGACCCGGTGACAAGGATCACCAGCAGCGAAGAGAACACGATGAGGTCGATGGACAGCACAAGGATGATCGGCGCCACCGCCGCCTGCCCCAGCAGCACCGCCAGCATCGGCACGCCCAGAAAGCCGGTATTGCCGATGGCGGCGCATTGCGCCTCGATCGCGGTGGTGGCCACGTCCTGCCGCCGCCACAGCCCGGCGGCGGTGGCAATGGCATAGACCGCCGCCGTGCCGGTCAGATAGGCCAGCGCCAGCTGCGGGTCGAAAATCTCGGCGATGGACAGGTTCGCGGAGAAGCGGAACAGCATCGCCGACAGCGCGAAGTAAAAGACAAAGCGCGTCAGCGCGGCACTGGCCGCCTCTGAAAAGAACCGCATCCGGGCCGCGCCATAGCCCAGCCCGATCACCGCAAAAAACGGCAGGGTTTTCAGAAGGACGGCAAGCACCGCTCCGGCTCAGGGCTGCCGGAGGGTCAGACCTTGCCCTCGAAATCGCGGTGGACGTATTTCGCGTCGCAATAGGGGCATTCCACGAAGCCCGTCTGCTGCGGGATGGTCAGCCAGACCCTTGGATGGCCAAGCGCGCCCTCGCCGCCATCGCAGGCGATGCGGTGGCTGTCGACGATTTTGGTCTCGGGTGCCTCGGTGGCCATTGGTCCGGTTCCCTTTTTGCTGTCGGTGCACTACCTGCGTTATGAGACAAGTGGCAGACAGGAGCAAGGCTCGGCATGACGCAGGATGCGATCCGGATCGAGGGTCTGCGCAAGACCTATGCAGGCGGGAAACAGGCGCTGAAGGGCATTGACCTTGCCGTGCCCGAAGGGTCGATCTTTGGCCTGCTGGGGCCCAATGGCGCGGGAAAATCGACGCTGATCAACATTCTGGCCGGGCTGGTGTTGAAAACGGCGGGCAAGGTCACGATCTGGGGCTGGGATCAGGACCGCAACCCGCGCCAGTCCCGCGCCGCCATCGGGGTCATGCCGCAGGAGCTGAACCTTGACCCGTTCTTCCCGCCGCGCGCCGCGCTGGAGGTGCAGGCGGGGCTTTATGGCGTGCCGAAAAAGGACCGGCGCACCGAAGAGATCCTCGAGATGATCGGGCTGTCCGACAAGGCCGAAGCCTATGCCCGCACCCTGTCGGGGGGCATGCGGCGCAGGCTTCTGCTGGGCAAGGCGCTGGTCCACCAGCCGCATATCCTTGTGCTGGACGAACCCACCGCCGGGGTGGACATCGAACTGCGGCAGATGCTGTGGCGCAACGTGCGCCGTCTCAATCAGGAGACGGGCATGACCATCATCCTGACCACGCATTACCTCGAAGAGGCCGAACAGATGTGCGACGAGATCGCCATCATCAACCATGGCGAGGTGGTGGCACGCGACAGCACCGCCAACCTGCTGGGCCAGCTTGACGCCAAGACCATGGTGATCACGCCCGAAAGTGATCCCGTCACCCTGCCGCAGGGCCCCGGCATCACCGCCGAACGGCGCGAGGGCGGGCTGATCGCGCTCAGCTACCGGGCGCGGGAAACCTCTGCCGAACAGGTGCTGCAGCTGATCCACACGCAGGGCATCCGGCTGCGCGACGTGCGCACCGAACAGGCGGATCTGGAGGATGTGTTTCTGGAACTGACCCGCAGCACCCCCGCCGCCTGATCCGCCCGTCCCCGGAACGGCAAACGCCGCGCGGGTTCCCGCGCGGCGTTCCTGTCTCTATCAGGTCCGGATCAGTCCTGCGTGAAGCTCCAGAGGAACGTCTCGCCCGAGCTGTCATCGGTGCCGTCATTGTCGGTGGACACCCAGAAGGTGCCGTCTGCGGTGATGGCCAGACCTTCGACCTTGTCGACCACATAGCCGCCCCAGCCTTTCAGGTCGGGGATCAGGTCGCGCACTTCGGTCTTGGTCACCACGGGCAGCTCGCTGCCGGGGGCGGCGGGCACCATTTCAGCGGCGGGCACGCTGTAGATCTTCTTGATCTTGGCGGCATCGCCGATCTGGTTGTCGCGTTCCACGACATAGACCTGATCGCCATGGGCGACGATGTCCGACAGACCGACCCAGCCGGTTTCCGCAGTGGCGATGGGGTAATGCACGGCGCCCCATTCTTCGGACTCGAGGTTGTAGGAGATCAGCTTGACATGGCCCGCCGGGTCATTGCCCCATTCGCGCTGCACGGCCATCCACAGCGTGCCGTCCAGCAGGGTGATGCCTTCGAAGCCGAACCGCTTCTGACCTTCCAGCAGCGCTTCGGGCAGGCCGATCTCTTTCTCGATCTCGCCCTCGGCATTCACGTGATAGATGGCATGCGGCACCAGCTTGGCCGCATCGCCTTCGGAGGCGATCCAGAAACCGCCTTCGCCATCGGTGGTGATGCCTTCCATGTCCAGCTTCTGCGCCGGATGGCCGCCCCGGGTCACCGGCAGCGCCTTGGTGATGCGCGCGGGCTTTTCCGACACGTCGATGGTGAAGATGGTGGGCTGATAGGCAAAGAAGCTGTCATTGACGGCGTAAAGCATGCCGTCCTCGCCCGCGACCATGCCGGAATTGGCCCCCCAGCCGATCAGCTCGTCCGCCCCTTCGGAGGTGATAGTCGGATAGGCCGGCGCGCCGTCCTGCAGTTCGTAGATCATGACATGGGCGCGCACGCCGCCGTCTTCCACCAGATCCACCTCGTTGGCGGTGGCGACCAGCCCCCGCTCCGGGATGGCGATGGCGCCTTCCGGGGAAATGCCCGAGGGCAGCATCTGCTTCAGCACCGGCGCTGCAGGGTCGGTCATGTCATAGACCCCGACCACCGAGGCGCGTTCCGCCAGCAGGAACATGTAAGGCACGCCGTCAAAGGTGCCCAGTTCCATGCCTTCGGGTTCCACGCCCTTGGCATCCGACCGCTTGTCCGGATAGTGGCCGACCATGGCCACGGCATGTTCGAACGACGCACCGGATTCGTGAACCAGCGTGCCGTCTTTCTTGAACACGGTGAAGCCGCGCGCGCCGCCATCCATGTCGCCTTCATTGGCGATGACCAGCGTGTCGCTGTCGATCCACTGCACCGCGTCGGGCTCGCGCGGGCGGGCGTCCTGACTGTCGGTGAAGGTGATCGCGCCACGCTCGTCGGTGGTGTCGATCTCGGTCAGATCCACCGCCCCGGCGGAGAAATGGCTCTGCACTTCGCCGGCCTTGTTCAGCACGACGATGTGGTTGTTTTCCTGCAGCGTGACGACGATCTCGCCCGCCTCGTTCACGTCGACGAATTCGGGCTCGGGATCTTCGGGCGCCACCTCGGCAAGACCGGTCACATCCGCCTTCACCAGACTGTCGCAGACCGCCAGACCGTCGACCACGTCAAGGATCGCCACATAGCCTGCGGGCATCTGCGGCACGCGGCCATCGCCCGCGTCCTCGTCCCGCTCGTTTTCGATGGCCACGGCGACAAAGCTGCCATCCTTGGCCAGAGCCGAGGAATCGGGCTGACCGCCCAGATCGCATTCCTGCGCGATCTCGCCGGAGACCGCATCCAGCACCACCAGCTTGCCCGAGGGGTTGGTGAAGCTTTCCGAGGTGTTCACGCCGACAAAGGCATGGTTGCCCAGCACGGTGACCGAGGTGGGCTCGCCGTCCACCGCCACATTGCCAAGCGGCTTGGGCGCTGCGGCGTCACTGATGTCGATGCGACCGACCACGCCCAGCGGGCTGTCGGTATAGACCAGCACCATGCCATCTTCGGTGGCAGAGATGATCTCGGCGGAGCTGGTGCGCGCCTTGTCCTCGCCTTCGGCCATGTTCAGCGGCGTGGCGAAGCTGGCAATGCGGTTGAAGCTGGTATCGGCCAGCGCGGCCCCGGCGGAAAGCGCCAGAACCGACGTCAGGCACAGCGTGCGGATGGGCATGGAACGGATCCCCCTGTGTTGTCCGGTTCCTGCCATGCGCCGCTGACGTAACGTCCGCATGATGTCTTCATGACAGACACATGACAGCAAAAAGCCCCGGCGCTTCCGCCGGGGCCAGCCTGTGCCAAAGGGCGCGCGGAATCAGTTCACCGTCTGCGCGTCCAGCAGGTCTTTCTGCGTCTGCACGTCCTCCGCGCGGGCGATGGCGATGCGCCGGGGCTTCAGCGCCTCGGGGATCTCGCGCTTCAGGTCGATATGCAGCATGCCGTTTTCGTGGCTGGCGCCCGTCACGCGCACATGATCGGCCAGCGTGAAGCGGCGTTCAAAGGCGCGGGTGGCGATGCCGCGGTGCAGGAAGCTGCGGCCTTCGTCAGCCTCGGACTTGCGGGCCGACACGACAAGCGCGTGCTCTTTCACCTCGACCGACAGATCGGCCTCGGCAAAACCTGCCACGGCGATGGAGATGCGGTAGGCATCATCGGCGGTCTTTTCGATGTTGTAGGGGGGATAGCTGGGCTGGGCCACGTCGCTGGCCAGCACCCGGTCCATCAGGTCGGCGATCTGGTCAAAGCCGACGGTTGCGCGATAAAGCGGCGCAAGATCGAAGTGTCGCATGGGAATCCTCCGTAAAGCGATACCGTAAGTGCGGCGCCTTCCCTTGGGGGACAGGCGTCTGGATCACCGGAGCCCTGTCGCAGGCACCCCGGTGCAGTTTAGGTGGGAAGCCGCCCCGCCGCTGTCAAGAACCCCGCCTCAGGGCTGCGGCACCCGCACGAACCGCGCCGCCATGCCGCCGCGCCCGTCACCCACGCTGACGCGGCGCGCCCCTGCGCTGACCGGGGTCTGCGCCTCTGTCCCGCGCAGCCGCGCCGACAGATCCGCCACCAGCGCGGGCAGGCTTGGCCCCATCGCATGCCCCGTGCCCTGCCCCGGATCGCTCGCCACCGAGATCACCGACAGGATGCGCAGCCGCCCCGCCTCGCGCACAAAGACCGGCGCCCCCGACGATCCCCAAGTCACGCTGCAGTCGAATTCCAGAATTCCGACCGCATACCGGCCCGTCATGGCGCAGGCGGGCTGACGCGACAGCACCTCCTCGCGCCCGCGACCATAGGACAGCAGGCTGACCGCCGTGCCTTCGGGGGGCGTGTCATGGATGCGGAACGGATCGGCCTCGGCCACGCTGACCGGCGCCTCCAGCTTCAGCAGCGCCACGTCATGGGCGATGGCCTCCGCCCCCAGCCTCTGCCCCGGCTGCTGCACATAGCCGGAGGGCGCCACCCAGTGCCGCACCCGCTGCGCCACGATCTGCGTGCCGCGATGATAGCCCGCGCGGAACACCATGCCTGCGGCGGGCAGCGGCGCGCCGGTGGTGCGGTCATGCACGCAATGCGCGGCGGTCAGCACCACATCCCGCGCGATCAGCGCGCCGGTGCAGAACCCGCCGGGCAGATCAAGCCGCCCCACCGCCTCCCAGCCCAGCAGGTCGCCGCGCTGGTCCAGCACGTCCAGCCGCGCGCCCTGCGCCATGGCCGCGCCGCCCGCAACCGCCAGCAGCAGCGCCGCCACATATGTCAGGGCCGCACGAATTTTGCCCCCGTCTCCCGCCGGTTTCCGGCGACCAGCGGGCGGAACACCGGCGTCTCGGCGGCGATGGCCTCGCGCAGCGGCACCAGCGCCGCCGCCACCGGCGCACCCAGCGACACCGGCCTACCCCCCGCCTCGGCCTTGGCGGAAATGATCGACACGATGCGCGGCTGCCCCCCGGCAAAGGAAAACACCGGCGCGCCGGAACTGCCGAAATCCACCGAACAGGACAGCACCAGCATGTCCTGCTGCCGGTCCATCACATCGCACATCTCCTGCAGCGAGGGCGCCTCGGACCGGTCGCGGGCATAGGACACCACGCCCAGCTCGTCGCCATGATCGGGCATCGGCCCCAGCGCAAAAGGGGTGATCGTGGTGTTGCGCACCGCATGCTGCAGCCGCAGCAGCGCCACATCCTGCCGCACCCGCTCCGGCCCGGCGGGGGCTGTAAAATCATAGCCCGGCAGTGGCACCGCGCTGCGCACCCGGCGATAGGCCGCCGCCCGCCCGTTGCGCCAGCCCGCCAGAAACTGGATCTCCGACACCGGCACCCGCGCGCCGCTTTCCGCGTCAAACAGGCAATGCGCGGCGGTCAGCACCAGATCCGGCGCGATCAGCGCCCCGGTGCAGAAGGCCTTGCCGCCGATCTCGATCCGGCCAACCGCTTCCCAGCCGCGCCCGTCCTCCCGGCTCGACATGGAAAACAGCCCGCTGTCCTGCGCCCCTGCGGACGCAGCCAGCAGACACAGCACCAGCGCGGCGAGCATCTTCACAGGGGACAGTCTCCTTTGTCTTGCGTACAGACTGCCACCCTGATTTGTCGAAAATTGGGCACAGATCAGAGATCGGCCAACGCAGGCGGCACCGGCCCGCCGGTCGCCCAGTCCAAGAGCTGCACCGTATGCACCACCGGCACGCCGGTGCCCGACCCGATCTGCATCATGCAGCCGATATTGCCCGCCGCGATCACCTGCGGCGCCTTCGCCTCCAGCGTCGCGACCTTGCGCCGCTTCAGCTCGCCGGAAATCTCGGGCTGCATCAGGTTGTAGGTGCCCGCGCTGCCGCAGCACAGATGCGGATCGGCGGGCTCCACCACCTCGAATCCGGCACGTTTCAGCAGATCCTTGGGCGCGGTCTTCACCTTCTGCCCGTGCTGCAGCGAACAGGCGGCGTGATAGACCACGCGCAGCCCTTTCGGCGCGCCTTCGGGCAGGCCCAGCTTCACCAGCAGTTCCGACACGTCCAGCGCCCGGGCCGAGATTTCCGCCGCCTCCGCCGCCAGCGGCCCGCTGCGGAACATATGGCCGTAATCCTTGACCGTGGTGCCGCAGCCAGAGGTGTTGATGACGATGGCCTCCAGCCCCTCGCCCCGGATTTCGGCCATCCACGCGTGGATGTTCGCCGCCGCCGAGCCATGCGCCTCGGCCTCGCGGCCCATGTGATGGGTCAGCGCCCCGCAGCAGCCCGCGCCCTTGGCCACCACCACCTCGCAGCCCAGCCGGGTCAGCAGCCGGATCGTGGCATCGTTGATGTCGGTATCAAGCGCCTTCTGCGCGCAGCCGGTCATCAGCGCGACGCGCATCCGCCGCGGCCCTGCGGGGGCAAAGCTCTGCGGATCGTCATTGCGGCTGACCGGCGGAATCCGCGCGGGCACCATGTCCAGCATCGCGCGCAGCCGCGCATCGGGCATCAGCCCGCGCAGGGGCCGCCCCAGCTTCGCCGCCGCCAGCGCCAGCCGGAAGCGCATCGGATGCGGCAGGATCCGCGCCAGCAGCCAGCGCAGCGCCCGGTCCGGCCACGGCCTGCGATAGCGTTCCTCGATATAGGCGCGGGCATGGTCCACCAGATGCATGTAATGCACCCCCGACGGACAGGTGGTCATGCAGGCCAGACAGGACAGGCAGCGGTCGATATGGGTGACGGTCTTTTCATCCGGCACCCGCTCGTTTTCCAGCATGTCCTTGATCAGGTAGATGCGCCCGCGCGGGCTGTCCAGCTCGTCGCCCAGCACCTGATAGGTGGGACAGGTGGCGGTGCAGAATCCGCAATGCACGCAGGACCGCAGGATCTGGTTGGCCCGCGCCGTGCCCGGATCGGCAAGCTGCGCCTCGGTGAACTTGGTCTGCATCGGCGCTCCTTCAGGATGTCATCAGGCCGGGATTGAGGATGCCGCGCGGATCGAACCGCTGCCGCAGCCCGGCGGACAGCGCCGCCACCGGCGCCGGTTCGGGATGAAAGGCGGCACAGCCCCCGCCCCGCAGCAGCGTGGCATGGCCGCGAAACACCCCCAGCCGGGCGCGCGCATCCACGCCCTCGGGCAGCAGCGCCCAGACGAGCCCGCCGCCCCAGTCGTAAAGCAGCGCCTCCGCCCCCAGCCGCGCGGCCAGCGCCGGCGCCTCCGAGGGCGTGACCGACAGCCGCCAGACCGCCCCCGCCCGCCCGTGAAACGGCGCCACGTCGCGCAGGCCGGGCCACGGCCCTTCGCCTTCGACCACCTCCGCCGCAACATCGGCAAAAAGCGCGCGCAGCCGCTCCATGCGATAGGCCACCGACCGCGCGAAGCCTTCGATGCGCAGATAGCTGCGCGGCCCGTCCCCGGCCCCCGGATCATGCGCCGCCCCGGTCACCTCATAGGGCGAGCCCAGCCCCCGCGCCAGCGCCGCCACCGCAGCCCGGTCGTCAAGCCCGTGCAGCACCAGCGTGGCACTGACCTCGGGACGCGGCAGCACCTTCAGGCTGACCTCGCTCAGCACGCCCAAGGTGCCGCAGGCGCCCGCCATCAGCTTGACCAGATCATAGCCGGTGACGTTCTTCATCACCCGCCCGCCATTGCGCACCACCTGCCCGCGGCCATCGACAAAGCGCACCCCCAGCAGGAAATCCCGGCAGGCCCCCGCCGCGATCCGCCGCGGGCCCGAGCCATTGGCCGCCACCACGCCGCCCAGCGTGCTGTCGCCGCCGCGTCCCAGCAGCCCGCGCAGATCCGGCGGCTCAAACGCCAGCCGCTGCCCCTCCGCCGCCAGCGCCGCCTCCACCTCGGCCAGAGGCGTGCCCGCCCGCGCCACCAGCGTCAGCGCCCCCGGCTCATAAAGCGTGATGCCCGCAAGCCCACCCGTCTCCAGCACGGTGCCCGCAACCGCGCCCACCCCGCGCGTGCCGCCGCCCCGGATCAGAAGCGGCCCCTCGGCCCCGGCAATCTCTGCGGCCAGCTCGGCCTCGCTCTCAGGTCTCATGGTCCCGCTCTTCATCTTGCCCGATAAACTCCGGGGGAGTCCGCGGCACGCGGACGGGGGCAGAGCCCCCTTTTCCCCTTATTCCGCCGCCAGCGCCACGCTCCGGCGCGGCTCCGACACGTCCAGCGGAAACACCTTGGCGGGGTTCAGCAGCCAGCGCGGATCGAACACGTCCTTCACCGCCATCTGCGCCTCCAGATCGGCGGGGGCATATTGCACGCTCATCAGGTCGCGCTTTTCGATGCCCACGCCATGCTCGCCGGTCAGGCAGCCGCCCACCTCGACGCAGAGCTTCAGGATCTCCGCCCCGAACGCCTCGCACAGCTCCAGCTGGCCGGGCGTATTGGCGTCGAACAGGATCAGCGGATGCATGTTGCCATCCCCCGCATGGAACACGTTCGCCACCTTCAGCCCGAACTCTTCGGACAGGCCCGCGATGCGGCGCAGCACCTCCGGCAGCGCGGTCACCGGGATGGTGCCGTCAAGGCACATGTAATCGTTGATCTGCCCCATGGCGCCAAAGGCCGATTTGCGGCCCAGCCAGATGCGCCCGGCCTCGTCGGCATCGCGCGCCTCGCGCAGCTCCACCGGGTCATGCCGCCGCGCGATGGCAAGGATCAGCGCCAGCTGCTCGTCGATCTCGTCGGGCGACCCTTCGACCTCGACGATCAGCAGCGCCTCGCACATCGGGTATCCGGCATGGGCGAAGGCCTCGCAGGCCTCGATGCAGGGCCGGTCCATGAATTCGATGGCGACCGGCAGCACCCCCGCTTTGATGATGTCGGACACGCAGGCCCCGGCCACCTCGTTGCTGTCAAACCCCATCAGCACCGGGCGCGCGCCTTCGGGCTTGCGCAGGATGCGCAGACTCGCTTCGGTCACCACGCCCAGCTGGCCTTCGGATCCGCAGACCACCCCCAGCAGATCCAGCCCCGGCGCGTCCAGATGCGCGCCGCCCAGCTCCACCACGGTGCCATCCATCAGCACGAGCGTCACGCCCAGCAGGTTGTTGGTGGTCACGCCATATTTCAGGCAATGCGCGCCCCCCGAATTCATCGCGATATTACCCGCGATGGCGCAGGCCAGCTGCGAGGACGGATCGGGCGCATAGAAAAAATCCTCCTCCGCCACGGCGCCGCTGACCGACAGGTTGGTGCGCCCGGTCTGCACCCGGATCACCCGGTTGGTGTAATCGGTCTCCAGCACCTCGGTCATGCGCGACACGCCAAGGATCACCGCATCCGCCGTGGGCAGCGCCCCCCCGGCGAGCGAGGTGCCGGATCCGCGCGGCACCACCGGCACGCCTTCCTCGTGGCAGATCCGCAGCACCGCCGACACCTCCTCGGTGGAGCCAGGCAGCACGACGCAGAGCGGCGGACAGCGATAGGCGGTCAGCGCGTCGCATTCATAGGCCCGCGTCTCGGCAAGCTCGGAGATCACCGCAGTCTCGGGCAGGACGGTGCGCAAGCGCGCCACGATCTGGGCCTTGCGGGCAAGGATGCGGGCGTCGGGGGCTGGCATCTGCATGGGCGTCACTCCTGAATTGGTAAAGTCATATAACCAATTTGCCGGTAAAGCCAAGCAGAATTGCCGCAGCCTTCTGCCCGGTCTTGCGCGGCGTCCCGGAATGATAACAGGTAAGCGCATGGACTGGCTCAAGATCATTCACCTGCTTGCCGTGATGGGATGGATGACCTCCATCTTCGCGGTGCCCCGCGCGCTGATCTACTGGAAACGCGAACATGCCCGGCTGGGCGATTTCGGCCCTCTGGGCGACCTGACCATCCGGCTTTACCGCTTTTCGGCGGGGCTGGGGGTGATCGCGCTGATCACCGGCATCTGGCTGGGCTGGATCTGGGGCTTTCCGGCATGGCTGCATCTGAAGATCGGGCTCGTGCTGCTGCTGGTGGTGCATTACGTCTGGACCGGGCGCATGGTGCTGCTGGCCAAGCGCGGCATCTTTCGCGAAAGCGACATGTTCCTGCGCATCTTCAATGAAATCAGCGTGTTTGTGGTGATCGCGGTGCTTTGGGCCGTGGTCGTCAAACCGTTCTGACCGGGGGGCAGGGGCATGCTGGATCCGCTGGACTATTTCAGCCTGCTGGATCTGGGGGCGGTGGCGCTGCTGCTCGCCGCGTGGCTGCTGACCTCCTTCGCCATCGAAAACGCGCCAAAGCGCCGCCCCTCGGTGTCGGTGCTGATGGCGCGCTACCGCCGGATCTGGATGCGGCAGTTCGTCCGGCGCGATCCGCGCATCTTCGATTCGCAGATCGTCGGCTCGCTGCGGCAGAGCACGGCATTTTTCGCCTCCACCTCGATGATCGCCATCGGCGGGATCTTTGCCCTGCTGGGCAATCCCGAACGGCTGCGCGGCGTGGCCGAGGATCTGTCGCCCGGCACCGATCCGGTGCTGGTCTGGGAGGCGAAGCTGCTGCTGATCCTGCTGTTCGCCGCCAATGCCTTTCTGAAATTTGTCTGGTCCAACCGGCTTTTCGGCTACTGCTCGGTGATGATGGGGGCGGTGCCCAATGATACCAGCCCGCTGGCCTTTGCCCGCGCCGCCAAGGCGGCGGAGCTGAACATCCTCGCCGCGCGCAGCTACAATCGCGGGCTGCGCTCGGTCTATTTCGGCATCGGATCCACCGCGTGGCTTCTGGGCACGGTGCCGCTGCTGATCGCCACGCTGATCAGCAGCGCGGTGATCCTGCGGCGCGAATTCACCTCGCGCTCGCGCGAGGCGCTGCTGGCGGTGGAGCCGGAGGGCGATTAAGCCCGCCGTCCTTCGCGGCGTCCCTCGCGCAGCCACGCCCCCACGATGAAGCCCGCCGCCAGCAGCAGCACCAGCCATGGCGGCAGCAGCGGCAGACGCGTCACGTCCATCGTTTCATAGGCTTCGCGCGGGGTGATCCCCAGCCAGCCCCGGCCTGCGGCGGGGCGGCCCGCCCCCACGGCGCGGATGGTGGGCAGCCCTTCCTCGATCCGGGCGGTGCCGCCGCGCATGCTGTCCAGAACCGGCTCCAGCGCTTCGGCGCTGGCGATGGTCTGCTCGAATTCACGGGGGGCGGCGGGACCAAGCCCGATCACCGTCTCCTGCTCGCCCTCGGTCAGCCGGTACAGCCCGATCTCGGGGCCCTGATAAGTCGCCTCGAACCGGCCCGGCGCCACTTCGGACAGGGTCACCGTCTCTTCGGTGCCGTCGGGGCGGGTCACGGTGACCTCTCCCACATCCTCTTCCAGCGTGCGGCGGATGATGCGCATGCTCTGGCCGGTGGCTTCGGCCCAAAGCGCCTCTTCCTCCAGCTCCGGTTCCTTCATCATCCAGTGCGCCAGCCGCCGCAGCAGTTCCAGCTGCGGCCCGCCGCCTTCGAACCCGCGCGACCACAGCCACGCCTGATCCGAGGCCAGAAGCGCCACGCGCCCCTCGCCCACCCGGTCCAGCACCAGCAGCGGGCGGTCTTCTGGGCCCGCCATCACCACCTCGGCGCTGTCGCGCGGCGTCACCTCGATCTGGCGCATCCAGCGGCCCCAGCTGTCCGCACCGGTCAGCCCCGCCGTCACCGGATGACGCTCGCCCAGTTCGGTGACCTGCGGGCGGAAGCCTTCGCCCAGCACCCGCGCGGTGGGTTCGGCAGGCAGCACCTCGCCCAAGGGCGAGCGGAACAGACTGTCCGCCGAGGCAAAATCCGGCCCCGCCGCCACCAGCACCGCGCCGCCGGTTTCGACATAGTTGCGCACATTGTCCAGATAGATGGCGGGCAGGATGCCGCGCCGCTTGTAGCGGTCAAAGATGATGAGGTCGAAATCCTCGATCTTTTCCAGAAACAGCTCGCGCGTCGGGAAGGCGATCAGCGACAGTTCGGTGACCGGCACGCCATCCTGTTTCTCCGGCGGGCGCAGGATGGTGAAATGCACCAGATCCACGGAACTGTCGGATTTCAGCAGGTTGCGCCATGTGCGGCTGCCCGCATGTGGCTCGCCCGACACCAGCAGCACGCGCAGCCGGTCGCGCACGCCGTTGATCTGCACCAGCGCGGTGTTGTTGCGGTCGGTCAGCTCGCCCTCGGCGGTGGGGGTGGTGAACTGGATCACGTTCAGCCCGCCATGCGGCAGGGTCACGGGCAGATCCACATCCTGCCCCACCGGCACCGTCACCTGCTGCGGCGCCCCGCCATCGACCGAGATCTGCAGCGCCGTTTCGGTGGCGCCGGGGGCGGCGCCCTCGTCCTCGATCCGCAGGGTCAGGGTCACCGGCTCGCCCAGAATGGCAAAGGCGGGGGCGTTGCGCACGATCAGGCGGCGGTCCCAGTCGGTGTCGCGCCCCGACAGCAGCAGATGCAGGGGCGCGGGCAGATCGGGCGCACGGTCCAGATCGTGCAGCCGCCCGTCGGACAGCAGGAAGATGCCCGCGATGCGGCCCCGCGGCTCTTCGGCCAGCGCCTCGGTCAGGGCGGTCATCAGCAGGGTGCCGCTGTCGCCCTCGCCATCGCCCACCTCGATGCGGCGCACCTCGGTGTTGGGGCGGGCGGCCAGCCGCGCCTCCATCGTCTCGGCGGCGGCGGCGGTGGTGTCCATGCGGTCGCCCAGATCCTGCGAGGCGCTCTGATCCACCAGCATCAGCACGATGTCCGACAGCGCCGCGCGATCCTCTTCCTGAAACGACGGCTGCGCCAAGGCCGCGACCAGCACCACGGCAGCGGCAAAGCGCAGCGCCCAGCCGGGCAGGCCCCGCCACAGCGCCAGCGCCACACCAGCGGCGGCAAGCGCCCCAAGCACCGCGATCAGCGGCCAAGGCAGCAGCGGGTCAAACACGATCTTTCCGGTCATTGGCCCAACCTGTCAAGCAGCGCAGGCACATGGACCTGATCGGATTTATAGTTCCCGGTCAGCACATGCATGACCAGATTGACCCCGAAACGATAGGCGATCTCGCGCTGGCGTTCCCCGGCAAAGCCCGAGCCGATGCGCACCATGGGCGCGCCATTCTCCTCGACCGCCCATGCGGAGGCCCAGTCATTGCCGCCGATCACCACCGGCGTCACGTTGTCGTTGAGGTTGCGGAACGGCATGCCTTCGATCAGTTCGGCATCGGGGGGCGCCGCCTCGACCCAGACATCGCGGCTGTTGTAGCGACCGGGGAAATCCTGCAGCAGATAGAAGGTGCGGGTCAGGACGTGATCCTGCGGCACCGGCTCCAGCGGCGGAATGTCCAGCGGCGCGGCCAGTTCGCGCAGCTTGCGCCCTTCGGGGCTGGCGGCGCCAAATCCCGCCACATCGGCATCGCGCGTGTCAAACAGGATCATCCCGCCCGAACGCAGATATTCGTTGAGCTTGGCATAGGCTTCGGCAGAAGGCTGCGGCTGCGACGGCGTGACCGGCCAGTAGAGCAGCGGGAAAAACGCCAGTTCGTCGCGTTCCAGATCCACCCCCATCGGCTCGGCAGGTTCGACCGAGGTGCGGAAGAACAGCGTCTGCGTCAGCCCGCGCAGCCCCGCGCCCGCCACCTCGTCAAGGCGCGGATCGCCGGTCAGCACATGGGCCAGCGTCACCTCGGCTGTGGCGGCCCGGGCGAAATCATCCGCCTCTGGCGTCGCCTCCTGCGCGCGGCCCTGCACCGGCGCCACGGCCAGCGCCAGCAGCAGCACCATTGCCGCGCGTGCCCCACGCAGCCGCCCCGACAGCGCGAGCGAGGCCACCACATCGGCCAGCAGCAGGGCGATGGCCAGCGCCAGCAGCCAGCCCGAAAGCGGCGTTTCCTGCGGGCGCGACAGGCCTTCGACGGGAACGGAGTCGGGCCACATCATGGGCTCCAATACGGTTTCTTGGGTGACGACATTGCGGGCAAGGCTGCGATCCTCGCCCTGATAAAGACCGGGGCGCAGATCCGGCCCCAGCGCTGCGGCCAGCAGATCCTCGCCCGCGACACCGGGCAGCGTGCCCGCATCACCCACCGCGCCAAAGGCATCCAGCACCCGGACCGGCTGCCAGACCGTGCCCGCCAGATCCTCGGGCGCGGGGGTGGCGGGCATGGCCGAAATCGCCAGCCGTTCCAGCATCTGCACGAACAGCCCCGACAGCGGCAGGGTCGACCATTCGGCATTCGCGGTGACATGGACCAGCACCACCTGCCCCTGCCCGACCCGCTTGCGCGTGACCAAGGGCGTGCCGTCGGTCAGCTGCGCGATGACGCGCGAGGCCAGCGTGGGATCGGGCTGCGCCATGACCTGACTGGTCACGGTCACATCTTCGGGGATGGCGAGCCCGGCAAAGGGGCTGTCTTCGGGGAAAGGCGCCAGCGTCTTGGGTTCGCCCCAGCTCATCGCCCCGCCGACGGACCGCCCGCCCGCGCGCAGCCGCACCGGCATCAGCGGATCCTCGGTTTCGCGCGACACGTCAGAGCCGGCAAGCCGCGGCCCGGCAAAGCGCAGCAGCGTGCCGCCCTGATCCAGCCAGTCGGTGACGCCCTGCGCCTCGGCGGGCGACAGCGTGGCGACATCGGCGAGCACGATCACATCGGGATTGGCGGGCAGCACATCGCTCAGCGCGCCTTCGAGGATGTCGGCATCCGCCTCCAGCGCGCGGTGCAGGTAATGCAGCGGCGACAGCAGTTCCAGCCCCTCGCGGTTTTCCGACCCTGCGATCAGCGCCACCTCGCGGCGGCGCAGGCTGTCATCGGGCAGGGTCACGGCCCCGGCGCTGCGCGCACCCTCCACCTCGAACCGGGTGATGCGGGCGCGCAGTTCGGCAGGCAGCGACAGATCCAGTTCGGCTTCGGTGGCATCCCCGGCAAAGGTCAGCGGCGCGCGCACCAGCACCGCCGGATTGCCCGCAGGATCAAGCCCGTGGCCAAGGATCTGCACCTCGGTCTCGGGCCCTGCCCGCAGGCGGCGCGCGGTCAGCCGCACATGGCCTTCCTCGAACCGGGCGGGATGCAGCGCGTAAAGGCTGCGCGGGCTTTCGAACACCGTCAGATCGCCGCGCTGCTCCAGCGCCGCCAGCAGGGGGGCGCGGCTGTCACGGTCCAGCCCGTCGGACATCCAGTAGCTGTCAAAGCCGCTTTCGGGCAGCAGATCCAGCGCCGTGGCGATCTGCGGCTCATCCGGCTGCCACGGTTCGGGGCGCAGCCCGGTCAGGCGCGCGCGCAGCACGGCGGCCTGCTGGAACTGCACCGGTTCGGGCGCGGTCAGGCGCAGCAGCGCCACGGGGCGGCTTTCGCGTTCGGCGCGGGCCAGCAGCGATTCAAGCGCCATCTGTTCGGCACGCCAGTCGCGCGCGCTGGCCCAGCTGGCATCCATCACCACCAGCAGCGGCCCGCTGCCCGCAACCTGCCCGTCCTCCTCGGGGTTCAGCACCGGCCCCGCCAGCCCGACGATCACCGCCGCCACCGCCAGCATCCGCAGCAGCAGCAGCCACCACGGCGTGCGGTCGGTGACCTGATCCTCGTCGCGCAGACCCAGAAGCAGCACCACGCCGGGAAACAGCCGCCGGATCGGCGCGGGCGGCACCGCGCGCAGGATCACCCACAGCACCGGCAGCGCCAAGAGGCCCAGCAGCAGCCAAGGGGCGGTAAAGCCCAAGGGGCCCAGCAGCGTCATCCGTGGCCTCCGTCCATCGCGCGCCAGATCCACAGAAGGGCATTCTGCGCGCTGTCATTGGTGTGATGGCACAGATAGTGCCAGCCGGTCAGCCGCGACAGATGATCCAGCCGCGCCTTGCGGTCGGCCAGCCGGGCCAGATATTTCTCGCGCAGATCGCCCGCCTTCAGCGTTTCATGGGCAATGGTGCCGCCCACGCTCTGAAAGATGGTGCGCCCGGCGAAGGGAAAGTTTTCCTCGGCGGGATCCAGCACCTGCAGCAGCACGCCACGCACGCCCCGGTCGGCGGCCTTGGTCAGCGCCGCCTCGATCGGGTCCAGATCGCCAAGGAAATCCGACACAAAAATGGCGCGGGCATGCGGGATCATGCCGCGCGCCTCGGGGGCGGAATAATCCGCCTCGCCCTCTTCGGCCAAGGCCTCGGCCAGCCGCAGGATCTGCACGTCGCCGTTGCGGGGCGGCAGCGCCCAGCCGGTCAGGCCCACGCGTTCGCCGCCGCGCACCAGCAGGATCGCCGCCGCAAGCGCCACCAGCCGGGCGCGATCCGCCTTGGAGGGCAGGTTGCGGTCGGAGGCGAAGCGCAGCGAGGCGCCGCCATCCACCCAAAGCTGCACGCTCTGCGCGATCTGCCATTCCCGTTCGCGCACGAACTGCTCATCCCCGCGCCCGGAGCGGCGCCAGTCGATGCTGCGCCACGTGTCGCCGGGGCGCAGCGGACGGTATTGCCAGAAATCATCGCCCAGACCCGCACGCCTGCGGCCATGTTCGCCCAGCAGAACGGTGCCCGCCAGCTGGTCGGCCCGGGCCAGCAGCGCGGGAAAGCGGCTGGCTTCTTCCTGCGCGTGCTGGCGAAGCTGGGCGATGTCGGACGTCAAGCCGCAGCCTCGGCGCGGGTCAGATCCGCGGTCACCTCGTCGATGAGCCTTCCAAGGCTTTCGCCGCGCGCCCGCGCCGAGAAGGTCAGCGCCATGCGGTGCACCAGCACCGGGCGCGCCATGTCCAGCACATCCTCGGGCGACGGCGCCAGACGGCCCTGCAGCAGCGCCCGGGCCCGCACGGTCAGCATCAGCGCCTGCGCCGCACGCGGCCCCGGCCCCCAAGCCACGGTGTCGCGCACACGCGCACCCGCAGAGGCATCGCCGGGGCGGAAGGCGCGCACCAGATCAAGGATCATCTCCACCACCGCGTCGCCCACCGGCATCCGCCGCAGCAGATGCTGCGCCGCGCGCAGGGTTTCGGCATCAAAGACGCGCGGCGCCTCGGCCTCTTCAACACCGGTGGTCGCCAGCAGGATGTCGCGTTCGGTCTTGCGGTCGGGATAGGCCACGTCGATCTGCACAAGGAACCGGTCCAGCTGCGCCTCCGGCAGCGGATAGGTGCCTTCCTGTTCGATGGGGTTCTGGGTGGCCAGCACATGGAAAGGCAGGTCCAGCTTGCGGGTCTGGCCGCCGATGGTCACCGATTTCTCCTGCATCGCCTGCAGCAGCGCCGACTGGGTGCGCGGCGAGGCGCGGTTGATCTCGTCCGCCATCAGCAGCTGGCAGAAGATCGGACCGGGCAGGAACTTGAAGGCGCGCGAGCCGTCCGCCCCCGTTTCCAGCACCTCGGATCCCAGAATGTCGGCGGGCATCAGGTCCGGCGTGAACTGCACGCGGTTGCCATCCAGCCCCATGACGGTGGACAGCGTTTCCACCAGCCGCGTCTTGCCCAGACCGGGCAGGCCGATCAGCAGCGCATGCCCCCCGCACAGCAGCGAGGCCAGCGTCAGATCCACCACGCGTTCCTGACCGATGAAGCGGCGGGTGATCGCGGACTTCGCTGCGGCAAGCTTGTCTTCCAGCGCCTCGATCTCGGCAACCAGGTCTTCGGCCATCTGGGACTCCCTTGCTTTCCCTGTTCGGTGGGCCAACTGTATCCCGGGCAAGGAAAATGGCAAAAGCAATGACGACACAAAACTTCGTGACGCCCTCGGCAGAGGGGATCGCCGCCGCCGCACGCGCCGCCGGAGGCAAGGGCCTGCCGCCCGTAGACCGCTGGAACCCGCCCTTTTGTGGTGATCTGGACATGCGGATCGCCCGCGACGGCACATGGTTCTACATGGGCAGCCCGATTGGCCGCCCCGAACTGGTCAGGCTGTTCTCCTCCATCCTGAAGAAGGAAGACGGTGCCTATTATCTGGTCACTCCGGTGGAAAAGGTCCGAATCACCGTCGAGGACGTGCCCTTCGTCGCCACCGATTTCGAAGCAGAACACAGCGGACGCGATCAGATCCTGACCTTTCAGACCCATGTGGGCGATTATGCCGTGGCGGGGCCGGACCATCCGATCCGCGTCACCCGCGATGCCGAAACCGGCGAGCCCGCGCCCTATATCCACATCCGCGCCGATCTGGAGGCGCTGATCGACCGCAAGAGCTTTTACCGGCTGGCCGAGCTTGGCGCGCATCATCCGCAGGACGGCGAAAGCTGGTTCGGCCTGTGGTCGGGCGGCGTGTTCTTTCCGATGATCCCCTCGGCCGACCTGCCGGACTAGGCGCGCTTAGTCCCCCAGCTTGGCGTGCACCTCGTCCAGATCGATCTCCGCCAGCGGCATCTTGTTGGCGGGGTTGTCGACATCGTAGCGGAACAGCTCGAAATCGCGTTTGTAGATTTCGTAGACCAGATGCATCGACAGATCGTCGAAATAATCCTCGACCGGATGGGCGCGTCTGGGTCCGTGGCCTTCGCTTTCGTTGAACCGCGGCATGGTGGCCAGATCCACAGCGTGCGGGGTCTGCACCTGATCCAGCACGCTCTGCATGCCTTCGCTGAACCGCTCGGTCCAGAAGATCCGGTCATAGCGCCCGCCATTGACGATGAAGGTCGAGACATGGCCCGACATCGAGGACCAGTGGATGTCCGGCTCCATCGGACGGCGCCAGCGCACCGTGTCGCGCACGAACAGCAGGAAGCGGCGGAAGCTGCGGATCTGGTCGAACTCCTCCGTGCCGTCCTCGCCGCCGACCTCGATGCCGTATTTCTGGATCAGCAGCGGCACCAGATTGCCGCGATAACGGCGGCCATTGCGCTGGATGCCGCAGATCTTGTCGAAAAACGACGACAGGACACGGGCATAGGGGTTGCGCACGCAGGTAAAGGCATAGGACCGCCGCGCCGCCACATTGGCCGAGATCACCGGCTGGCTGTGCTCCTGCGCCCATTTGTGCAGGCCCTCGGTCGCATCGTGGATGTCGCCGTCATAGAACCGGCCATGATCCGACCGGAACATGATCTGCCCGATGGTGGAGCAGGCGCATTTCGGCACCACCCGATAGACCATGCTTTCGCTTTCGGTCATCCATGTGCCCGGAAAACCCATTCTATCCCGCCTCCATCCCCTGCCCCGCTTGTCGCGGCCCTGTCCGACATGCAAGAAACCAAATGAGCCGGGGTAGTTCAACGTCCGTCGCGCCGGAACCCGCGCGATCATCGGATCCAAAGGGGGCCCATCGTTTCCGGAATGGCGAAGATTGCCTTCATCCTGCTCTGTCACAGGGATCCGGACGCGGTCATCCGTCAGGCCACCAGCCTGACCGCCGCAGGCGACTGCATGGCGATCCATTTCGACGCGCGCGCCCCAAAGGCCGACTATGACCGCATCCGCAGCGCGCTGGCCGACAACCCCAGCGTGACCTTCACCAGGACGCGCATCCGCTGCGGCTGGGGCCAGTGGTCGCTGGTCAAGGCCACGCTGGCCGCCGCCCGCGCCGCGCTGGCGGCCTTTCCGCGCGCGACCCATCTGTACATGCTCTCGGGCGACTGCATGGCCATCAAGCCTGCGGACTATGCCCATGCCTTCCTTGACCGGCACGACGCCGATTTCATCGAAAGCAGCGATTTCTTCACCTCCGGCTGGATCCGCACCGGCTGGGTCGAGGAACGGCTGACCTATCGCCACTGGTTCAACGAACGCACGCAGAAGACGCTGTTCTATGCCAGCTTCGCGCTGCAGAAACGGCTGGGCCTGACCCGCGCCATCCCCCGCGATCTGGAAATGATGATCGGCTCGCAATGGTGGTGCCTGCGGCGCGGCACGGTGGAGGCGATCCTCGGCTTCTGCCGCAGCCGCCCCGACGTGATCCGCTTCTTCCGCAGCACATGGATCCCGGACGAGACGTTTTTCCAGACGCTGGTGCGCCATCTGGTCCCAGAGACAGAGATCGAAAGCCGCACGCTGACCTTTCTGCTCTTCACCGATTACGGCATGCCGGTGGTGTTCCATAACGACCAGTATGACCTGCTTCTGGCGCAGGATTACCTGTTCGCGCGCAAGATCAGCCCATATGCGCGGGATCTGCGGCGCAGGCTGGGGGTGCTTTACGCCTCCGAAGGCCTGCCGCTGCGGATCTCGGACGAGGGGCGGTCGCTGTTCCGCTTCCTCACCTCGCGCGGGCGCATCGGCCGCCGCTTCGCGCCCCGGATCTGGGAAGCCGAAAGCACGCTGGGCCATGACCGCAGCCTGCTGATCGTGGTCTGCCGCAAACGGCAGGTCGCGGACCGCCTGCTGCGCGCGGTGGCGGCGCAGACCGGCCTGCCCTGCATCGGCTATCTTTTCACCGACGAAAGCTGCGCCCTGCCCGATCTGGGCGGGCTGCAGTCCACGCTGGCCAAGCGTCACCGCCACCGGCGGGCGCTGCTGCGGATGCTCTTCGACTATTACGGCAGCGCCCGTCTGGTGATCTGCCTCGACCCCGCCAATCTTGACCTGATGCAGGATTTCTGCCGCGACAGCGCGCCCGCGCGGCTGCTGGAGATCGACTGCCGCCTCTCCGACAGCGACCTGATCCGCCACGCGACAGAGGCGGGGCTTGCCTCCGCGCAGACCCCGGCGGACCGTCTGGCCCACCTGCTGCCAGCGCTGCGCAATGACATCCGGCATCAGAGCGACCAGATCCGCGAGGCCGGATTTGACCATCACCTGCTCCTGCGCGACACCGACCCGCCCGAGACGCAGGCCCGCGCCGTGGCGCAGTTCCTGTCGGTGTCCGACGACACCGCCCGGGCCATCACCCGGACCACCCCCCTGTTTGCAGACTGAGAGGACAGCATGCCCTATTCCTATGACGACCAGAACATCTTCGCCAAGATCCTGCGCGGCGAGATCCCCAATGACACGGTGCTGGAGACCGGGCACAGCCTCGCCTTCCGCGACATCCGCCCGCAGGCGCCCACCCATGTGCTGGTGATCCCCAAGGGCGCCTATGTCTGCTACGACGATTTTGCGCAGAACGCCTCGGATGCCGAAATCCTCGATTACACCCGGGCGATCGGCGAGGTCTGCCGCCTGATGAAGGTCGAGGAAAACGGCTTCCGCCTCATCGCCAATGCCGGGACGGCGGGCGTGCAGGAGGTGCCGCATCTGCATGTCCATATTCTGGCCGGGCGCCCGCTGGGCCGCATGCTCGCCCCGGCCTGACCCCCCCACCGCACAGGAACCGGGCGGGCCACACCCCGCCCCCTTCTTC
>NZ_JAYKSL010000001.1:331450-569571 GCF_035481585.1 Salipiger marinus | reverse complement strand
TCCCCCCCCCCCCCCCCCCTTTCAGGTGCCGCGCCTTCGGCGCGAGGGGCAGAGCCCCTCGACCTTTCCAGTGCCGCCCCGGCTCAGCCCGCTTGCGCCTGATCCGACAGAAGTGCGGCGCAAAGCGGGTGCTCGGGCCGTTCCAGCCCCTCGACCACGTCGAAATGATGCCGCCCGGGGTCCACCTGCACCGGGCAGGACCATGCGGCCCCCAGCCAGCGCGCCTGATCCAGAAAGGCAGGCCGTTCGGCGCCGCCGACCCAGACCGTCACCGGCACCTCTGGCACGGGCTGGAACAGCGGGCTTTCCGCCCGCGCCTCGCCCTCGTCAAGCCGCAGGTCGGCATTCATCGCGGTCTGCATCAGCGGGCGCAGATCCGACAGCGGCGAGACCGGCACCACCTTCTCCACCCGCGCCGCCACGTCTGCAGGCAGCATGCCCGGCGCCAGCATCCGCGCCACCAGATGCCCGCCCGCCGAATGGCCGGTCAGCCGCAGCGGACCCGGCAGTTCTGACGCGGCGCAGGTGATGGCAGAGGCCACCTGCGTGGTGATCTGCGCGATGCGCACCGCAGGGCACAGGTCATAAGACGGCAGCGCCACCGCCCAGCCCGCCGCCAGCGGCCCCGCCGCCAGATGCGTCCAGTCCGAGGCGCTGAAGCGCAGCCAGTAACCGCCATGCACAAAGACCACCAGCCCGCGCGGCGCCGCCTCGGGCAGGCACAGATCCAGCACCTGCCGCGCGCCCGGGCCATAGCTCAGGCGGCGGAACCGCCCCTGCGCTTCCAGACCCTCGCGCAGCGCCGCAGCGGCGGCCTGCCAGCGCGGCGGATAGTCCGCCGCACCGGGAATATGGGCGGCATTGGCATAGGCATCGCTGAGATCCATCGCCATTCTCTCCTCTGGCACTACTGTCCCGAATAGCAGATGCTGCGCCGGACGCAGCAAGGAAGACAAGAGGAGAGACCTCATGCTGGACCAAACCACCAATCTTGCCGGGCTTCTGAAGGATCCCAGCCTTCTGGAAACCCGGGCTTACGTGAACGGCACATGGACCGATGGCGACAAGGGCACGTTCGACGTGCGCAACCCCGCCCGGGGCGATGTCATTGCCGAGGTGGCCGATCTGAGCCGCGCGCAGGTGGCGCAGGCCATCGACGCCGCCTATGCCGCGCAGAAGGACTGGGCGCAGTGGACCGGCAAGGAACGCGCCAAGGTGCTGCGCAAATGGTTCGACCTGATGATGGAAAATCAGGAGGATCTGGGCACCATCCTGACCGCCGAACAGGGCAAGCCGCTGGCCGAGGCCAAGGGCGAGATCGCCTATGGCGCGTCCTTCATCGAGTTTTTCGGCGAAGAGGCCAAGCGCATCTATGGCGAAACCATCCCCGGCCACCAGCGCGACAAGCGGCTGATGGTGATGAAACAGCCGATCGGGGTCGCGGCCTCGATCACGCCGTGGAACTTCCCCAATGCCATGATCACCCGCAAGGCCGGGCCGGCGCTGGCGGCAGGCTGCGCCTTTGTCGCCCGCCCCGCCAAGGAAACGCCGCTGTCGGCCATCGTGCTGGCGGTGCTGGCGGAACGCGCCGGGATTCCGGCGGGCGTGTTCAACGTGGTGCCGTCCTCCTCCTCGTCCGAGATCGGCAAGGAATTCTGCGAGAATGGCAAGGTCCGCAAGCTGACCTTCACCGGCTCCACCGAAGTTGGGCGCATCCTGCTGAAACAGGCTGCCGATCAGGTGATGAAATGCTCCATGGAGCTGGGCGGCAACGCGCCGTTCATCGTGTTCGACGATGCCGATCTGGATGCCGCCGTGGAAGGCGCCATCGCCTGCAAGTTCCGCAACAACGGTCAGACCTGCGTCTGCGCCAACCGGCTTTACGTGCAGTCCGGGGTCTATGACGCCTTCGCCGAGAAGCTGGCGGCGGCGGTGAAGAAGCTCAAGGTCGGCGACGGGCTGAAGGACGGCACCGATCTGGGCCCGCTCATCAACCCCGAGGCGCTGGAGAAGGTGCGCGAACATGTGGCCGATGCCGAGGCGAAGGGCGCGAAGGTGCTGCTGGGATCCGAGGATCCGGGTCTGGGCGGCGGCTTCTGCGCCCCGCTGATCGTCACCGGCGCCACGCAGGAGATGAAATTCGCCACCGAGGAAACCTTTGGCCCGCTGGCGCCGCTGTTCCGGTTCGACACGGTGGACGAGGTGATCGAGCTTGCCAATGACACGATCTTCGGCCTTGCCTCGTATTTCTACGCCAAGGATCTGAGCCGGGTCTACAAGGTTGCCGAGGCGCTGGAATATGGCATCGTCGGCGTCAATACCGGCATCATCTCCACCGAACTGGCGCCCTTTGGCGGGGTGAAGCAGTCCGGTCTTGGCCGCGAAGGCAGCCATCACGGCATCGAGGATTACCTCGAGATGAAATATGTCTGCCTGAGCATCTGAGACGCAGCAGACGGGGCGAGGGGCGCTGTCCCCTTTCCCCGGCGCTGCGCTGACACAAGGGCGAGGGGCCAGCCCCTCGCGCTCCCCGGAGTTTAGGGGCAAGATGAAGGGGCGCGGTCAGTCGCCGCCGGTCAGGAACTCCTGCAGGCCCTGCATGTCGCGCACCGACAGCTTGCCATAGCCGCGCGCGATCCAGCCTTCGGTCTCGAACCGTTTCAGCACCGTGTTCATGGTCTGGCGCGACACGTTCGCCATTTCCGCAAGATCCGTCTGGGTGAGCAGGCAGGCGGTGGGATCGTCGCCATGGCTGGACTGCGTGGCGCTGACCACGCGCAGCAGCACCGCCGCGATGCGCTGGTCGGAGCGGCGGATCAGCAGTTCTCCCGCGATCTGATAGGTGATGATGGCGTTGTATTCCACCAGCCCGGCGAAGCGCCGCGGGGCTTCGGGCATGGCGCGCGACAGTTCCTGAATCGCGGGCAGCGGCACATGCGCCACCAGCGCCGGCTGCATCGCGCGGAAGGTCAGCATCCGCGCCCCGCCCGTGGCCAGCGGCCCCTGCCCGAACCACGCGCCCGCGCCAAAGATATGCCCCAGCACCACGCCAAGGGTCGGGCTTTGGGTCATCACCCCGAAGCTGCCGCCCAGAATGCCGAAGATCCCGCCCGGATCGTCGCCGATGTGATGGGTATACTGTCCGGTGTCGAAGCGGCGGATCTGGATCCGGTCCAGCACCGCCTGCTGGAACGGCGCAGGCTCTTTGGCCAGCCAGCCATGGGACAGCAGGAGACGGGTCGCGGGCAGGGTCGCGCAGGAGAGGGTCATGAGGAGGTGGTCCGAAAAGAATTCAGCGCAAACAGACGAGACTGTCAAAAAACCGACAAACTTACCGGTGCGCTAAACTAGACCTGTCCCCGGGCCGTGAGTCAAGGAAACATGACTTCATGTCGGGTGTGCCCTCCGGCCCTGAAAAGCGCGTGCGGTGTCCTTGTCGCACGCGCATTTTCCCTTTCAGAGCGGCGGCTTACTGGCCAAAATCCGCCATGCTGTCGAAATCCATGGCCTCCAGCAGGGTCAGGGCGGTCGCGGTGTCCGGGCCGTCCACCTGCACAAAGATGCGGTTGGCGATCAGCCCCATCACCTGCTGGTCCTGAATGGCGAAGCGCTGGCGGTTGACGCGTTCGGTCTTCAGCCCCATGGCCCCGGCATTGGACACCATCGCGGCCATGCCCGCCACCATCGGGTTGTCGGCGAGGATCTGCAGCCGGTAGCTGTCGCCCGTGCCGGTCTGATAATCCGCCTCGGCGGCCACGCCGCCGCCCATCATCGCCATGGCGGCATTGGCCTCGGTGTTGACAGTGCGCGTCCAGCCCTCCGGCGGTTCGGGCAGGAAGGCGCCAAGCGCGTCGGTCTTGAGTTCCAGGAGTTTGGCCCGCGCAAAATCCAGCTCTTCAAGCGCATACTGGATGTCCCCCGCCTCATAGGCTTCCAGCGCGGAGCCGAGCGTGTCGGAGATCTCGTCGGCGGCGGCGGGACAGGCGGGAAGTGCGAGGGTCAGGGCGAAAAGGGTTTGTCTGAACATTTTGATAAGAACTTTCTGCAAAAGGGAACATCTGACAGGATGGATGCAGTCCCGACCGCTCGCAAGGTCGGGGATACCTGACCGGGGCGCGGCAGGGCACCCCCTCGAACAGGGGGGAGGCGCCCGGATTCGCGACACCGCCGGTGGTTGATTTTCCCGCCACTTGAGGTCAGGTGAAGGGGAGGCGCAATTCCGGCGGCGCCGCCCCCAGCGCCGGAACAGACCCCGGGGAGCCCCTGCGATGAAATATGTGAAATGGACGGTGCTGGTGCTGCTATGGGCGGTCGTGGCGGCCTTCCTGCACTACACCCTGCCGCAGCACGACATCGTGCGGATCACCGACACCTATGAAAAGCGCGAGACCCCCGGCGCCAACCGCTGGTTCTGGTCGCAGGCGGGCAGTTCCAGCGCCGCCGCCACCGGCGGGCGTGACGTGTTCTTCATCCAGACGCGGCGCGCCGATGACAGCGTGATGGTCTATCGCAACGAGGATACCGGCTGGGGCTGGCCGCCCTATTTCAAGTTCGACACCTCGAACCTGCAGGCGGAGGCGAATGACCGCCGCTCCACCGGGGCGGAACCGGACTGGGTGGCGATCAAGCATTACGGCTGGCGCAACGAGGTGCTGTCGATCTATCCCAACGCCGTGTCGATCCGCCCGGTGGCGGGGCCGGAGGTGCGCATCATGCCGTGGACCAGCATTGCGCTGCTGGTGGTGCTGGCGGCGGTGTTCTGGGCGCTTTACGTGCGCTGGCGCCGGTTCCGCAGGCGGCGGATCGACCCGGTTCTGGAAGACATGGGCGACAATCTGGACGATGCGGGCGGGCGGCTGCGCGGCTTTTTCCGACGCAGCCCCAAGGACTAGTAGCTGCCGGTGGCGCGCAGGATCTGCGCCCAGATGCCGGGCGTGTCGTAAAGCGTCCATTCCCGGCGCAGCCCGTCGGGGCCGAATTCGGCATGGGTCATGCCAAGGATGTCGACCTCCGCCCCGGTGGGCATGCCAAAGGTGCCATGACCGTCATGCCGCCCGGCAAGCCGCCAGCGCAGGGTGGCGCGCGGCGGGGCCAGCGGATCCTCCGCCCCCATCAGATGCTCCACGTGGAACAGGGCAGAGGGAAAGGCGGCGCGCAGGCCGATCCAGAACGCCTCGGCCTCGCGCGGGCCGCAGCCCTGCACGCCTCCGGGCAGGAACAGTTCGGCGGCGGGATCATACTGGCGGTCCAGCGCCGACAGTTCGCCCCCCATCACCCGGTCGATCAGATCGCCCAGCGTCTGCCCCCACGGGCTGCCGTTGCCCTGCCCCGCGGGGCGGGGCGCGGGAGGATCGCTGCGGTCCGGGGCGGTGACCAGCCGCCAGCGCGCGCCCTCCTCCAGCCCGATGCCAAGGCGGGACAGGATCGCCGCCTCGTCGCGCAGCACCCATTCCTCCTGCACCCGCCCCGCCACGCAGTAGCGTTCGGCCATCTGCAGAAAGCCCAGATCGCGCCCGGTGGCAGGCCCGTAAAGCCCGGCGCCGTCATGGCGGGTGATCACATGGAACCGCTGCGCCGCCATCAGCGCGTTTTCGGCGGGCGCGTGCCACAGCGTGTCTTCGGCCAGCAGCCGCGTGTCCGGAAACGCCGCCAGCCGCGCCGCCAGATCGGCGCCCACCACCTCCGGCTCCTGCAGCCAGCCCAGCCCGCCATGCGAGACGACCTGCGGCGCCATCAGATCCGGCGTGCGGTCCAGCCGCCGCCCCTCCCACAGATCGCGGGTCAGCGTGTCGAGATAGGCGCTGGCATCCTGCCACTGCGCGTCAAACCCGGCCAGAAACGACATGTCAGCCTCTTCCGTGATACAGGCCGACCACATGCTCGGCCTCGGCAAAAAACACCCAGCGCGACAGAACCACGCCCGCCACATGCGACACAAGCGCAACCGCACCGAAGAGATGCGGCATCGGCAGCAGCAGCAGCGGCACGGGCAGCACCACCATAAACGCCAGCCCCAGCACCCGCAGCTTTTTCAGGTGACGGCGGGCCACCACAAAGACCATCTCGTCCAGCACATAGGTGCTGCCGGTCTGGGCCGGAAACAGCGGGCGCACGCTGCCGCGCCCGGCAAGCCCGGTGGCGGTGGCGGGCGTGCTGCCGCTGCGGGCAAAGCGCGTATCGCCATCGTACCATGTCCAGATCTGCAGCGCCCCCAGCGCGGGCAGCAGGATCAGCGCCGCCGTGACATGGCCCGACAGCAGCGCCCCCCCTGCCAGCGCGGTCAGCAGGAACAGCGCAGGCGTGGACCAGTGATGCCAGCGCGGCACGGCCTTCAGCTGCGCATAGATCATCGCGGTGCAGGTGACGGCGGCCAGCGCCAGCGCCGCCGACAGCCAGCCAAGCGGCAGCAGCGGCTGGTCGAGCATCAGCGCCAGACCGTGCCCGCCCCCCGCCAGCAGCGCCGCCACGGCGGCCCAAGCCTCGCGCGAGAGCCAACTGCTGCGCCACTGGCTGAACGCCTTGAGCGCGCGGTCACGGCGGCGCAGATGCAGCGCCGACGCGGCGAGCCCGGCAAGGCAGAGCCCATGCGCCAAGGCGAAGAACACCAGCGCCACCCAGCCGGTGGGCGGCGCGGGGTCGATCCCAAGCCAGACCAGCAGGCCGAAACCCAGCCCCGAGAGCGTGGAAAAGGCGATGAGCGAGCGTGCGGGATACATTCAGATCCTCGCCAGCGTGCGGTCGATCCAGCCAAGCAGGCCGCGCGGTTCTTCGGCCACCACATCCAGATAGGGGGCGAGCACGTCCACATCGTCCGGCGCGGCGTCGCGGGGGCGCGGCGGCAGGTATTTGTTCACCGGAGCCGTGCCCTGTTCCGGCATCAGATCCACCCCGCCGCGCTCCGCCACCAGCAGCGACACCGCGCTGTCGGGATCGTTCAGGTCGCCAAAATGCCGCGCCTGCGACGGGCAGGTGCGCACGCAGGCGGGAAGACGGTCTTCCTCGGGCAGGTGCGGATTGTCGATGCGGTCGACGCAGAGCGTGCATTTCTTCATCACGCCTTCGGCCATGTCCATTTCCCGCGCGCCATAGGGACAGGCCCATGCGCAGAGCCCGCAGCCGATGCAGTCGGCTTCGTTGACCAGCACGATGCCATCCTCGGCGCGTTTCCAGCTGGCGCCGGTGGGGCAGACGGTGACGCAGGGCGCGTCGTCGCAATGCAGGCAGGAGCGGGGGAAATGCACCAGCTGGGCCGGGCCTTCGGGGGGCTGCACCTCGAAGCCATGCACGCGGTTGAGGAAGGTACCGGTGGGATCGGCGCCATAGGGATCCTGATCGGAGAGCGGGCTGGGCTGGCTCTGGGTGTTCCAGCCCTTGCAGGCGATGACGCAGGCATGACAGCCCACGCAGGTGTCGAGGTCGATCACCAGACCGAGCTTTTTCTGCGGGAGGGGGGGAAGTGTCGTCATGTTCCGATGTCGCGCTGAAGGAAAAGGCGGGACCGGGGCGCTGCCCCGGACCCCGGGATATTTGGGGCCAATGGAACCCTAAGGCGGGGGCACCGGGGAGCGGAGCGGCGGGAAGGTCGGCTGCGCCTGATCGGGCGGGGCCGATTTTTCCAGCCGCACCCGCAGGTCGAACCATGCCGCCTGTCCGGTGACGGGATCGCTGTTGGACCAGCCGCCCGCCCCGGGCAGGCGTTCCGGGATCAGGTGGTTGAGCAGGAAGCCGCGCGTCGCCTCGGGGGCGGCGGGATCGAGCGCCCATGCGCCCTTGCGCTTGCCGATGGCGTTCCATGTCCAGACGGTGTCGGGGTTGAGCGCGGCCATGTGTTCGGCGGGCACGGTGATTTCCGCATGGGAGGAGATGACCCGCACCCAGTCGCCGGGCGCGAGGTTCAGCCGGTTCCACCACAGGGTCGGCAGATAGAGCGGGTTCTGCCCGTGGATCTGGCGCAGCCACGCGTTCTGGCCGCCCCAGCTGTGATACATCGCCATGGGCCGCTGGGTGATGGCATGGACGGGAAATTCCGCAGGATCCTCGAACGCGTCCGACAGCGGCGGATACCAGACCGGCAGCGGATCGAAGGTGGTGCGGATGCGGCCCCGCAGGCTGTCGGGGGGCTGGTGCGGGCCGTGACCTTCGGCGGCGCGCTGGAAGCGGCGCAGCGGCTCGCACCAGAGCTGCACCAGATCGAAGCCGGGGGCGTCGGCCAGCCCCTTGTCCACGGCCCAGTCGGCCCATGCCCGGTTCCATGGCTTGAAATAGGCGGCTTCGGGCGGGACGGGCATTTCGTGGAAGCCGCCTGCGGCGATGTAGCTGTCGATCTGCGCGGCATTGGGCAGGCCGCGCCCGTCCTGCAGGCCCTTGTCGCCCAGCCGGAACCCCGCAAGCGGGCCGATGCCGGGGCGGCGTTCGTGCATCTGGATGTAATCGGCGTAATCGGCATAGGTCGGCTGGCCTTGGGCGTCGACCATGCCGGGCAGACCCAGCCGCGCGCCCAGATCCAGCAGCACCGACTGGAAGGGCCGCACGTCGCGGTCGGGCGCGATCACCGGCCAGCGGATCGCATCCGCCGCCGCGTCCGGATCGGAGATCGGGCGGTCCAGCAGCGAGATGCAGTCATGCCGTTCCAGATAGGTGGTGTCCGGCAGCACCAGATCGGCATAGGCCACCATTTCCGAGCTATAGGCATCGGCGCAGATGATATGCGGGATGACATAGCCGCCGTCTTCGTCCTGCGCGGTCAGCATGTCGATCGTGCCGCGCGAGTTCATGGCGGAATTCCACGCCATGTTCGCCATATATAGCATCAGCGTGTCGAGCCGGTAGGGATCGCCCTCGGCGGCATTGGCGATGACCATATGCATCAGCCCATGGGCGGAAAGCGGGTTTTCCCATGTGAAGGCGCGGTCGATGCGGGCAGCACTGCCATCGGGATGCAGCGCCAGATCCTCCGGCCCCTGCGGAAAGCCCAGATGCGGGCCCTCCAGCGGCTGGCCGGGGCGGTTGCGGAAGGCCGGGCGCGGATGGGCGCTGGCGGGTTTGGGATAGGGCGGCTTGAACCGCATCGATCCGGGCGTTTCCACGGCGCCCAGCAGGCTTTGCAGCAGATGGATGGCGCGGCAGGTCTGGAAGCCGTTGGAATGGGCGGAAATCCCGCGCATGGCATGCACCGCCACCGGGCGGCCCACCATGCTGGTGTGGCGGTGGCCGCGAAAATCGGTCCAGGGCTGGTCCAGCACCACCGGATCATCGAAGGCGGCGCGGGCCAGATCCGCCGCCAGCCGCCGGATCTGCCCGGGCGCCAGACCGCAGCGCTCCGCCACCTTTTCCGGCGCATAGGCGGGATCCATGTAGCGGTCGGCGATATGGTGCATGACTGACCGGTGGCTGAGCCCGGCGCGGCGGATCTGCCCGGTCAGCTGCGGCTCCACCCCTTCGCCATCCCATGGCGCAAGCCGCCCGGTGCGGCGGTCGACCACCTGCGCGCGGCCCTCTTCGTCGCGCAGGGCAAGACCGTAGTCGGGGGATTTCGGATCACAGTCGAGGATCACCGGCGCATTGGTGAAGCGCGCGAGGAAATCAAGATCGATGCGCCCCGCCCGCAGCAGTTCATGCACCAGCGCCAGCACCAGCAGCCCGTCGGTGCCGGGGGTGATGCCCAGCCAGTCATCGGCGATGGCGTTGTAACCGCTGCGCACCGGGTTGATGCCCACCACCTTGGCACCGCGCGCCTTGAGCCGCCCCAGCCCCAGCTTCAGCGGGTTGCTGTCGTGATCCTCTGCCACGCCGAACAGCAGCAGAAGCCGCGCGTGATCCCAGTCGGGCGCGCCGAATTCCCAGAAGCTGCCGCCCAGCGTATAGATCCCCGCCGCCGCCATGTTCACCGAGCAGAAGCCGCCATGGGCCGCGTAATTGGGGGTGCCATACATCTGTGCCCACCAGCCGGTGAAGCTTTGCGACTGGTCGCGCCCGGTGAAGAAGGCGAATTTTTCCGGCGCCGTCTCGCGCAGCGGCTTCAGCCAGCTCACCGCCAGATCCAGCGCCTCGTCCCAGCTGATTTCCTCGAACTCGCCCGAGCCGCGCGGGCCGGTGCGGCGCAGCGGCGCGCGCAGCCGCGCGGGCGACAGCACCTGTTTCAGCCCCGCCGCCCCCTTGGCACAGAGCACGCCGCGATTGACCGGGTGATCGCGGTTGCCATCGATATAGACCGGCACGCCGTCTTTCAGATGCACGTCGATGCCGCAGCGGCAGGCGCACATGTAGCAGGTGGTCTTGCGGATCTCGTTCGAAATGCGCGGTGCCGTGTCCGGGTCTGGCTGGTCCTTCATCGCGGGCTTGCCCCCTTCTTCTGCCAAAAGCTTGGCTTTTGCCAGAGGCTAGGGCAGGGCATGGGGTCTGACCAGCGCTTTCCGGGTCAGGCCCTGCGCCGGGCCACCGCATCGCGCAGCAGATCGCCGACTCGGGCGCCCCATGCGTCCCAGTTCAGATGCTGGTCATATTCGGCGCGGGTGCTGCGGCACAGCGCGGCATAGCCCGCCGGATCGGCCACGGTGGCCTGAATGCGCGCGGCAAAAGCCTCTGCGCCGCTGCCCGGCGGCAGGGCAAAGCCGTTGACCCCGTCGCGCACCGGCACGCCCCCCACCCGCAGGCAGAGCGAGGGCACGCCATGCGCCGAGGCTTCGCAGAAGGCAAAGCCGTAGCTTTCATAGCTGGGCTGCACCACAAAATGCGACCGGGCATAAAGCTGCTGGAACAGCGCAGCCTCGGCGGGCACGGATTTGTCGAGCTGCGGGTGGATGGTGACATGCGGATCGCCCTGCGCCTCGGGCGGGGAGCAGCCGATGACGGTCAGCCGCGCGTCAAGCCCGGCCTCGCGCAGCCGGTGCAGGGTGGCCAGCGCCACCGGCCCGCCCTTGGCCTGCCAGTTGCGCCCCACCAGCAGCAGATGCAGCGGCGCGCCGGGGGCGACGCTGCGCGGCTGCGGCACGGGGGGGGGCGCGATATTGGCGCCCCATGGCACCAGATGCACCTTGTCCGGATCCAGATCATAGCGCTGCAGCGTTGCGTCGCGCAGCCATGCCGAGGGCCAGAGCAGCATGTCGCTGCCGTGCAGCACCAGCGCTTCGGCGCGTTCCACCCAGCCATCCAGCCTGCGCCCGCCGGGCAGCACTTCGGAAAAGGCCTGCCCGATTTCAGAGCGGCGGTAGACCGTGGGCGTCGCGTCCGAGGTATAGGCCACGGTCAGCGGATAGGGCCGCCGCAGATGGTGCAGCGTCTGGAAGGCATAGGCGCCGAACAGCACGTCATACCTGTCGCGCCGCAGCGCCGCCGCGATGGAACACGCGATGACCGGGGCCAGCGCCAGCTGTGCCCGCCAGCGCAGCCGCAGGCTGAACCGGTCGGGCAGGGCAAGGATGGCGCGGCGCACCGGATCGGCCAGCCCCCAGGTCTGGGGCAGGATCGTGACATCGCCCGCATGGCGCACCAGCGCGTCATGGATGCGGGCATTGCCGCCGGAATAGAAATTCCTGTCGAGCGGGGAAAAATCGCTCAGATACGCAATCTTCAGACGCTGCTGTGGCAAGGAAACGCTGACCCTTCTTTCACTTGTCAGACCGATGACCAATCAATTGGGCCATTTCATGACCCGATCGCGATGCTCTTCGGTCCGCCGCGCCTGTGCCAAATCTGCCAGCCCCCGGCGCGGCGCCCCGACGCGACAGGCGACAACCGGGCACGAGCCTGCTACGGTCAGGCGGCATGGCGGGGCGCTTGGGGGGCCGGTGCCATGGGTTTTCACGGGACGACCACGACACGGGATGCCGAACCCTCTTGCCTTTCTCATGCTGGCGCTCTGGCCGCTGGTGACGGTCGCGCTGTTCCGGCGTCTGGCGGTGGACCGCGCGCTGATCCTGTCGCTGCTGCTGGGCTATCTGTTCCTGCCGGAACCGCCTGCGGTCTTCGACCTGCCGCTGATGCCGCCGCTGACCAAGCACAACATTCCCGCGCTGACCGCCTTTGTCCTCGTGCTGTTCCGGGGCGGATCGGACGGGTCGTTCCTGCCCGAATCGGGGCTGGGCCGGGTGCTGCTGGCGGTCTTCGTGCTGTCGCCCGCGCTGACCGTGGTCACCAATGCCGAACCGGTGTTCTTTGGCCGCATCGGCCTGCCCGGGCTCGGGATCAAGGATGCCGTGGCCCTGACGCTGCAGCAGCTTCTGCTGGTGCTGCCCTTCCTGCTGGCGCGGCGCTTTCTGGCGACGGGCGGGGCGCAGCGCGAGATCCTGCGCGCGCTGGTCTGGGGCGGGCTCGTGTATTCCGTGCTGATGCTGGTGGAAATCCGGCTGTCGCCGCAGCTGAACAACTGGATTTACGGCTATTACCAGCACTTCTTCGGCCAGTCGATCCGGTTCGGCGGCTATCGCCCGGTGGTGTTCCTGTATCACGGGCTGTGGGTGGCGTTCTTTCTGATGACCTCTGCCGTCGCCGCATGGGCGCTGTGGCGGCGCGATCCGGCAGCCTCCAAGCTGCGGGCGCTGCTGGCGGCGCTTTATCTGACGGCGGTCCTTGTGCTGGCGAAATCGATGGGGGCACTGGTGCTTGGCCTGCTGGTGATCCCGGCGGTGCTGCTGCTGACGCGGCGGATGCAGATCCGGCTGGCGCTGCTGATCGGGCTTCTGGCGCTGGCCTATCCGCTGGTGAAGGGGGCGGGGCTGGTGCCCGAACAGGCGCTGCTGGACCGCGCCGCCGCCATCGATCAGGACCGCGCCTATTCGCTGGAATTCCGCTTCGACAACGAAAACACCCTGCTGGAGCGCGCCTATCTGAAACCGGTCTTCGGCTGGGGCAGCTGGGGACGCAACCAGATCCTCGATCCCGTGACCGGCTTCATCACCACCGTCTCTGACGGGCGCTGGATCATCGTGATCGGGGTCTATGGCTGGGTCGGCTTTCTGGCGGAATTCGGGCTGCTACTGCTGCCGCTGATCCTGCTCTGGCGGGAGGCGAAACATGCCCCCCCCGATGCGGTGTCGCCGCTGATCGCGCCGCTGTCGCTGCTGCTGGCGGTCAATGTCGCGGACATGATTCCCAATGCCACGCTGACCCCGCTGACATGGATGGTGGCGGGCGCCCTGACCGGCTATGCCGAGGCGCTGAAGGCGCAGCGGCTGGGGCGGCGGGCACCCGAAAATCCCGCCCTGCCCGCCGCCGCGCCGCGCGACAAGCCGCGCTGGCAGTCGATCATGTGAGCCGATGACCCGACGTCCCCGCATCCTTGCCATCGCCGAGGCCGCCAATCCCGAATGGGTCAGCGTGCCGCTGGTCGGCTGGTCGCTGGCCCATGCCCTTCGCGACGTGGCGGATGTGCATATCGTCACGCAGATCCGCAACCGCGACGCGATCCTGCGCGCGGGCCTGACCGAAGGCATCGACTTCACCGCGATTGATTCCGAAGCGTTTGCCCGCCCGATGTGGAAGCTGGCCGAACTCCTGCGCATGGGCGAAGGCAAGGGCTGGACCATGGTGCAGGCGATCAACGCGCTAAGCTATCCGTGGTTCGAACATCTGGTCTGGCGGCAGTTCGGCGCGCAGGTCCGGCGCGGCGACTGGGATCTGGTGCACCGGATCACCCCGCTAAGCCCCACCATCGGCTCTCCGATCTCGGCGCGCTGCGCCAAGGCCGGGGTGCCCTTCGTGCTGGGGCCGCTCAATGGCGGGGTGCCGTGGCCTGCGGGGTTCGAGGCAGAACGGCGGCGCGAACGCGAATGGCTGAGCCACCTGCGCGGCGCCTACCGGCTGCTGCCCGGCCATGGCGCCACGCTGGACCATGCGGCGGCGATCCTTACCGGCTCGCGCCACACCGCCAGCGAGATCCCCGCCCGCCACGCGCATAAGGTGATCCACCTGCCGGAAAACGGCATCGACCCCGCCCGGTTCAACCGCATCGCCACCCCCGGTCCCGGCCCGCTGCGCGCCGCCTTCGTGGGCCGCCTCGTGCCCTACAAGGGCCCCGACATGCTGCTGGAGGCGGCGGCTCCCCTGCTGCGCGCGGGCCAGCTGCAGATCGACATCGTGGGCGACGGGCCGATGCGCCCCGCGCTGGCCGATCAGGCGGCGGCGCTGGGCATCGCCGGGGCCGTCACCTTTCACGGCTGGCAGGAGCATCGCGCGGTGCAGGACATCCTCTGCCGCTGTCATCTGCTGTCCTTCCCGTCGATCCGCGAATTCGGCGGCGGCGTCGTGCTGGAGGCGATGGCGCTTGGCGTGGTGCCGCTGATCGTGGATTACGCGGGCCCGGGCGAGCTGGTGGGGCCGGAAACCGGGCTGAAAGTGCCCTGCGGATCGCGGGCAGAGATCGTGGCGGGCTTCCGCGCGGCGCTGGAGCGGCTGGCGCAGGATCCCGCCCCCCTGCCCGCGCTGGCTGCCGCCGCCCGCGCCCGGGTGCAGAGCCATTTTACATGGGACCAGAAGGCGCGGCAGGTGGCGCGGGTCTATGACTGGATCGCCCAAGGCCGCCCCTCCCCCAAGCCGGATTTTTTTGGACCAGACGACACAGAGTGACGGATCGGCAAGAATTGCCATCTAAACCAGACTGTGACGGGTTCTGCCCTTTAATCGCCTTATTTCGAGGCTCAGATAGAACTGGATTTTAGACGGGGCCGCATCGTGCCCCCGCACCGGAGAACCCGGACAGGACGCATGACCAGACCCCGACAGACGCCCTCTGCCACCCCGGACATGGCGCCCGCCCCGCTGCCCTATCGCAGTGACATCGACGGGCTGCGCGCCATCGCCGTGCTTGCCGTGGTGGTCTATCACTTCGGTTTTCCCGGCCTTCCCGGCGGCTTCACCGGGGTGGACGTGTTCTTTGTGATCTCCGGCTTCCTGATCGGCGGCATCCTGTGGCGCGAGCGCGAGGCGATGGGCCGCATCCGGCTGGGCCGCTTCTATCTGCGCCGCTTCCGCCGTCTGGCCCCGGCCTTTTTCGTCATGGCGCTGGTGACCACGGCGCTGGCCTCGGCGCTGCTGCTGCCTTTTGAGTTCCGCGAATTCGGCAAGACGCTGATCGCCGCCACGGTCTATCTGTCCAACGTGCTGTTCTTCCGGCAGGCGGGCTATTTCGACGCTGCCTCCGAAGACAAGCCGCTGCTGCACACATGGTCGCTGGCGGTGGAAGAGCAGTTCTACATCGTCCTGCCGCTGCTTCTGCTGCTGTTCGCGCGGCGCCGGGGCGCGCTGATCTGGACGCTGGCGCTGATCTGGGCCGCCTCGTTGGCGGCCAGCGTCCTGCTGACGCCGCATCTGCCCACCGCCACCTTCTATCTTTTCCCCTTCCGCGCGTGGGAACTGCTGTCGGGGGTGCTGCTGGCGATCTGGGGCTGCGAAACCGGACGGCGCTGGCGCGGATATGCCGCGCTCAGCTGGCTGGGGCTGGGCTTGGTCGCGGCCTCGATCATCCTGATTCCGGCGGGGCCGCAGTTTCCCGGCCTGCTGGCCCTCGTGCCGGTGCTGGGCACGGTGCTGCTGCTGGCCAATGGCACCGGGCGCAACACCGTGAACCGCGCGCTGTCCTCGCCGGTGCCGGTGTTTTTCGGGCGCATCTCCTATTCGCTGTATCTGTGGCACTGGCCGGTGGTGACGCTGTCGCTTTACCTGCGCGGCAGCTATTCCGGCCCGCTGGAGGCGGGGATGTGGCTGGCGCTGGCGGTGGGGCTGGCATGGCTCAGCTGGCGGTTCGTGGAACAGCCGGTGCGCCATGCCCGCCTGCCCGCCCCTGCCCTGCTGGGCGGCACGGCGGCGGGATCGGCCCTGCTGCTGGCGCTGGGGGGATGGCTTTACCTTGGCGACGGGCTGACCAGCCGCTTCCGCCCCGAGGTGCAGCCGCATATCCGCGCCTCCGCCGATTTCCTGCAGGACTGGAGCCGCTGCACCACCCCCGCCAGCGGCCCGCTGATGGGGCTGGAAATCTGCCCGATCGGCCCCGAAGGCCCGCCGCGCGTGCTGGTCTGGGGCGACAGCCACGTGCGCGCCTTCCGCGAGGGGCTGGATCAGGCCGCGCAGCAGGCGGGCACGCCGGGGCTGATCCTGTGGCGCGCGGGCTGCCCGCCGGTCTTTGGCCTGCGCAAGGTCGAAAGCGCGGCAACCCCGGCGCAGGATCTGGACTGCACCAATGCCACGCTGCAGATCCGGCAGGCGCTGCCGCAGCTGCCGGATCTGACCACGCTGCTGCTGATCGGGCGCTGGAGCTATTACGCCACTGGCGCGGGAGTCGGGCTGGATGCGCAGAACACCATCGCGCTGCATCCCGCCGATGGTCCGGTGCGCATCGGCGAGGCGCAGTCCGATCTGCTGGCGCAGCGCATCGATGCCAGCGTGGCCGAACTTCTGGACCGGTTCGAACAGATTTTCGTGCTGCGTCAGCCGCCCGAGATCCCCGGCTATGACAGCCGCCGCGCCGCGCGCGAGGCGGCGCATGACGGCTGGCCGCTGGCCCGCACTCCCGTCACCCGCCCCGAGGTCGCGCGCGCAGAGGCCGAGGCCCGCGCCGCCAGCGCCGAAGCGCCGTGGCGGGCACTGGCCGAGGCGGGCGCGGTCAGCCTGATCGACAGCTGGCCCCGCCTCTGCGACGCCACCACCTGCCACGCGCTGCAGGGCGGCGAGGGCTGGTATTTCGACAACAACCACGTCACCAACACCGCCGCCCGTGCCCTGCACGATCTTTTCGCGCCGGTCTTTGCCACGGATCCCGCCTCATGACCGCGACCGGACCGGACTGGGACTGCATCGTGATCGGCACCGGCATGGGTGGCGGCACGCTGGGCCGCGCGCTGGCCGAAGCCGGGTGGCGGGTGCTGTTCGTGGAAAAGGGCGCCGCCGGGCAGCGGCAGGCGCGGAACGGGCTGTCGGAAATCTTTGTCCCCGAGGCGCGGCTGGCCCGCGGGCTCTGGCCAGAGCCGCTGCATGCCACGGTGGATGGCCGCGACAGCCGGTTCTATGCGCCGCTGGGGGCGGGGATCGGCGGATCTTCGGTGTTCTACGCCGCCACGCTGGAACGGCCCGAACGGCATGATCTGGATGATCTGCTGGACCGCCCGCATCCCACCGGCGGCTGGCCCGTGGGCTATGACGAGATGCGCCCTTGGTTCGACCATGCCGCGCGGATGTATCACTTGCATGGCACGCCCGATCCGCTGTCATCCGACGCGCCGCCGCCGCTTGATCCGCCGCCGCCGCTGACCGCCACCGAAGCCGCGCTGATGGCCCGGTTTCGCGCTGGCGGCCTCAATCCCTATTACGCCCATACCGCGATCCGCCGCAGCGACGGCTGCCTGAACTGCCTTGGCACCCGCTGCCCGCGCCTCTGCAAGATGGACGGACGCTCCGCCGGGGTGGAGCCCGCCCTGGCCACCGGCAATGCCGAGATCCTGACCGGGGCCGAGGTGACGCGGCTGATCGCCGGGCCGGATTCGGTGCAGGAGGTGGAGCTGCGGCAGGGCGGCACGCTGCGGCGCCTTCGGGCCCGGCATGTGGTGCTGGCGGCGGGGGCGCTCAATTCGCCGCGGCTGCTGCTCAATTCCCTGTCCGACCACTGGCCGGAGGGGCTGGCCAACCGATCCGGACTGGTGGGGCGCAACCTGATGTTCCACCTCAACGAGATGTTCGCGATCTGGCCGCCCCGGGGTGCGCCCGATGCGGGCGCGACCAAGGCGCTGGCCCTGCGGGATCTTTACACGGCGGGCCATACCCGGATGGGCATGGTGCAGGCCATGGGCATCCGCGCCTCTTATGGCGAGATCCTGTTTTACCTGAACCGGATGCTGGCCGCCTCGCGGCTGGGGCATGTGCCGGGGCTGCCGCATCTGACCCGCCTGCCCGCCGCGCTGGCCGCACGGATCCTTGGCCATGCCCAGATCTTTGTCGGGCTGATGGAGGATCTGCCCTATCTGCACAACCGCGTGCTGCCCGATCCCGACCGGCTGGCCATCACCTATGCCATGGCGCCGGAACTGCTGGTCCGCCGCCATGCCTTTCGCCGCGCCATCGCGCAGGCTTTTCGCGGGCAGCGGCGTCTGTTTCTGGGGCTGGGGCCGGAGCTGAACTTCGGCCATCCCAGCGGCACGCTGCGGTTTGGCCATGATCCCGCCCGGTCGGTGCTGGACGCGCAGTGCCGCGCACATGGGCTGCGCAACCTCTGGGTGGCCGATGCCTCCTTCATGCCCACGTCGATGGGGGTGAATCCCAGCCTGACCATCGCCGCCAATGCCCTGCGCGTCGCCGACCACCTGCGGAAGGATCCGACATGACCCGACTGACCCCCCAAGACGGCATCGCGCTGGTGACTGGCGCCGGATCCGGGCTGGGCCGCGCGCTGGCGCTGGAGCTTGCCCGGCAGGGCTTCACCGTCGCCGCGATCGGACGCCGCAGGTCCGCCCTTGAGGAGACGCAGGAACAGGCGCCGCAGGGCCGGGTGCTGATCTGGCCGCTGGACGTGGCCGACCCCGCCGCCGTCACCCGCTGCGTGGCAGAGGTCACCACGGATCACGGGCCGGTGGCGCTGCTTGTCAACAATGCCGCGGTCTATCCCCGGCGCGACATTCTGGACGAGACGGCAGAGAGCTTTCTGCACAGCGTCGCCGTCAATCTGGGCGGGACGGTGGCCTGCACCCGTGCCGTGCTGGACGGGATGGTGGCGCGCGGGCGGGGCCGCATCCTCAACGTCGCGACCTTTGCCGATCTGCAGCCGCTGCCCGCCTCTGCGGCCTATTCCGTGTCGAAAGGCGCCGCGCGCATCTTCACCCGCGCGCTGGTGGCCGATCTGGGCGACCGCTTTCCGGGCATCGTGATCGGCGACTGGATGCCCGGCATGCTGCGCACCGACATGGGCATTCCCGACGGCCTGCCGCCCGAGCTGTCGGCCCGCTGGGGGGTGGATCTGGCGCTGCGCTGCGATCCGGATCTGAACGGCGCCGTGTTCGAGCGCGACACGGAAGTGCTGCCGCCGCTGGGGCTGAAATCCCGGGTCAAGCAGGCGCTGACCGGCCAGCGGCGCCGCCCGCGGCGGCTGGAACCTCAGGCCTGACGGGAGCGGAAGCGTTGCACCGCCGCCCGCAGCATCTGGCCCGGCAGGATCGCCAGACATTGCAGATAGCGCAGGCCCAGCCGTTTCGGGCTGTTCAGCGCCCGCCACAGCCATTCCAGCGCCAGACGCCGCGCCCATGCTGGCGCGCGTTTCTGCATCCCCGCCAGAAAATCCAGCCCGGCGCCAATGCTGACATAGCCCACGGCGGGCGCGGCGCGGCGGCCACTGGCGGCAAAGATTTCCTGCTTGGGCGCGCCAAGCGCCACGAAACACAGCCCCGCGCCAGAGGCGGCGATCTGCTCGTGCAGGGCCTGTGCCTCGGGGCTGTCGGGGTCAAAACCCATGGGCGGCGCCAGCGTGCAGACCACGGTCAGGTCGCGCACCTCGCGTTCCAGATAGCTTTTGGCGCGGGACAGCGATTCGGCGGTGCTGCCCACCAGCGCCACGCCCACCCCCAGCCGCGCCGCGATGCGCGCCAGCGGCAGGATCGCATCGGATCCGGGGATCAGTTCCACCGGGCGGCCCGCCAGCCGCGACATCCACACGATGGGATTGCCGTCAGCGGTGACCAGATCCTGCGCGGCATAGGCGGCGCGGAACCGTGGCAGGCCGCGCAGCTTGACCAGATGATCAAGGTTGAGCGTGGCCAGCGCAAAGCCCTGACGCTGCGCCAGACGTTCGGTCACACGGGCCTGAAGCGCGGCCCATGTCGCCACGTTGACGGAGACCTTCTGCCCCGAAACGCTGAAATCCATACGACATCCCTCTGGCCCCGACGCCAAGTTCTACAGCCAATCCCCGACATTCCGAGATGCCGATACGTCGATTTCCCGCAGACCGTGGCAGAGCTGCCGCATAAGGTGCAAAATTGTCACCTCGAAGGCTGCGCCTGTACAGGCTTTGCAGCTTTGTGCCGAAATCTGGTCAAATTTGTCTGGTCAAAGACGGCTGACCAAAGGCTCCGGCAAGAAAGATCCCGCATGATCCCGCGTTTCCTCCGGTGTTTCGGCTGGCCCTGCCCGCGCAGACAGGGGGCGATGTGACCGGACAGCTGTCGATTCTGGGCTGCGGCTTTGTGGCCGATCTGTATATGCGCTCGCTTGCGGCGATGCCGGGGCTGGCCGTGGCACAGGTGCATGACCACGACCCCGACCGGCTGGCGCGGTTCTGCGCCCATTGGGGGCTTCGGGCGGAACCCTCGCTGGACCGGTTTCTGGCGCAGGCCCCCGCAGGGGGCGTGGTGCTGAACCTGACCAATCCGGGCGCGCATTACGCGCTGAACCGCGCGGTGCTGGAGGCGGGGCATCACGTCTATTGCGAAAAGCCGCTGGCCCTGACGCTGGCCGAGGCTGAGGATCTGCACCAGCTTGCCGCCGCACGCGGGCTTCTGCTGGCCTCTGCCCCCTGTTCCGTGCTGGGCGAGACCGCGCAGACGCTGGGCCATGCGCTGCGCCATGGCATCGCGGGCACGCCGCGCGCGATCTATGCCGAACTGGATGACGGCTTCGTGCCGCAGGCCGCCTATGACCGATGGCACAGCGAAAGCGGCGCGCCCTGGCCGTGGGAGGACGAGTTTCGCGTCGGCTGCACGCTGGAACATGCGGGCTATTACCTGACTTGGCTGATCTCGTGGTTCGGGTCGGTGCGCACGGTGGTCGCGGCCTCGGCCGAGGTGCTGCCCGACAAGGGCGGGCTTGGCCCTGTCGCGCCGGATCTGTCGGTGGCCGTGCTGTTTTTCGACCATGGCCCCGTGACCCGGCTGACCTGTTCCATCGCCGCCCCGCATGACCACGGGATCAGCATCGTCGGCGATGCGGGCGTGCTGCGCTGCAAGGCGGCGTGGGACAATGCCGCCCCGGTGCGCTTTGCCCGCCGCTTCACCCTGCGGCGGCGGCTGATGGAACACCCGCTGCCCCGCCGCCTGCGCCTGCCGCAGCCCACCCATCCAAAGGTGAAACGCTGGGGCGCCGCCGCGATGAACTTCATGCTCGGCCCCGCCGAGATGCTGGAGGCGCTGCGCGACAACCGGCCCTGCCGCCTCTCCGCCGATTTTGCGCTGCACCTGACCGAGGTGACGCTGGCCATCCAGAATGCCGGGGAAACCGGCGGCGCCCAGCGCATGACCACGCGCTGCGCCCCGATGGAGCCGATGCCATGGGCGATGTGACCCGCCTGCTGCTGACCGGGGCCACCGGATTCGTCGGGCGGGCGGTGCTGGCTCAGGCCCGCGCGCAGGGGCTGGAGGTGGTGGCGGTGACCCGTGGCACGCCCCCCGCCGCGTGGACCGAGGCGGGGGTGATCCCCTGCTGCGCCGATCTGGCCGATCCGGCGGCGATCCCGGTGCTGCGCGCCGCGCTGCGCGGCGTCGGCGCCGTCATCCACTGCGCCGCGCATCTGGGCAGCGACGAAGGTGCGGTGACGGCGGCCACCACGCTGGGCACGCGGCATCTGCTTGCGGCGATGGCGGGCCAGTCCGCGCGGCTGGTGCTGGTCAGCTCCATCGCCGTCTATGATTACACCAAGCTGGCGCCGGGCGGCACCGTGACCGAAGCCTCCCCGCTGGAACAGCCCGACACCGCGCGCGACGCCTATGTCGCCGGAAAGCTGCGACAGGAGGCGATGTGCCGGGACGCGGGCCATCCGCTGTGGATCCTGCGCCCCGGCGCGATCTTTGGTGAAGGCCGGACATGGAACGCGCATCTGGGCGTGTCGCTGGGCCCGCTGCTGATCGCCATGGGTCAGGGCGGAGAGCTGCCCTTGGCGCATGTGGATCATGTGGCGCGGCGGCTGGTGCGGGCGGCAGGCATCGCCCCGCAGGGGGTGGAGGTGCTGAACCTCGTCGATGCCGACCGGCCGGACCGGGCGCGGTTCCTGCGCGCGCACCGGCTGTCGGGCTGGCCCCGGCTGGTGCTGCCGCTGCCATGGCCCGTGGTGCTGCCCGTGGCGCGGCTGCTGGCGCCGCTTGGCCCGCGCCTGCCCGGGCTTTTGCGCGAACCCGTGCTGCGCGCCCGCATCCTGCCGCTGCGCTATGACGCCCGCGCGCTGGTGCGGCGGCTTGGCCCGCTGGACCAGCCAAGGTTCGAGGCGCTGATGGCCGCCGCCCTGAAGGAGGGCGCGGCATGACCCTGCGCCGTCTCGCCTATCTGACCGGGGAATATCCCCGCGCCTCGGACACGTTCATCCAGCGCGAGGTGGCGGCGCTGCGCGCGCTGGGGCATGAGGTGCTGACCTGCTCCATCCGCACCACGGGCGCGGAGCATCTGGTCGGCCCCGAACAGCGCAGCGAACATGCCCGCACCTTCAAGGTGCTGGAGGCCTGCCGCGCCCCGCTGCGCGTGCTGCGCGCCCATGGCCGCTGGCTGGCGCGACCCGCCCGCTATGGCCGCGCGCTGCGGCTGGCATGGACCACGGCGCCAAAGGGCGTGAAGGGGCGGCTTTACAACCTGATCTATTTCCTTGAGGCGGGGGTGCTCGCCACGCATCTGGCGGAGCAGGGCGTGGAGCATCTGCACAACCACATCGCCAAAGCCTCCTGCACCGTGGCGATGCTGGCCTCCGCCCTGTCGGGCATCCCCTACAGCTTTACCATCCACGGGCCGGACATCTTCTTTGAACCGCAGCACTGGCGCATCGACGAAAAGGCGGCGCGGGCGGAATTTGTCGCCTGCATCAGTGCCTTCTGCCGGTCGCAGCTGATGTGTTTCGCAGAAGCCGCGCACTGGCCCAAGCTGCGGGTGGTGCATTGCGGCATCGACCCCGCGCGCTATGCCGCCGCCCCCGGCCACGATCCGGTCCTGCTGTTTGTCGGCAGGCTCGCCGGGGTGAAAGGCGTGCCCCTGCTGCTGGAGGCGCTGGCGGCGCTGGCCCCCGCCCATCCCGCGCTGCGGCTGCGGCTGATCGGCGACGGCCCCGACCGCGCCGCGCTGGAGGCGCGGGCGACCCGGCTGGGGCTGGCCGACCGGGTGGAGTTTCTGGGGTATCGCAGCCAGTCCGAGGTGGCCGATGCCTTGGCGGGTGCGCAGATCTTCGTGCTGCCCAGCTTTGCCGAAGGCGTGCCCGTGGTGCTGATGGAGGCGATGGCGGCGGGCCTGCCCGTGGTCACCACGCAGATCGCGGGCATTCCCGAACTGGTCGACTCCGGCATCTCCGGCCTGCTGGTGCCGCCGGGCGAAGCCGCGCCACTGGCCCGCGCGCTGGACGCGCTGCTGACCGATCCCGCCCGCCGTCACGCCATGGGGCAGGCCGGGCGGGCCCGGGTCAGCGCCGATTTCAACATTGCCACCGAGGCTGCCAAGCTCTCGCAGCTGTTCCAGTCCTCCGGCGCGGCCACGTCCGCGCCCCTGTCCAGAAAGGACATCGCATGAGTGCCGTGGACATCGTCCTGATCGGCCGCAACGAAGGAGCCCGGCTTGTCGCGGCCTTGGCCTCGCTGCCGGGTCAGGCGCGGCAGGTGGTCTATGTGGACAGCGGATCCACCGACAGCAGCGTGGCCGAAGCGCGCCGCGCGGGCGCGCAGGTCGTCGAACTGGACATGTCGGTACCCTTTACCGCCGCGCGGGCGCGCAATGCGGGCTTTGCCGCGCTGACCGATCCGGATTTCGTGATGTTCGTCGATGGCGACTGCACGCTGGTGCCGGGCTTTGTCTCTGCCGCCGTGGCGCATCTGTCGCGGCATCCCGAACTGGCGCTGGTCACCGGCTGGCGGTCGGAAATTCACCGCGACAGCTCCATCTTCAATCAGCTTTGCGATTTCGAATGGCGCCGCCCGGTGGGGCGCATTCTGGGTTGCGGCGGCGACATGCTGGTGCGGGCCGAGGCGTTCCGCCATGTCGGCGGCTTTGGCGACAGCATCATCGCCTCTGAAGACGAGGAGTTCGGCACAAGGCTGCGCAAGGCCGGATGGGCGCTGGAGCGCCTGCCACTGGAGATGACGCGCCACGATGCCGACATGCACCGGTTCGGCCAGTGGTGGCGCCGCGCGGTGCGCACCGGCCATGGCTTTGCCCATGTCGGCCACCTGCACCCGGATTACTTTGCCCGCGAACGGCAGCGGGTGCTGGCCTATGCGCTGGTGCTGCCGCTGCTGTCGCTGGCGCTGGCGCTGGTCTCGCCATGGCTGCTGCTGGTGCCGCTGGCCATCTATGCGCTGAACTACCTGCGCACGCAGCAGGGGCTGCGCCGGGCCGGGCTGCCTAAACGCGAGGCGCGGCAACACGCCCTCTTCATCGCCCTGTCGAAATTTCCCAACCTCGTCGGCATGGCCACTTATCATCTCCGCCGTCTGCGCAACGCGCAGATGCGCATCATCGAATACAAATAAGGGGCGCGCCGGATGACACTTCCTGTTCGCGTCGGTCTGATCGGCGCCGGATATATCGCAAGCTGGCATGCCGAGGCGCTGCGCGCCACGCCCGGTGTCCAGCTGCAGGCGATCTGCGACATTTCCGAACCCGCCGCGCGCGGCTTCGCCGAAGCGCATGGGCTGATGGCCTTCACCTCGGTCGAGGCGCTGATCAACAGCGGCAGCTGCGACGCGGTGCATGTGCTGACCCCGCCCAACCCCCATGCCGCGCTGGCCCAGCAATGCCTGAAGGCCGGGCTGCATGTTCTGGTGGAAAAGCCGGTCGCCACCAGTGCCGACCAGACCCGTGCCATCCGCGACGTGGCGCGGGCGGCGGGCAAGCTGTTCCATGCCGGGCACAACTTCCTTGGCCTGACCACCTATCAGCGGATGAAGGCCGCGATGCAGGCCGGAGAGTATGGCCGGATCTCCGCCGCCGATTTTACATGGGCGCTGCCGCTGGCGCCGCTGCGCTCCGGCCCTTACAGCCTGTGGCTGCTGCGCGAACCCCGCAACCTGCTGCTGGAACTGGGGCCGCATCTGATGGCCTTTGCCGTCGATCTGTTCGGCCCGCCCGAGATCCTGTTCGCCTCCGCCAGCAAGCCCGTCGTCCTGCCCGGCGGCGACCAGCGCCCGCAGGGCTTCCGCATCTATGCCCGCGCGGGCGGGGTCGATCTGAGCTTTACGCTGTCGATGGTGGAAACCGTCGATGACCGGTCGGTGGTGCTGCGCGGATCCTCGGGGCGGGCGCGGCTGGACTATGCCGCCGACACGCTGATGGTGGAACGGGAAAACGCCTCTGACCTCATCCTCAACCCTCTGCGCAAACAGCTGGATCTGGGCTGGCAGCATCTGCGGGTGGGCGCGCGCAACGCCGCGATCCAGACCCGGTCGCTGAACCAGCAGAACCCCTATGGCCAAAGCTTTCGCGGCATGACCGCTGCCGTCTATGGCGCCATTTCCCAAGGCAGGCCCTCCGATCCGCGCTTTTCCGGCGACAGCGCCGTGGCGGTGATGGAGGCGCTGGACCAGGCCATCGCCCTGCTGCCCGCCTCGGTGCTGGAGGTGAAGGCCCCCGCCGTGCAGACCCGGCCCGCCCGCCCCAGCGCGCTGGTGATCGGCGGCACCGGCTTTATCGGGCGGGCGCTGACCCGCAGGCTGGTGGCGGATGGCCATGACGTGCGCGTGCTGTCGCGCGGACGGCGCGGCCCCTTCCCCGACCTGCCCGATCAGGTGGAAACCGTGGCGCTGAACCTCCACGATCTGGAGGCGCTGACCCACGCGATGCAGGGGGTGGACGTGGTCTTCAACCTTGCGCGCTCGCTGGAAAAGACATGGGCCGAGGCGCTGGTCAACGATGTGGGCGTCGCCACCCGCGTCGGCATGGCCTGCCAGAAGGCCGGGGTGAAACGGCTGATCTATACCGGCACCATCGCCAGCTTCGACATGTCCCGCCCCGAAGTGCCGATCACCGAATCCACGCCCTTCGCGGCGGATATGAGCGACCGCAACCTTTATGCCCGGTCCAAGGCGGAATGCGAGCGGCAGCTGATGGCGCTGCATCGCGACCGGGGGCTGCCGCTGACCATCGCGCGCCCCGGCATCGTGGTGGGCCATGGCGGACCGCTGCAGCACTGGGGCATCGGGCGCTGGCATGGTGCCGGGGCGGTGCGCATCTGGGGGCCGGGGCAGAACATCCTGCCCTTCGTGCTGATTGACGATGTCGTGGACGGGCTGGTGCGCATGGCGGCGCGGCCTTCGGCCAACGGGCAAAGCTTCAACCTTGTGGGCGAGCCGTTGCTGACCGCGCGCGACTATTTCGACGCGATCCACGAGGTGCTGGGGGCGCGGATCCGGGTCAGCTCCGGCAATCTCACCGCCTTTTACGCGGCGGATGCGGTAAAATCGGTGCTGAAGAAATACGCCCTGCGCCAGCACGGGGTCACGCGCCCCTCGCTGGCGGACTGGAAAAGCCGGGCGCATTTTTCGCCCTTCATCATCGACAAGCCCAAGCAGATGCTGGACTGGACGCCCGAGGCCGACCGCACGCGCTTTGTCGACCGGGCCATCGCTCAGGCGGATCTGTTCGGGTTCTGAGGCGGCGGCGGGACACGGATTGAGAACAATCCCCCCAGAAACCACCTTATTCCTGACAGAATCCTGCGTTTATCTGGGCAAAAGGACATAACGGGATCCGCAAGACCGGATCCGAACTCGGGCAGACAGGCAGATGGCGGACATGGCACGGCATACCGGTCACCACAGACAGAGATATTGCGCGGCACCCGGTCAGGCCGGACCGGCGGGGGCATGACCATGTCCGAACGCCGCCCCTTCCGCCGCCGCAACCGCCCCGAAGACACCCCGGCCCCCACGCCCCGGCCCGACCCGCAGGCCGAGGCTCTGCTCAAGGCACAGGCGCAGGCAGAGGCCCAGCGCGAGGCAGAGGCCGCCGCCGAAGACCAGCGCCGCAGCGCCGAAGCTGCGGCGCAGGCCGACGCCGAGGCAGAGGAGCAGCGGCGTCAGGCGGAAGCCGCCGCCCGGACCCGCGCCAAAGCTGCGGCAGAGGCGAGGGCGGCACGCGAGGCGGAAAACGCCCGGGCGCAGGTGGAGGCCGATGCCGCTTCCGCCCCCATCCCCGGCACCGACCAGCGCTGGTCGGCGCTGACGCCCTTTCCGGTGGATCTGGCGCATCTCGACCGGCACCGCATCGTCACCGCACGGCGCGAGGATCCGGCCCATACCGCCTTTGACATCCTGCGCACCAAGCTGGTGCAGACGCTGGCCGAACGCGGCTGGTCGCGGGTCGCCATCACCTCGCCCACCAAGGACTGCGGCAAGACCTTCACCGCCGCCAATCTGGCCATCAGCCTGTCCCGGCAGGAGGCGCTGCGCACCGTGCTGCTGGACTGCGACCTGCGCCGCCCCAGCCTGCACAAGGTGATGGGGGTCAAGACGCCGGGCTCGATGGGCGACATGCTGCGCGGGCGCGTCCCGGCAGAGCAGCATCTGCTGCGGATGGGGCCGAACAGCTTCCATGCCGGACCCAACCTTGCCTTCGGCTTCAACCACATCCCGGAATCCTATCCGGCGGAACTGCTGCAGGATCCCGGCACCGCCACCGCACTGGCGGCGCTGCAGGAGCGGCTGAAGCCCGATGTCATGCTGTTCGACCTGCCGCCCGCGCTATACTTCGACGACGTGATGGCCTTTCGCGCACAGTTCGACGGCGTGCTGCTGGTCATCGGCGGCGGGCTGAGCACCGAAAAGGAAATCCGCGAGGTCGAACGCCGGCTTGGCGACCAGACCCCGCTGCTGGGGATGATCCTCAACAAGGCCGAAGGCACCAATCTCGGCAAATACAGCTACTGAGCCTCGCGCGCCTCAGGCGGAGGCGCGCGGCAGAATCCGGTCCAGCAGCCCCTGCGGCAGCCATGCTCCCGCCACGCGCAGCACCCCCCAAAGCAGCGCCGCCAGCCCCAGAAGCCCCGCGACAATGCCCAGCCCGCGGCGGCGGCGGTCGCCGCGCGTCTTGACCACGGGGATGGACACCACCGCCTGCACGCCCGTCGCGCGTTCCAGCTGCGCGGCGTTGCGGATCACCGGATTCATCAGCTCGGCCACGACCCCCGCGAACAGCCCCGCCATCAGGCTGGCCACGCCCCCCATCAGCGCCAGCTTCTGACGGCTCTGGCTGGACGGCACCTCGGGCACCAGCGCGGCTTCCAGCACCTCGAACCGGTCGGCCTGCTGGCGGGTTTCCAGCATCTGGCCCATCTCGGCCTCGGCGCGGCGGCGGGTGATGACGCTATACTGGTCCTGCAGCTGGGTCAGGTCGCGTTCCATGCCGCTCAGCGTGCGTTCCACCTCGGGGCCGCGGCGGATGGTCTCTTCGATCTGCGCCATGCGGGTGTCGATCAGCTGTTTCTGTTCGCGCAGCAGCGCCAGCTGCCGGGCCTGCACCTCTTCGCGGACGCGGGCGGAATTGCCTTCGGCGGCGACGATCTCGCGGTCGATCTCCAGCGCGCTGTCCTCCAGCGAGCCCAGCTGATCGCGCAGCGCCCCCACGCCCGAGGGCAGCGCCTCGGCATTGGCCTGCTTGAAGGCGGCGATCTGGGCGGTCATCGCGTCCATCTCCGCCGCGACCCGCGTCGCCTCGCTTTCAAAGAAGCTCAGCGTCTCGCGGGCACGGATCACGCTGCGGCTGCGCGATTCCTCGATCACCGTTGTCATCAGTTCGTTGGCGACATCCGCCGCCTTCTGCGCATCGCTAAGCCGGACGGTGATCAGGATGCCCGAAGGCCCCTGCGGCACCGCCTGATAGCTGATCGGAGCGGGGCGAATTTCCTCGATCCGCGCCGCCTCGCGCATCAGCGACACGCGCTGGTTCAGCGGCATCGCCGGATCCTCGGTGAACAGCTGATGCGTGTCCATGATGCGCAGCAGGTTGTCGCGGGACATCAGCCGCTGTTCGATCAGCTGCACCTTGCGCGAGGCGTCATCCCCCGCCACGCCGGGACTGCTGGGCGCCTCGCTGACCTGCCCCTCTTCGATCTGCACCACGGCGGTGGCCTCATACATCTTCTGCTGCTGCAGGGCGAAGGCCACCGACAGGCCGCAGCCCAGCAGGGTAACAAGCAGGATCAGCACCATGCGGCGACGCAGCGCGGCAAGGATTTCCTCAAAAGACTGGAACTGGGTCACATCACTTCTCCCGCTTGTGGCGGCCCGACCGTTCGGGGCACGACAGTCCTGTCCACCCCGGACGGGCCTTGCCGCCTTTGAGACATATTCTAGTCAAACTTTCACCTTGCGGCCATCCGGCTCCGTCAGCCCGCAAGGAAACACTTCGTATCCGCGACCGGCAAAGTCGTCCCGGTTGATCTGCGGCAGCGCGCAGAGCGACAGCAGCAGACCCCCGTTGCGCCATTGCCGCATCGGCAGCTTGGCCCCCTGTCCCAGCCCCGTGGCCGCGACCATGCGCAGCCCGGCATCGGGCAGCAGCGCCTCCATCGCCGCAAAGCCGAAAAGACTGCGGGTCAGCGGATACTGCGCCTTATAGGCGGCCTCCTTGGCGCCAAACACATGCAGCGCGGCAAGCCCCGGCTCCAGCGGCGCCAGCCGGTCCAGTTCCGCCGGGCTGGCGATGGTTGGCACCAGCCCTGGGTCAAGCGGCAGCGCGCGTTCCAGATCCACCCCCAGCCCGCGCCAGTCCCGCGCCCGCGCCGCCACCGCCAGACACAGCCCCGCCGTATGGCTCAGGCTGGCCACCACCCCCTCGGGCCAGACCGGGGCGCGGTCCGCGCCCTTGGGGATCGGCTGCGGCGGCAGGCCAAGCTGCGCCAGCGCCGCCCGCGCCGCACCCCGGCCCCCGGCAAATTCTGCCTGCCGCGACGGCACGGCACGGGCGATGGCCTGCCGTTCCACGGGAAACAATCCGGCAGGATCGACCGGGCCGGAGACGGCCCAGACCACGCCTTCGGGCCAGTCCACCATGGCGGCCAGCGCCTGCAGGGCGGCAAGGTCAGGCACTGCGCCGCGCCCGCATCGCCCGCCGCCGCGCCATGGCCTCGCTGCGCGTCTGCGCGCGGTCGGCGGCAGGCGGCGCGGCTTCGGTCTGCGCCGCGACCGGAGCGGGACTGACCAAGGCCGCCACCCGCGCCGTCAGATCCTCCAGCACCGGGAAGCGGAAGATGTCGGTGATCGACAGACCCTTCGCCCCCAGATCGTCGCGGATCGACCGGTGCGCCTGCACCGCCAGCAGCGAATGCCCGCCCAGATCGAAGAAGCTGTCGCGCCCGGAAATGTCCTGCACGCCCAGAACCGCGCTCCAGATTCCGGCGATCTGCGCCTGCAGCCGGGCCGAGCCCTGCGCCGTGACCGGCGCCGCTGCCGCGGCCTTGGGCGCGGCCAGAGGCGGGGCGCGGCGGGCCAGTGGCGCGGGCAGCGCCTTGCGGTCCACCTTCTTGTTGGGGGTCAGCGGAAAGGCGTCGACCCGCATCAGATGCGCGGGCACCATGAAGGCGGGCAGCGCCGCGCCCATGGCGGATTTCAGCGCCGCCTCGCTCACCGGCTCGGGGGCGGTGTAATAGCCCACCAGCCGCAGGTCGCCGGGCGTATCTTCCCGCGCCATGACCACCGCCTGAGAAATCCCCGGCTGCGCCTCCAGCACCGCCTCGATCTCGCCCAGCTCGATGCGGAAGCCGCGCAGCTTCACCTGATGGTCGACGCGCCCGATAAAGTCGATGCGCCCGTCCATGCGGCGGCGCACCAGATCGCCGGTGCGATACATCCGCCCGCCATGGAACGGGTTGGGCAGGAAGCGTTCCGCCGTCAGATCGGGGCGGTTCCAGTAGCCGCGCGTCACGCCCTCGCCGCCGATCCACAGCTCGCCGGGCAGACCCACGCCCACCGGCTGCCGCGCCTCGTCCAGCACGTAAAGCTGCTGGTTGGCCAAGGGGCGGCCGATGTTCACCACGCCCTCATCCCCTGCCGCCGCCACCTCGGTCGAGGACCAGATGGTGGTTTCGGTGGGGCCATACATGTTGGTCAGGCGGGCCGGGGTGATGCGGGCAAACTCTTCCACCAGCGCGCCGGGCAGCGGTTCACCGCCAAGGAACAGATGCCGCACCCGGGACAGCGCATAACGCGCCTCGTCATTCATGGCGATCATCCGCGCCATGGAGGGGGTGCATTGCAGATGCGTGACCCCGTGGCGCAGGATCTGCGCCGCGATGGAAAAATCGTCCGGCGCAAGATCCGGGGCGCGGTTGGCGCGCTTCACCACCTCGGCCAAGGGTCTGAGCCCCTCCAGCACCTGATCCACCGGGATGCCATAATCGATCAGACAGGCGATTTCGCCCACGCCGATGCGCTTGAGCTGCTCCACCCGCTCCAGCGCATCCTCGACCGTGCCGAAAAGGCCGCTTTCGGTGAAATAGCGTTCAAAGGCGAAATCGAGGATGGCCTCCAGATCGTCGGGCGTCAGGATCTCCAGATCCAGATCGAAGGCGTTGTTGACCCCCTGCGGGCGTTTGAACGCCGGGAAAGCCCAGGCGTATTGCTTGATCAGCGCGGCGGCGGCGCGCAGATATTCGCGCATGGGGCCGCGCGCGGTCTCGCGCGCCTCGTCCCGGGTGGGGGCGATGTAGCTGTGCAGCATCAGCGTCACGGTGAACTGCGCCGGATCATGCCCCGCCTCGCGCAGCGCCGCGTGGTAAAGCCGGATCATCGCGGCCACATCATCGATGCTCTGGCCCAGCAGATGGGTCAGTACGTTGCAGCCATGGCGGCCTGCGTCTTTCCATGTCTGCGGATTGCCCGCCACGGTCAGCCAGACCGGCAGGTCGCGCGACACCGGGCGCGGCTGGGTCACCACGTCAAACAGCGTTCCGTCCTTGCGCGGAAAGGCCACCGGTTCGCCCCGCCACAGCCTGCGGATCTGGTCCAGACTGTCGAGCACCGCCGCCTTGTTGGCGGGGGGCGTGTTTTCCGGGCGCAGCACAAAATCATCCGGCTGCCAGCCCGACGCCAGCGCCAGCCCCGAGCGGCCATTGGTCAGGTTGTCGATCACCGCCCATTCTTCGGCGATGCGGGCGGGGTGGTGCAGCGGCGAGACGACGGACCCCGCCCGCACCGACAGGGTTTTGGTCACCGCCGCCACGGCGGCGCCGGTCACGCTGGGATTCGGATAGGGGCCGCCAAAGGCGTGGAAATGCCGCTCCGGCGTCCAGACCGCGCAGAAGCCGTTGCGGTCGGCAAACTGCGCGCCTTCCAGCAGCAGGCGGTATTTGTCGCGCCCCGCGCCATCGTCATTGCCCCAGTAATACAGCGAAAAGCCCATCTCGCCCTCGGCGAGCGTGGTGGCCCCGCCAGAGATCAGCGTGCGGTCCTCGTCCGAGGTCAGCACCACCTTGAAGCCGCGCGCGGTGGTGTAGAACAGCTCCAGCACCGAAATGTCGAAGCTGAGGCTGGTGACGGCCAGCCATGTGCCCGGCGGATCCTGCGGCACATGCGCATCCATCCCAAGGTAGAAATTCACCACGTTGCGGTGTTCCACCATCACGCCCTTGGGCAGGCCGGTCGAGCCGCTGGTATAGATCAGATAGGCGATGCCCTCCGGCCCGCTGGTCTGCTCCGGGGGGGTGTCGGGTGCCTGTCCCAGCCGGGGATCGGCATCCAGCACCAGAAGCTGCGCGGCGTGGTCGGGCAGATGATCCACCAGCCCCGCCTGTGTCACGATCACCGATGCCGCGCTGTCGGTCAGGAAATGCTGCAGCCGGTCGGCGGGATAGGCCGGATCCATCGGCAGATAGGCGCCCCCCGCCTTGAGGATGCCCAAGGCCCCCACCATCAGATCGACGGAGCGGCGGCAGAACAGCCCCGCCACCCGGCCGGGGCCCACGCCCATCTGGCGCAGCACCTGTGCAGCGCGGTTGGCCCGCGCGTCCAGTTCGGCATAGCTGAGGCTCTGACCTTCGAAGACCAGCGCCACGGCATCGGGCGTGCGCGCCACCTGTGCCTGAAACGCGGCCTGCATGGTCAGGCTGCGGTCATGATCCTGCGCCGAGGCATTGTGCTGGCGCAGCACCAGATCGCGCTCTGCCGCGGGCAGCACCGGCAGGCTGGCCACAGCCGACTGCGCATGGCTTTCCGTGCCCATCAGTTCCAGCCGGGCGGCGATCAGATCCGCCTGCGCTTCGGGCAGGCGCCCGGTATCGACGTAAAGCGTGGCGGTGGGGCAGGTCAGTTCCACCGTCACGGCAACACCGGGGATCGGCCCCGCGCCAAAGCTCAGGCCCAGCTGCGGCACCGGCGGCGGCGCGGTCAGATCCGGCGCCCGCGCCGGCAGATCCAGCGCAAAGCCCAGATGCCGCTGCACTTCGGCGATACGGGATTCGGTGCGCGCGGCCAGTCCCTGCATGTCGCCCTGCATGTCCACCCGCAGCGGCACCCAAGGCTCGATCAGCCCGCCCTGCGCCAGATCGCGCAGCCTTTCGTCGGCAAAGGCGAGATCGCAGTCGCCATGTTCGTCATGCCGCGCCGCAAAGGCCGCCACCACCGCCGAGGCATCAAGTGCGGCACAGATCGCCAGCGGGCGCTGCACGATCTTGCCCGAGGTTTTGCCCAGCCCCGGAATCTCGAACCCGCGCAGCTGCACCAGACGCCGCCGCCAGAAGGCTTCGTGCGGGGCGATGGCGCGGATGCGGTCGTCCAGCGCCGCGCGCTCCGGCGCATCGGGCACGTCCAGCTGGCCCCCCCGGCGCCCCACCTGCGCCACCCGCGCGGGCGCACCGCAGCGATGGGTGATCTGCGACAGCCGCAGCGCAGCAGTGCCGCAGGCCACGGTCAGATGATCGTCGGTGGCCTCAAGGATCTGGCCGGGCGCGCCCGCAGCTTCGACCACCTGCGCGCGGCCCACCAGCCAGATGCGGCCCTGCGCCCGGATCTTGGGCGCGGCGAGCGGATTGGCATAGCCGCCATGATCCAGCGCCCGCACCAGCCGTTCCAGATCCGCCGCCGGGCGGCTGAAATCCAGCAGCCCATGCGCCGAAGGCCGGTCGGCCAGCGCGTGATAGCTGCGCCGCGTCAGGTCCTGCGGCACCCGGCGCAGCCCGTTTTCCAGCTGCAGCAGCAGTTCGGGGAAACTGTCGATCGCCGCCTCATAGGCCTTGGTGTTCAGCGTCAGCGCGGTGTCGCTGGCGGTGATGTCAAAGCCGCGCGACACCAGCAGATCGCCCTCGTCCACGCCGCCTTCGATCATGTGCCATGTGATGCCGTGCCGGGTTTCGCCCTCGATCAGCGCCCAGACCGGGGCGTTCAGCCCGGCATGGCGCGGCAGCGGACCATCGTGGAAATTCACCGCCCCGCGCGCGGGCAGGGCCAGCACCTCGGCGGGCAGGATGTCGAGGTTGGAGATCGACAGCAGCCAGTCGAAGGGCGCCACCAGCCGCTGCGCCAGATCGCGGCCCGGCGGCTGCACGTCCAGCCCGCGCCCCGCTGCCCAAGCGGCGACATCGCGGTTGCGCGTGACCACGGCGGCGATGCGGTTGCCCGCCGCCAGCAGCTTTTCGGCGCATTGCACCAGCAGGGATTCGTTGCCGATCAGGACGGCGGTAAACTTGGCCATCTGAAACTACTCCGCTCTGGCCGCCTGCGCGACGGCAGCGTCGCGGGGGGCCGGGGTTTCGCGCACGCCGGGCAGGGGCCGGGTCAGCGCGGACAGGTCATGCGAAATCAGGTCACGCAGGAACCGCGGCGGGTCGACCCTCGGCTTGCGCTGCAGCAGGCGGCGCGCCCGCCACAGCAGCCCCCCCGCCCCATGCGCCAGCGTCGCCAGAACGGCCCCGCCCCGCCCGTGATTCTTGCTGAAATAATGCCAGCGGCTGTCCAGCCAGAAGCCCGGCACCCGCGTCCATCGCTTCATGCCCGTGGAGACCGACCCGATATGCAGCACCTCGCTGGCGCGGACATAATGGGTTTCGAACCCGGCACGGGCGGCGCGCAGGCAGAGATCGGTTTCCTCGAAATACAGAAAAAACGTCTCGTCGAACAATCCGATGCGGTCCAGCACCGAATGCCGCATCATCAGCGAGGCACCCGCCAGCCAGTCCACCCGCGTGGTGCCACGCGGCAGCGGCAGCGGCACGACATGTTCGCGCAGCAGCCGGGTGATGGGACCAAACCGCGCCGCACCCTCGAACTCCGACGCGACCGAGGGAAAGCGGAAGGCCGTGATATGCGGCACGCCATCTTCGCCATGGATGTAGCTTCCGGCGAATCCCGCTTCGGGGTGGCGTTCCAGATGGCCCAGCAGCAGGCGGATGGCATCGGGCGCCGGAAAGGCGTCGGAGTTCAGGATATAGACGTAGTCGGGGCACGACCCGTCCGACAGCCCGGCGCGGATCCCTACGTTGTTGCCCGCGCCAAAGCCGCCATTGCGCCCCGACTGGATCAGCCGCACCGGCGCCGCCTTGGCCCATGGCGCCTGCAAGCCTTTGGCGATCTTTTCGAAACTGCCATCGCCGCTGTCATTGTCGACGATCACCAGCTCTGCCCGCAGATGGCGCATCGCGACCAGCGCCGATTCCGCCGCGCGCAGGGTCATATCGGGCGTGCGCCAGTTCAGCAGCACCACCAGCAGGCGGGGGGACCGGCTCATTCCGCCGCACTCCGCCCCGGGAAGGGCAGCACGGTGCTGCCCAGCGTCACGGCCTCTGCCCCGGCGATCGCCTCGCGCAGCAGCGCGGCGAGCACGCGGACATTGGGCTCCAGCACCATGGAATCGTGATCTCCGGGCACTTCGTGCACCTCCACATGCGGGACATGCTGCCCCCAGTCATTGTCCGGCAGCACATAGGCGCGTTCGGAACTGACCCGCCGCCCGCCCGCCACGGTCCATTTGCCCATCAGCGGCGGACGGTAAAGCACCAGCCGCCCGTCCCAGGGCCGGACCTGATACCGCGCCACGGCCTGCAGGAACGCCGCCTCGATCTCGGCATTGTGGAAGCTGTGTTCGGTGGCCGTGTCCTGCCGCTGCCGCCGCTTCGCGATTTCCCAAGCGATCCGGTTGCGCGCCCAGATCAGCGGATAGCCCACACCCTTGGCGCGCAGTTCCTGCATCTGGATCAGCAGGCGGTCGCGGCGGTCGAGCGCGCGGCGCTGCGGCAGCGGCGTGTCTAGCAGCACGCAGAGCGCCACCTCCTCGCCCGCTGCTTCCAGCTGATGCGCGATCTCATAGGCGGTGATGCCGCCCCCGGAAAACCCGCCGACCATATAAGGCCCGTGCGGCTGCACCTGCCGCATCTCGGCGATGTAATCGCGCGCCGCGTCTTCGATGCTGTCATGCGGCGCCTCGCCGCCGTAAAGCCCGCGCGCCTGCACCCCGTAAAACGGCCGGTCCGCGCCCAGCAGATGCGCCAGATGGCGCAGGTTCAGCACGTTGCCGAACATCCCCGCCACAAGGAAGAAGGGCCGCCGCGCCCCGCCTTCGCCGTCATGCATGGCGACCAGATGGCGGAAGCGCCGTTCCGGCGCGCGCGGCGCCGCAGCCTCCGGCGCATCCTCGGCGCCCTGTCCGGTGCGTTCGGCGATCAGCGCGGCACATGTGCGGATGGTCGGCGCCTCGAACAGCACGGAGATCGGAAATTCGATCCGCCACGTCTTCTTGACCATGGCGAACAGCCGCACCGCGATCAGGCTGTGCCCGCCCAGATCGAAGAAACTGTCCTCGACTCCGACATTCTGCACCCCCAGCAGATCCTGCCAGAACCCGGCCAGCCTGCGTTCGATATCGGTCTCCGGCGCCACATATTCCCCGTCAAGCTGCGGTCGGTCAAAGCTTTGCCCCTCGCCGCGTTCGGCGCTGCTGGCGGTGGTCTGGCGCACCAGCTGATCCAGATCCATCGACGACACCACCACCTGCGGCAGACCAAGGTTCAGCACCCGGGCAAAAGCGTCGACCCCTTCGGCGGGGCGGATGCCCTGCGACAGGTTGTGCGCCAGCCGTTCCTCGGCGGCAGAGAGCGGCTGCGTGGCACCGGGCCCGTCAAATTCCACCTCGGCGGCGGTCAGCCGGGGCGTGGCCTGCAGCAGATCGGGGCTGGCGAGCCTGTGGATGGTAAAGCCAGAGATTTCGACCAGCACCGCGCCTTCGGCATCGCAGAGCGTCACGTCAAAGCTGGCGGTGTCGGCGCCCGCGCGGTTGTCGGCGGCATTGCGCACCCAGCTGACGATGCGCGGGGGCAGCGGTGCATGTACCCGGACCCGCGCATAAGACACCGGCACCCACAGATGCGTGGGCTGCCAGCCCGCGATCAGATCCATCGCCCAGCCGGTGGCGATGTCCAGCAGCGCGGGATGCAGCAGGCAGCCATCGCCTGCGGCGGCAGGCGGCAGCGACAGATCGGCGATGCCTTCGCCCTGCCCCAGCGCGCGGGCATCCAGCACCTTCCAGCGCGGACCAAAGGCCAGCTGCACCTCCTGCGCGGCGGTCAGTTTCTGCCCCGCTGCGGCGCGCAGCGGCACGCCGCAGCGGGCGCGGATCGCGGCCAGATCCAGCGGTTCGGGCCGGGACAGCGGCAGCAGCGCCAGCGTGGCCTGCGCGGTCAGGCAGAAGCCGCGCCGCCCGCCCAGCGTGCAGTCGGCCAGCAGATCAAAGCCATAGCCTTCGGCGCGGCGGGCCAGCCGCAGCCGGATGTCGCGCCCCGCCCCTTCGGCCACCCGCAGCGGGCGCAGGAAGGTCAGGTCGCGAATTTCGAACGGTCCGTCTTCGCCCTGCGCGTGCAGGGCATGGGCGGCCAGCGTCAGCGAGCCGGTGCCGGGCAGCAGCGCATCGCCCGCGCGGGTGCGGTGTTCGCCGATCACCCAGTCTTCGGTGGTGTAGCGCGCGGTGAACATCCGGTTGCCCTGCGCGTCAAAGCTGGCGTGATCCAGCAGCGGCACGCCTGCGGGCACCACCGGCGCCTCCGGCACCTCGCCCAGTCGGGCGGCCACGGCTTCGGCGGCCATGCCCACCTCGGCCCAGATGCCCCAGTTGAGCGCGATCACCCGGGTCTGTCCGCCCGCCCGCGCCTGTGCCACGGCGTTGAGGTAGTCATTGGCGGCAACGTAATCCACCTGCCCCGCCGGGGCGGTGACGGTGGAGGAGGAGGAGAACAGCACCAGCCAGTCGACCGCGCCATCGGGAAACACCTCCTGCAGCACGTCGGTGCCGTGGATCTTGGGCGTGAACACATCTTCGATGCTGGCGGGGGTCTTGGTCAGCAGCGGACCATCGGCGATGACCCCCGCGCCATGGATCACGCCGGTGATGCGGCCAAACTCCGCCTCGACCTGTGCGCGCAGGCGGGACATCTGGCTTTTGACGCAGACATCGGCGGCAGCCACCCGCACCGTTGCGCCCTCCTGTTCCAGCGCCGTCACCGCGCGGATACGGCGGGCGAGTCCGTCCTGCGGCGCATGGCGCATCAGGTAATCGTCCCATTGCGCCCGGTCGGGCAGCGCCTGCCGCGCCACCAGCACCAGAGTGGCGCCGCGCCGCGCCAGATCCTGCGCGATGGAGAGGCCAATGCCGCCAAAGCCCCCCGTAAGCAGCCATGTGCCGCCTTCGGGCAGGGCCAGAGGCGCGGGCAGGGTCACGGGTTTCATCGCCCGGGCATAGCGGCGCGGCCCGCGCAGGGCGGCAATGTCTGTGCCCGGTTCGGCCAGCAGCTCCTCCAGCACCTGATCGGTGAGATGGTCCAGCGCCGCCTCCCGCGCGGCCTCGGCCCGGGCCCGCCCGAACAGCCCCGCCGCGACCGGACCGGGCAGTTGCAGATCCAGCGTCGACACCGTGACCCCGGGCAGTTCGCGCGGAATGACCCGGGCCGGGCCTGCCACCGTCGCCTTGGCGGGATAGGGCAGCGGCTCTTCCGCGACGCGGGCGGCACCGGTGGTCAGCACGGTGACATGCAGCGGGCGCGGCAAGTTTTCCTCGGCCAGGGCCTGCGCCAAGAAAAGCAGCGCATAGAAGCCCTGTTCCTGAATGCGGTGAAAGAAGCTGGATCCGGGGCGGTGATGCTCGCCCTCCGTCACCAGCCAGAACTGCGCGATGCGGGTGGGCACATGGCCCTGCTGCGCCAGATCCTGCAGCAGCAGGTCATATCCCTCGCGCCCGCGTTCCGGTGCAACGACATAGGAGGTGTCGGACAGCCGGGAGAAGGCGTCGCCGGGCCGCACCTCGATCACCGTATGGCCCGCCGCGCGCAGCCGGGCGGCGGCGCGGCTGGCAAGCCCCGTCTCGTCCATGAACATCAGCCATGTCTGCAGCGCGGCCTTCAGCGCGGCGGGCAGGTCAAGCTCCAGCGCGGGGGCGCGGGGACGCCAGACCGGATGCCAGCCCCAGCCCGCCACATCGTCGCTGCGCATCAAGAACTGCGGCCCCACATCCCCCTGCGCCTTGCCGGGGGCGATGAAATAGGGGCTGCGCTGGAAAGCATAGCTGGGCAGCACCACGCGGTTGCGCCGCGCCTCGCCCCAGATCTGCGGCCAGTCGATCTCGGCGCCCAGCGCCCAGAGCCGGCCCAGCACCTCGAACATGTAGCGGTCGTCGGCGATCTCCTCGTCGGGATGGCGCAGCGAGGACAGCACCTGCTGCCCCGGCACCTTGCCGTTCTGCCGCGCGAGCGAGGACAGCGCCTTGCCCGGCCCCACCTCCAGATAGATGCGGTTGGGCGTGTCGGCCAGCGTGCCGATGCAGGCGTCAAACAGCACGGTGCCGCGCAGATGTTCGACCCAGTAATCGGGATCGGTGGCCTGTTCGGCGGTCATCAGGATGCCGGTGCGGTTCGACATCAGCGGGATCTGCGGCGGCGACAGCGGGATGCCGCGCAGGTAGGCGCGGAACGGCGCAAGGATCGGCTCAAGCATCCGGCTGTGCGCGGCAATGTCGATGGCGATGCGCTGGCAGTCCACGCCCATGTCGCGCAGCCGGGTTTCCAGCGCATCCAGCGCGGCGCGCGGCCCCGAGGCCACCGACAGATCCGGCGCGTTGACGGCGGCCAGATCCAGATCCGCCCCCAGATGCGGCAGCAGCCTGTCCGCAGGCAGCGCCACCGACAGCATCCCGCCCGAAGGCACGGTGTCAAAAAGCTGCCCGCGCAGATGCACAAGGCCGATGCAGTCTTCAAAGCTCAGCACCCCGGCCAGACAGGCGGCGGTGTTTTCGCCCATGCTGTGCCCGCACAGCGCGGCGGGCGTGACCCCCCAGCTGATCCACAGCTGCGCCAGCGCATATTCCGTCAGCATGATCAGCGGCAGCTGCAGGGAGGGCTGCGCCAGCGCCGCCTCTGCCTCGGCGCGGTCCTGCGGCTGCGGCAGCCAGAGCGCGCGCATGTCGCGATCCGTCAGCCCCGCCAGCACCTCCAGCCCGCGATCCATCCATTCGGCAAAGACCGGCTCTGTCTCGTAAAGATCGCGGGCCATTCCGGCATATTGCGCGCCGCCGCCGGGGAACAGGAACACCACATCGGGCCGGTCCAGCGCGGTATGGCTGTGCACGCGGCGGGGGTTGTCCTGCTCCAGCAGGCGGGCGGCATCCATGGCGCTGTCGGCCACCACGATGCGGCGCTTTTCAAAGGCGCGGCGGCCCTCTTTCAGCGTGTAGGCGACATCGGCCAGCGGCAGGTCGGGATGGGCGCGCAGATGCGCGGCGAGGCGCGCGGCATTGTCCTCCAGCGCGGCCTTGCTGCGCCCGGACAGGGTGAGGATCTGGAAGGGCCAGTCGCTGGCCTCGGACGCGGGACGTGCCGCCGCCTCTTCCAGCACGACATGGGCATTGGTGCCGCCCACGCCCAGCGAATTGACCCCGGCGCGGCGCGGATGGCCCTGCCGGACCCAAGGCGTCAGCCGGTCATTCACCAGAAACGGCGAATGGTCGAAATCGATGGCGGGGTTGGGCGCCTCATATCCCAGACTGGGCGGCATTTCGCGGTGATGCAGCGCCAGCGAGGCCTTGATGAGGCTTGCCACCCCCGCCGCCGTGTCCAGATGGCCGATATTGGTCTTGACCGAGCCGATGCGGCAATGCTGCCGCGCGCGCCCGGTTTCGGCAAAGGCCTGCGTCAGCGCCGCCACCTCGATCGGGTCGCCCAGATAGGTGCCGGTGCCGTGGCATTCGACGTAATCCACGGTTTCAGAGGTGACCCCCGCCACCGCCTGCGCCTCGGCGATGGCTCGGGCCTGCCCGTCGACCGAAGGCGCCAGATAGCCCGCCTTCTGCGCGCCGTCATTGTTGACCGCCGACCCCTTGATGACCGCCCAGACATGGTCGCCATCGGCCCGCGCATCGGCCAGCCGCCGCAGCACCACCACCCCGGCGCCAGAGCCAAAGACCGTGCCCTGCGCGCGGTGGTCGAAGGCATGGCATTCGCCGTCGGGCGACAGGATCTCGTTTTCCTTATACAGGTAGCCCCGGCCCTGCGGCAGTTCCACCGTCACCCCGCCCGCCAGCGCCATGTCGCATTCGCCGTTCAGCAGCGCCTGTGCGGCCATATGCGTGGCCACCAGCGAGGTGGAACAGGCGGTCTGCACGTTGATCGACGGGCCCTGCAGATCCAGCACATGGCTCAGCCGCGTGGTCATGAAATCCTTGTCATTGCCGGTATGGCGCAGCAGGAACATGCCGGTGCTTTCCACCAGATCCGGGTTGGAGCAGAGGTTGAAATAGAAATAGCTGCCCATGCCGCAGCCCGCGAAGACGCCGACGCGCCCGTCGAAGTTTTCCGGCACGTGGCCCGCGTTTTCCAGCGCCTCCCATGCGGTTTCCAGAAACTGCCGGTGCTGCGGATCCATGATCGCGGCATCCTTGGGGGCGAAGCCGAAAAACTCGGCATCGAACATCTCGAACCCGTCCAGCGGCGCGGCGAAGGGCACGTAATCCTTGTGGCGGATCAGGCCCGGATCCTCTCCGGCGGCAAGCAGCTCGTCATCACTCAACCGGCGGATGGCGCGGCGCCCCTCGCGCAGCATCTGCCAATAAGCGTCGATATCCGCAGCGCCGGGAAGATGGGCCGCCATTCCGACAATGGCGATGTCCGTCTCATCCGAATCGTGCTGAAAAACTTGCGTCATGACCCTGATCCTGCCGTTTCGGCCTTGACGAGCCGTAAAGGAAAAATGGGGAGCAAATGCGGCGGTTTCGAGATATTCGACCCATCACCGCCTCAATTCCCCGGACTCACACCGCGATTGTCATCGCATCGGCGACAGTAGCAATTTGAAAGGAAATTGTCGCGATTCCGGAACGGGCCGTTACTGGCCCAGCAGCGACAGGTAGCGGATCGACTCCCAGTTGATCCACATGGCGAAGGCGGCGCAGCCCGCGCCCAGCCCGGCAAAGACCAGATCGTGCAGCGGATCCCACGCGCCCATGCGCCGCGCCAGCCAGACCACCACCGGATAGGCCAGCAGGAAGGCCGCGCCATAGCCGAACAGCGCGCCGATGAATCCGGCGGTTTCCAGCCCGACAAGGATGCTGCCCACCATCAGCACCGCCCGCGCCGCCGCCAGCACAAAAAAGCTGCGGCTGTCGCCTGCGGCCAGCGCCGCCTGATCGTAAGTCTGCACGATGATCTGCGGCATTTGCATGCAGGCGACGATCACCGCCACCGCTCCCGCCGCCAGATAGCGGTCGTCATACATCACATCCACCAGCCAGTCGCCCATCACCGCAAAGGTGGTGACCAGCAGCAGCAGCGGCGCCGTGACGGCAAACCGCATCCGCCGCAGCCGCAGGAAATTGGCGCGGCTCCGCGTGGGGGGCGTTTCACGGTAGATGGGAATGAGGATGCGCCGCGTGACCATGGATCCCAGCAGCATCGGGAAGGAGGCAAGGAAATAGCCGATGTTGTAGATGCCGAAATGATCAAGAGGCAGGTATTTCCCCATCAGGATCTTGTCCGCCTGACTGAAGAAGAAGCCGCAGACCGTGGCCAGAAAGATCCATTTGCCGAAATGGATCAGCTCCTGCGCGGCGGCGGGCTCCCAGCGGAAGCTGTTGCGCAGCCCGGGCAGGAAGCGCGAATTGATCAGCACCTCGATCAGCGCGCTGAGAATGCCGCTTGCCACCAGCGCCCAGACCGACCCCGTCAGCCATGCAAGGATCACCGCGCTGAGAATCCCTGCGCCCTGCGTCGCCAGATCCAGCAGCGTGACCCGGCCCAGCAGCAGATGCCGGTTCGCCGTGTCCATCCGCGTCGGCTTGAACCCGAGGATCAGCAGCGTCAGGCTGGCCACCGGCAGCAGATGCAGCAGCTGCGGTTCGTCATAGATCCACGCCATGGGCCATGCCAGCGCGCAGGCCAGCAGCCACAGGCCCGCGCCGCGCACCGCCTGAATCGTCCATGCGGTGTTGAGGAAATCCCGCTCGTCGCCGCGACGGCTCTGCAGGATGGCGGGGGTCACACCCACGTCGGAAAACTGCTGCAGGCCCATCATGAACACCGACACCAGCGCCATCAGGCCAAAGGCTTCGGGGAACAGCAGCCGCGTCAGGATCAGGTTCGAGGCGAGCCGCATCACCTGCGCCGCGCCAAACCCGCCCACCGTCAGCATCGACGACCGCAGCGCGCGGGCCATCAGCGAACTGCCGTTCAGGCGCTGCCAGAGGGCGGGGATCATCGGCTTCGGCTCCAGTCCTGGGCGGGCGGGCGCAGCCGCACCATCAGCGCCACGCCCGCGTAGACGGCAAAGCCCGCAGGGTCGCGCAAGGCCAGCCCCAGCAGGCCACGGCGCGACAGCGGCAGCTTGTCCTCGTTGCGCAGAAGGTCGGGGAAGCGGCGCGCGATTTCGGCCACGCCCGCATCCTGCCTGCGCCGCACCCGGACCAGCGCGCCAAACCCCTCGGCGATGGGCCAGTCATAGGGGGCCGCCACGGCGACACGTTCCTGCGGCGCAAAACACAGCCGCACGAAGGTATCGTCGGAGATGATGTCGGGAAAGCCGCCCCAGCGCGCCCGCCCCGCCGCGTTGACGGCAAAGACCCCGCAGCCCGGCACGCCTTGGGCCATGAAGGGCACGCGGCGCCACAGCCGCGCATAGGCGCGCGACACAGCACCCTTGGCGGTAATGTGCAGCCGCCCGCTGGCATAGCGCGGCGCAGGCCCCGCCAGCGCGTCACAAAGCTGCGTCAGCAGCGCCGGATCCACCGTGACATCGGCATCAAGATAGACCCGCACCCCGCCCCGCGCCACGGCGTCGCCCGCATCCAGCGCGGCGAGCTTGCCGCCCTCGGCCCGGTCGATCACCCGCAGCGGCCAGCCGCGTGCGGCAAAGCCGGGGATCAGCGCGCGGGCGCGGGCGGCGGTATCGTCCCGGCAGCCATTGGCGATGACGATCACCTCGGGCGGGCGGGGATGGGTCCAGACCGAGCCAAGCAGCGCCGACAGGCAGCGCCCGATCAGCGCCGCTTCGTTGCTGGCGGGCAGGATCACCGACAGGGCGGGACTGTTGTCGGGGTCGCGCTGCGCATCCATGATCCGTACCAATGTAGCCACACCTGCGAATTTTCCTGTCCGGCAAGCGTCGCTGCTGCCAGCAAACTGTGGCCAAAGAATGAAATGGCGTAGAGTTCAATGCAAATGCCATCTACGACCGGACAAGATGGGCTGAAAGCGGGGGGATGCGTGTCGCCGCAGCTGCGGATCGGATATCTGGTGCCTCAATTCCCGGGGCAGACCCATATCTTCTTCTGGCGCGAAGTTCTTGCGCTGGAGGCGATGGGTCATGAGGTGCATCTGCTGTCCACGCGGATGCCCCCGGAAGGGCTGATCGCGCACAGCTGGTCGCAGGAAGCCATCGCCCGCACCACCTATCTGGGCGAGGTCCGGCTGATCGCCGCCACCGCCACGCTGGCCCGGCTGCTGCCGCGCGGCCTGCCCGGGCAGATCTGGCGCGAGGGGCGGCGATTCGCGCAGGATGTCGCCGTCACGCTCTCCGCCGCCGAGGCGCTGAACCGTCATGCCGCAGCGGAACGGCTCGACCATATCCATGTCCATAGCTGCGGGCGCGCGGCGCTGATCGCGGCGCTGGCACGTCGGCTGGGCGGGCGGCCCTATTCGCTGACCCTGCACGGGCCGCTGTCGGATTACGGCCCCGGCCAGCGGGTAAAATGGCAGGGCGCCGAATTTGCCACCGTCATCACCCATCTGCTAATGGAGGAGGTGCAGCAGCAGCTGTCGGGCGCGCTGCCGCCCCGGCTGGTGGTGCGGCCCATGGGCGTGGATACCGAGGATCTGCGCCGCACCACCCCCTATCAGCCGCCCGAAAAGGGCAGGCCGCTGCGGATTTTCTCCTGCGGGCGGCTGAACGCGGTGAAGGGGCATCAGGATCTGATGTCGGCGGTGCGGCAGCTTCTGGATCAGGGCGTGGACGTGCGGCTGGAAATCGCCGGAGAGGATGACGCGGGCGGCACCGGATTCCGGCAGGATCTGGAAACGCATCTGCGCAAGCTGCGGCTGCAGGATCACGTCAAACTGCTGGGCGCGCTCGATGCGCAGGCGGTGAAGGCCAAGCTGCTGGAGGCGCATGTGTTCGTGCTGGCCTCGTGGCATGAACCGCTGGGGGTCGCCTATATGGAGGCGATGTCCTGCGGCGTGCCCACCATAGGCACCGATGCGGGCGGCGTGCGCGAACTGATCGACGATGGCCATACCGGCAAGCTGGTGCCGCCGCGCGATCCTTCGGCCTTGGCCCGCGCCATCCGCGAACTGGCGCAGAATCCCGCCAGCGCCGAAGGGTTCAGCGCCGCAGGCCGCACCCATGTGGAGGCGCATTTCCGCGCCAGCCTTGGCGCCGAAACGCTGGTGGACGAAATCCTGCGCGCGCGCGGCTAGGTTTCTTACAGCCCCGCCGTGGGCAGCTCGGTGTCCGGGTCATCGGAAAAGCGCAGCGTTTCCACCGACACCAGCGTGACCTGCCCCGCAGGCCCGTCGGCGATCAGCCGCGCGCCGTCGCGGCGAAACTCGTAATCGCCGGGCAGGCCCCGCAGCAGCGCGCTGTCCGTGCCGTCACCGCCATGCAGCCGGTCATTGCCGCCGCCCGCGCGCAGGTCATCGTTGCCGGGCCCGCCGATCAGTGTGTCGGCCAGTTCCGTGCCCTCCAGCACCTCGCCCCGCGCGCCCGCCCGCAGCAGCAGCCCTTGGGCAAAGGCCTCCGCCCCGCGCGGATCCCAGTCGGTGGGGGCGGAGGCGTTATAGGCCATCAGCATGTCCCAGCGCGGATTGCTGTCCTCCAGATAGCGCAGCGCGCCCCAGCTGCCCCATTTCGACGCGGGCGCCACATCGACAAAGGCGTTGAACAGCGTGCCCCCCGCCGCGACCCAGCCGGTCAGCAGCTGTTCGTAAAGCTTGGCCATTTCCGGCGTGTAGTTGAACACCTGAAAGAACTCGGTCAGCCGCTCTTCGTCCACCCGCGCCATCTGCGCCGCGACATGGGTGCCGCCCTCATACATCACCAGCCGCAGCCCGGCCTTCTGCGCCACCTCGCCCTGATAGGGCAGCACCTCGTCCACAAGCTGGCCCAGCGAGCCCTCCTGCAGCGCCATGGCCACCGGCAGGATCGCGGCATCAAAGCGGTGCTGGCGGACATATTCGCGCAGCGCCACCCGCTGCAGCCCCTGCGCCGCACCGTCGCGTTCGGCCTGCGCCTCGGCCCGGGACAGCCAGTCGTCGATCCGGGCGGCCATCTCCTCGCCGCCCATTTCATAGCCGAAATAGCCGGTGACGGCATAGGCATCGAAACTGTCGACCGGGGCATGGCCCAGATGCAGGAAGGCCAGCGGCGCGGTCAGGATCTGCTCCTCCAGCCCCGGCCAGCCGGTATGGGTGGCCACCACGCGCACCAGCCGGTCGGGGGCCTCGCTGCCATAGACCTCGGTCCAGATGTCCATGACCTGCGCGGCGCGCAGACCATAGAACTGGATCCAGCCCGATTCAGAGGCGCCCCACAGCGTTTCGGCCTGCGCCGCCGCCCAGCCCGCCTGCGGAAAGATGTGGTTCCAGACCTCGTTGGAATATTCCACATGCGCCTTCAGCCGGGGATCCAGCCCGGCCTTCACCGTTTCGGCAAAGCGGCGGATGTAGTCGTCATCGGCCATATGCGGCAGGGTGAACCACGGATCCGCACCCACCTCGTTGGCAAGCGCGATCATCACCTCCAGCGGCGCGCCCCAGACGGTCCATGTGTGATCGGTCAGGCGCGGACGGTCATCCCAGCCTTGCACCGGGGATCCGTTGGTCATCATCCAGTCCATGAACCGCAGGCTGCGCAGATCGCGGATGCGCGCCAGCCAGTCGGGATTGAACAGCGCGCCAACCTCGTAAAGCGGCAGCAGATCGGCGCGGATCACATGGATGTCACGGACCGGATCCGCCGCATCGACCGCCGCGATGGAGATGCCGACAGAGCCTTCGCCCGGTTCATAATCGAAGCTCGCCTCGCCCTCGCCCATGCGCACGCGGCGGGCGCGCCCGGTCAGCTCGATCTCGCCCCTGCCCTGCCATGTCACCCGGTAGCTGCCGCGCAGATGCGCCGCCGCCTCGGGCTGGTCGGTCAGCAGCAGCGCCTCGATCCGCTCCACCTGCGGGGGCAGGCTCTGCGGCCAGCCATCGGCGTCCAGATGGCCGCCCGCGCGCAGTTCCTCGGCGCTGACCCCGCCCCATTGGTCGGGCAGATGCCCCACCCAGTCCCGCGCGGTCTTCATCACGTCGATGAAGGGCTGCTGCGTCGACCAGTCCGACAGCCCGTTCAGCCCCATGGCCAGCGCGGGCGCGCCCTGCGGCACGGCGCCCGGTCCGGGCAGCGCCACCTCACCCCGCGGGGGCAGGGGATCAGCCTCGGCCTGCCGGACCGGTGCGGGGGCCGTGGCGTCGCGCTCTGTCACCGTGCCAAGCTCGCGCAGCTGCTGCCAGATGGCGCCCGCGATCTGCGGCCAGCGCGCCGCGATCTCGGGCGGCAGGTCGGTGGGGGGCGTGTAGCTTTCGGGCGGGGGCGCGTTGAACAGCGCGGCATAGCTGACCGCCCCGGCAAGGAAATACAGCGCGGGCGTGCCATGCGGCGAGCCATCGACATACAGCGCCTCGACCGACAGATCCTCCAGCAGCCCACCCTGCTGCAGCAGCCCCGACAGCACGCGCGCCACGGGAATCAGCCGCAGATCGGCCTCGGGCCGCGCCTCGGCCAGTTCTGCCACCAGCTCGTCATACCAGACGCCGTAAGCCCCGGTATTGTAGTCGTGATAGCGCCGCAGCCCCCGGCGCGAGGGCGGAAAGCCCCCCGCGACCGAGTCCATGTCCGACCAGCCTTCATAGATCCAGACCGGGGTGCCGGGGGCGTGGCCTTCGACCCAGTCCATGACGGTCAGGATCGTCTCCACCGGGGAGACGCCTTCGGGGTTGTCATAGGCGAAGGGCTGGCCCGGATCCTGATCCTGAATGAAATTGGCGGGCGTGATGACCACCGCGTCATAGCCCGCATCGCCAAAGGTGCCGCGCCCCGGATCCCAGTTGGAGGTGACGCCGGGAATGGTCCAGTTGGGCTGCGGCGGCAGGGTCCCGGCAAAATCCCGCAGAAAGCCCCATTGCCCGTCCAGCGCCAGCCGCCGCCCGTCCGCCCGCGCCAGCTGGTCCATCCAGTAGGGCGCGTTGCTATGCGCCGCATCGCCCAGATGATGCACAAGGCTGTTGCCAAAGACATAGACCTCGCGCGCGTCCTGCTGCGCCATCGCCGCAAACGGCAGCACAGCCGCCAGAACCGCCGCCTTCATCCGCCCCAAGATCATGCCGTCCCCCTGTGCTGTCCCCGTCCCTGTCAGGATATGGCGTCAAAGTGGCGCCGCTCAACCCTGCGCCGCCGCTGCTGCGCTGCGGCAAAGATTAATGGGAAATCCCGGCGATTTTGCGGTTTTCATTTGCCGATCCCTGCGTATAGTCGGGGCCATGATGACCCTTGGCCACATTCCCGCAGCCCTGCGCGCCCCCGGCGCGCCGCTTGCGCTTGGCCTGCGTCTTCTCCTAATCCGCCTCTGAGCGCGCATCACGGCGCGACCGCTCAGAGGAGGACCGTTTCGCGCCGCGAACCCCACAGGACGAAGACATTCAGGAAAGTCCCCGACATGACCGACGATTCCAAATCCCGCGTCTATATCTTTGACACGACGCTCCGCGACGGCGAACAGTCCCCCGGCGCCACCATGACCCATGCCGAAAAGCTCGAAATCGCCGAGCTGCTGGAAGATATGGGCGTGGACATCATCGAGGCCGGGTTTCCCATCGCCTCCGAAGGCGATTTCCGCGCCGTGTCCGAAATCGCGCAGCGCAGCAAGACGGCAGTGATCTGCGGTCTGGCCCGCGCCCAGCTTGGCGACATCGACCGCTGCTGGGAGGCGGTGAGACAGGCGCCGCGCCCGCGCATCCACACGTTTATCGGCACCTCGCCGCTGCACCGCGCCATTCCCAATCTCAGCATGGACGAGATGGCCGACCGCATCCACCAGACGGTCACCCATGCCCGCAACCTGTGCGACAACGTGCAGTGGTCGCCCATGGACGCAACCCGCACCGAATGGGATTACCTCTGCCGCGTGGTGGAGATCGCCATCAAGGCGGGCGCCACCACCATCAACATCCCCGATACCGTGGGCTATACCGCGCCGCGCGAATCCGCCGACCTGATCCGTCGCCTGATCCAGACGGTGCCCGGCGCGGACGAGGTGATTTTTGCCACGCATTGCCACAACGATCTGGGCCTTGCGACCGCCAACACGCTGGCCGCCGTCGAAGGCGGCGCGCGGCAGGTGGAATGCACGATCAACGGTCTGGGCGAACGCGCGGGCAACACCGCGCTGGAAGAGGTGGTGATGGCGCTGAAGGTGCGGGGCGACATCATGCCCTTCGCCACCGGCGTCGACACCCGCAAGATCATGCATATCTCGCGCCGCGTCTCCAGCGTGTCGGGCTTCCCGGTGCAGTTCAACAAGGCCATCGTCGGCAAGAACGCCTTTGCGCATGAATCCGGCATCCATCAGGACGGCATGCTGAAGAACAAGGAAACGTTCGAGATCATGCGCCCCGAGGATGTGGGCCTTGCCGGCACCTCGCTGCCGCTTGGCAAGCATTCGGGCCGCGCCGCATTGCGCGCCAAGCTGCGGGATCTTGGCGTCGAGGTGGGCGACAACCAGCTTAAGGACATCTTCGTGCGGTTCAAGGATCTGGCCGACCGCAAGAAAGAGGTGTTCGACGAGGACATCCTCGCGCTGGTCACCGCCGCCATGACCGAAGGCGCCGACCATCTGGAAATCGTCTCGCTGAAGGTGGTCTGTGGCACTGGCGGCCCGGCAGAGGCCGTTCTGGAGATGGAAGTGGGCGGGCAGGAAATGTCCACCACGATGGAAGGCGACGGCCCGGTGGATGCCACCTTCAAGGCGGTGCGTGCGCTTTATCCCAACAAGGCGCGGCTGCAGCTTTATCAGGTGAACGCCGTGACCGAAGGCACCGACGCGCAGGCCACCGTGTCGGTCCGGCTGGAGGAAGACGGCAAGATCGCCACCGGCCAGTCCGCCGATACCGATACGGTCTATGCCTCGGCCAAGGCCTATGTGAACGCGCTGAACCGGCTGCATGTGCGCCGCAGCAAGACCGGCACCGACACCAAGGAAATCAGCTACAAGGATGTAAGCTGATCCGCCTTGGATCTGCCCGACCGGCCCGGCAGGAAGCTGCCGGGCCGCTTTTCTCGCGGCTTGCCGTTTGCCCCTGCCCGGCGGATGATGCAGCCAGCGAAGGACAGGTTTCCGGCCAAGGATGATGACCCCCAAGACCCAGATCACCATCCTGATGGCGACGTGGAACGGCGCCGCACATCTGGCGGCGCAGCTTGAGTCGATCGCGGCCCAGACCCATCACGACTGGCGGCTCTGGGTCGGCGATGACGGATCCACCGATGACACGCGCGACATTCTGGCCGACTTCGCCGCCCGCGTCCCGCAGGAGGTGCGGCTGTTCGACGGGCCCCGGCGCGGCGTGGCGGCGAATTTCCTGACCCTGCTCTGCCGTCAGGATCTGCCGCCCGGCCCGGTCGCCTTCTGCGATCAGGATGACATCTGGTATCCGCACCGGCTGGACCGCGCGCTGGACCGGCTGGGGGCAGCACCGGGTGTGGCGCTTTACTGTTCGCGCACCGATCTGGGGCATGATCCCGACCATCCGCGCGCCACCTCGCCGCTCTGGCAGCGCCCGCCCTGTTTCCGCAACGCGCTGATCCAGACCGTGGCGGGCGGCAACACCATGGTGCTGTCCCCCGAGGCGGTGGCGCTGGCGCGCGAGGCGGGCGCCGATCCGCTGCCCGCCTTTCATGACTGGTGGTTCTACCTGCTGGTGACCGGGGCGGCGGGGCGCATCCTGTATGACGCGCAGCCCACGCTGTTCTACCGCCAGCACGAGGAAAACACGCTGGGCCGCAACCGCGGCTTCGGCGCGCGTTACGCCCGGCTGGGCACCATCTGGCAGGGGCGCTATCACCACTGGATGACCCGCAACATCCGCGCGCTGCAGCGCAACCAGCATCTGCTGACCCCGGAAAACCGGGCGCTGCTGACGGAATTTGCCGCCCTGCGCCGCCGCAAGGGGCCACGGGTGGTGGCGGGCTGGCAGCGGCTGGGGCTGCACCGTCAGGGCCGCATGGAAACCCTGCTGATGGCGGGCGCCGCGATGCTGGGCCGGATCTAGGCGCGCTGGCCCAGATCCTCCAGAATCCGCGACAGACCGGCGCGCCAGTCGGGCCGCGCAACGCCAAAGACCGCTTCGGTCGCGCGGTTGTCCATGCGTGAATTCTGCGGGCGCGTGGCGGGGGTGGGATAGTCCGAGGAGGGAATGTCCGCCACTTCGCAGCTGATCCCCGCCTGCGCAAAGATCTCGCGCGCAAAATCCGCCCAGCTGACATCGGGGCCGCCGGAAATGTGATAGGTGCCGGTCTTGTCCGGATCCTGCACCAGCTGCGCCGCAGCGGCAAGGCACAGTGCCGCGATATCGGCGGCAGGGGTCGGCCCGCCCACCTGATCGGCCACGATGGTCAGCCGGTCGCGCTCTGCCCCCAGCCGCAGCATGGTCTTGACGAAATTGCTGCCATGCGCCGACACCACCCAGCTGGTGCGGAAGATGGCATGGACCCCGCCCGCCGCGCGCACCGCCTCTTCGCCTGCAAGCTTGGTGCGGCCATAGGCGCCCAAGGGACCGGTGGGATGGTCGGGGGCAAAGGGCGTCTCTCCGGCACCGTCAAAGACGTAATCGGTGGAGATATGGATGAAGGGAATGCCCAGATCGGCGCAGGCCCGCGCCATGGCGCCCGGCGCTTCGGCATTGATGACGCGCGCCAGATCTTCCTCGGTTTCGGCGCGGTCCACGGCGGTATAGGCGGCGGCATTGATCACCACATCCGGCGCTTCGGCGCGGATCGCCTCTGCGCAGTCGGCGGGATCGGCCAGATCCGCCTCGTCGCGACCCAGCGCATTGACCTGCGCCTGCCGCTGCACCTCGCAGGCGACCTGTCCGGTCTTGCCGAAAACCATGATCCGCATTCTACCGTCCGTCCTTTCGTGGAGCCGCTGTCAGAGCATTGCCGGAACGACCTGATCCGGCGGGCGGTGCCCGTCGGCAAAGGTCTTTACGTTGATGATCACTTTCTCGCCCATCTCGACCCGGCCTTCCAGCGTGGCCGAGCCCATATGCGGCAGCATCACCACATTGGGCATGTTCACCAGATCCGGATGACCCTTGATGCCGTGCTGGTAGACATCCAGCCCCGCGCCGCCCAAGTCCCGCGCCTTCAGCATCCGGGTCAGCGCCGCCTCGTCGATCACCTCGCCGCGCGAGGTGTTGACCAGCACCGCGCTTGGCTTCATCAGCTTCAGCCGCCGCGCGTTCAGCAGGTGAAAGGTCGAAGGCGTGTGCGGGCAGTTGACCGAAATCACGTCCATCCGCGCCACCATCTGGTCAAGGCTTTCCCACCACGTCGCCTCCAGCGCCTCTTCGGTCTCGGGGCGCAGGCGGCGGCGGTTGTGGTAATGGATCTGCATCCCGAAGGCGCGGGCGCGCCGCGCCACCGCCTGCCCGATGCGGCCCATGCCAAGGATCCCCAGCCGCTTGCCGCCCAGCCGCGCGCCAAGAAACGCCGTCGGCGCCCAGCCCTGCCACTGGTCGGCCTGCATCACCGCCAGACCTTCCTGCATCCGCCGGGTGACGGCCAGCATCAGCCCCATCACCATGTCGGCGGTGTCGTCGGTCATCACCCCGGGGGTGTTCGACACCATGATGCCGCGCGCCCGGGCGGTTTCCACATCGATATGGTCGACCCCGGCGCCGTAATTCGCGATCAGCCGCAGGTTCGGCCCCGCCTGACCGATCAGCCCGGCATCGATCACATCGGTGATGGTGGGCACCAGCACGTCAGCCGAGGCGACCGCCGCGACCAGTTCGGCGCGGGTCATCGGCGTGTCATCCTCGCGCAGCGTCACGTCGAACAGTTCGGTCAGGCGCGTTTCCACCACTTCGGGCAGGCGTCGCGTCACGACAACACTCAGGCGTTTTTGCGGCATCGCGGGTCAGCCTCCCTATGCAACGCAGATCTGCTTTGGCACAGTGTCGCATGACTGGACGGGGCACAAGAACCCCGCCGGAAAATCTCGGGCAGGACGCGGAGCAATGATCAGGAAAACTGTGTTGGCCGGACTGGTTGCCGCCCTGCTCTGCGGCAGCGGAGCGCTGGCCGAGGAAGAGCGCGGATCGGTCACCAACCTGCCGCTGCCGCGGTTCGTGTCGCTGAAATCCAGCGAGGTGAACGTGCGGCGCGGTCCGTCGCTGACCCATCGCATCGACTGGGTTTACAAACGCCGCGACCTTCCGGTCGAGGTGACGGCGGAATATGGCCACTGGCGCCGGGTGCGCGACCGGGACGGCGCCGGGGGCTGGGTGCATTATTCGCTGCTGTCCGGCGTCCGCACCGTGATCGTGGATCAGGACATGCTGGAACTTCACAGCCGCGCCGATGGCAATTCCCCGGTGGAGGCGAAGCTCGCGCTTGGCGTGGTGGCCAGACTGGGCGAATGCGTGGTCGACTGGTGCGAGATTTCGGCGGGCGGTTATGACGGCTGGGCGCCCAAGGCCACGCTCTGGGGCGTGGATCCCGAAGAACTGCGCGACTGACCCGCAGGCCTAGAACGACACCTGCAGCCGCAACGAGCCGACAAGCTGGCCCTCGGGCTGGGCGTCGAATTCCCGGCCCAGCCAAGTCAGGCCGTAAAACAGCGCCATCCGGTCGCCCTGCCAGTGCAGGCCCGCCCGCAGCCTTTCACGGGTGGCGCGCAGATCGGCGCCCGAGCTTTCGGGCAGGAACGCGCTTTCCGCCACATGGGCGATGTCGGCGCCAAAGACCAGCGCCATGCCCGGCACCGGATCGGTGATGACCCGGTAGCGCTGCCCGGTTACCGGATCGCGCACCAGAAGCTCGCCCTGCCCCACGCGGCCCAGCGTCAGGTCGACCCCGGCGCGCAGCAGGCTTTCCGCCCCCAGCCGCACCTCGGCAAAGGGCCGCAGCCGGGCGCGGCCAAAGTCCAGCTCGCGCCCGGCTTCGGCGACCAGCGTCGGGTGCAGCCCGTCCTTCACCTGATCGTCCAGCACCGAAGGCGGCACCGTCACCGCCCCGACGCTGTCATGCATCGCGGTCTGCAGCTCTCCCAGACGGGTCTGCGGGCCGGTCACCACCAGATCGCCGCCCAGCGACCAGTCCAGATCCCCCCGGCTGAAATGCGTGTGCAGCCCCAGTGACAGCGCCCCGGCAAAGGGCCGGTCGTCTGGGTCGGGCTGGCGCAGATCGCCCGGCGCCATCACCTGCACGCCAAGCCGCAGCTCCAGCAGCTCGAAAGGCTGCAGCGGCGCCCGTCCGGACCAGCCCCGCCCCCAGATCCGGCTGGAAGCGACCGATCCCGTCTGCCAGCGGTCGTGCACGTCACCGAAGGAATCATTGGTCAGAAGCCGCCCGTAGCCCAGCCTGACCCGGTCTTCGGCCCGTGCTGCGGAACTGAGCGAGATCACGGCCAAAGCGGCCAGCAGAATGCTGCGGAACATGAAAAAATCTCTCGTCACTGCGGACTGGCGGGCCGGTCCTTAAATTCCCTGCTCTCCTCTATCGCGGAGGTGCGGGCGCCCTGTCAACGCGGGCGGAGGGGGGCCGGGCCGACCATGCCCCATTGGACACGGGCGCATTTGCGCGGTAACAGGCGGGGCAGGTTCAGAAACAAAGGCGCCATGGTCAGACCGCATCCGACATCGCCCGCGCAGTTCGTGCATCCCGGCGCGGCGAGCCATGGCGATCTGGGTATGATCACCGCCGCCAATGTAGCGCCGACCGTTGACGCCCGCATCGCCGACAGCGCGCGCCGGATGACGTGGCCAAGGACCGCTTCTGATAAGACCATCCTATCAAATCGATTAGAAAATACGACTTAATCTGATTGCAACTCTGCGCTAGGGTCACGCGCGAAAAGACAGGACGCAGAGTCGCGGCTGCGGCGCTTCGCTGTTTTTCGCAAGGTGCCCGCACGGGGCCAAGAGCCAGACATTCAGCCAATCCGGGAGATCCTTATGGACGGAAACGATATCAACGCAGGCGGCAAATGCCCCGTCCTGCATGGCGCGCTCAAGCCTGACACCTTCGGCGGGCGTTCCAACCGCGACTGGTGGCCCAATGCGCTGAACCTGACGATCCTGCACCAGCATGGTCCCGCCGCGAACCCGATGGGCATGGAATTCAACTATGCCGACAAGTTCAAGGCGCTGGATCTGGACGCGGTCAAGGCCGACCTCTTCGCCCTGATGACCGACAGTCAGGACTGGTGGCCCGCCGATTACGGCCATTACGGCCCGTTCTTCATCCGCATGGCATGGCATTCCGCCGGCACCTACCGCACCGCCGATGGCCGGGGCGGCGCCTGCTCCGGCTCGCAGCGCTTCGCGCCGCTGAACAGCTGGCCGGACAATGCCAACCTCGACAAGGCCCGCCGCCTGCTCTGGCCGGTGAAGCAGAAATACGGCGACGCGCTCAGCTGGGCCGACCTGATGATCCTTGCGGGCAACTGCGCCATCGAATCGATGGGCGGCAAGGTCTTCGGCTTTGGCGGCGGTCGCGTCGACGTGTGGGAGCCCGAGGAAGACATCTACTGGGGCACCGAAGAGGAATGGCTTGCCACCTCTGACAAGCAGGGCAGCCGCTATTCCGGCGAGCGCGTGCTGGAAAACCCGCTGGCCGCCGTGCAGATGGGCCTGATCTACGTCAACCCCGAAGGCCCGGACGGCAAGCCCGATCCGCTCGCCTCGGCCCGCGACATCCGCGAGACCTTCGCGCGCATGGCGATGAACGACGAAGAAACCGTGGCGCTGACCGCAGGCGGCCACACCTTCGGCAAGTGCCACGGCGCGGGCGATGCCTCGCTGGTGGGGGCAGAGCCCGAGGGCGAGGACATCGCCGCACAGGGCTTTGGCTGGACCTCGACCTACGAGTCCGGCAAGGGCGGCCACACCATCACCTCCGGCATCGAAGGGGCATGGACGCCGAACCCGATCAAATGGGACAACGGCTATTTCGACATGCTGTTCGGCTTCGAATGGGAGCTGACCAAATCCCCCGCTGGCGCATGGCAGTGGGAACCGCGCGATGTCGACGAGGCGCATATGGCCCCTTCGGCCCATGACGCGGCGACCAAGGTCAAGACCATGATGACCACCGCCGACATGGCGATGCGCGCCGATCCGGTCTACGAACAGATCTCGCGCCGCTTCCATGCCAATCCCGACCAGTTCGCCGATGCCTTCGCCCGCGCGTGGTTCAAGCTGACCCACCGCGACATGGGCCCGAAGAACCTGTATCTGGGCAAGGACGTGCCCGCCGAGGATCTGCTGTGGCAGGATCCGATTCCGGCCTGCGATCACCCGCTGGTCGATGCCGCCGACATCGCGGCGCTGAAGGCGCAGATTCTGGCATCCGGCCTGACCATTCCCGAACTGGTCTCCACCGCATGGGCCTCTGCCGCGACCTTCCGCGGATCGGACAAGCGCGGCGGGGCCAATGGCGCCCGCATCCGCCTGGCCCCGCAGAAGGACTGGGACGTGAACCAGCCCGAGCAGCTGGCCCGCGTGCTGTCGGTGCTGGAAGGCATCCAGAGCAGCTTCAACACCTCCGCCACCGGCGGCAAGAAGGTGTCGCTGGCGGATCTGATCGTGCTGGGCGGCACGGCGGCGGTCGAACAGGCGGCCAAGGATGGCGGCCATGACGTCGAGGTGCCGTTCACCCCGGGCCGCATGGATGCCAGCGCCGAGCAGACCGATGCCGAAAGCTTCGATCCGCTGGAGCCGGAAGCCGACGGGTTCCGCAACTATCTGAAGGCCGATTACACCGTGCCGACGGAAAAGCTGCTGGTGGACCGCGCACAGCTGCTGACCCTGACCGCGCCGGAAATGACCGTGCTGGTCGCGGGCCTGCGGGTTCTGGGCGCCACGCACAAGGGATCGACCGACGGCGTGCTCACCACCCGCGTCGGCACGCTGAGCAACGATTTCTTCGTGAACCTGCTCGACATGAAGACCGCGTGGAAGCCGGTTGAAGGCTCCAACCAGCGCTTCATCGGCACCGACCGCGAGACGGGCGAAGAAAAATGGACCGGCACCCGTGTCGATCTGGTCTTCGGCTCCAACTCGCAGCTGCGGGCGCTGGCCGAGGTCTATGCCTCGAACGGCAACGAGGGCAAGTTTGTCCGCGACTTCGTCCGCTCCTGGACCAAGGTGATGAACGCCGACCGGTTCGATCTGGTCTGAGCCACTCCCGGACGCGGCCTGCGCCGCGTCCGGCCCCCTCCGCCGCCGCGCGGGCCCCTTCCCCCAGCTTCACGATTCGCCACTTCGGCCCGCCACGGGCGCCGTCGGGCGGGGTTTGCTGCCCGGATCCCCCTCCAAGGCATGGCGGTCTTCCGCCAGAATGATGCAGCGCTGGCGCATAATTGGGCAGCGAATGCTGCGTCGCAGAAATTTAATAAAATGATTGCGCCACCTCAACCTTTGCTTGCAAAATTAATGCGTCTTGCCTAAACCCCGGGCAAGACATAGCAGAGCATTAGCCCGGTCTTGTAAAAATTAAGGAATAACAAGACGATAGCGCTGGTCGCATCTGCCCGGAAGTTAGACGCAGTGCCTTGACCCAGTGACTCGATCCGTCGCGAGACAACGGAAGTTTCTTAGGTAACAGCGCCGATTGCCAAAACCGGGCAGCGGCAATGCTGCAGCTGCATATCGACATGTGAGTGTTGCGTTAGTAGTGTTAACAAACGATTAAGTGGTCTGAAGGTTTTGCAGATCGCGTCCGTGTTTTTCTGGGCGCTGAATATTTACAGAAACCTCTTGCCAGAAAAATTAGGAGCTGAACCGTGGGTGCGATGAATTTCATGGATATGAGTGACGCGACGCCCGTCACCTTCCGCGCCAGAAAGATCGCTGTCCGGAACGAAGGCCGCACGATGTACACCCGTTTCGGGAAGCGCGCACTGGATCTGACCCTTGCCATCGCGATGCTTCCCCTGCTGCTGCCCGTAATTACCGTGCTGTGGCTGCTGACCCGCCGCGACGGAGGCCCCGGCTTTTTCGGGCATCGCCGCGTGGGCCGGAACGGCAAGTCGTTCCGCTGCTGGAAAATCCGCACGATGGTGGTTGATGCCGAAGCCAAGCTGCAGCAGCATCTGGCGGACAACCCCGAGGCTGCGGCAGAATGGGCCCGCGACCACAAGCTGACCAACGACCCGCGCATCACGCGGATCGGCAACTTCCTCCGCAGGACCAGCCTTGATGAGCTGCCGCAGATCTGGAACGTGCTGAAAGGCGAGATGAGCTTTGTCGGCCCGCGTCCCGTGACCCGCGTCGAGATGAAGAAATACGGCTTTTACCGCACCGCCTATCTGTCGATGCGGCCGGGCATCACCGGGCTCTGGCAGGTGTCGGGCCGCAACGATGTCAGCTATGACGAACGGGTGCGGATGGACGTGCAGTATCTGAGCGATGCCAGCCTTGCCAACGATCTCAAGCTGATCCTTGGCACCGGCATGGCGGTTCTGGGCAGCACCGGACGCTGACCCTGTCGGCCTGACATCCAGAGGACCACATTGATCCGCCACGCAGCCCGCTGCGTGGCGGTTTCCGATTCAGCCGCCGCGATTTTGCCACTGGACTTGCGCGCGGGCTGTGCGCATGTGCGCGCCATGGCCCAATCCCCCTATGACACCCCCGGATTCTATGACACCGCCGTCGCCACCGGGCGGCATCGCGACATCGTGGGGGGCCGCTGGGAGGAGACCGGGCGCGCGCAGATGGCCGTGCTGCAGGCGGCGGGGCTGCTGCCGCAGCATCACCTGCTGGACATCGGCGCGGGCGCGCTGCGGCTGGGATGCAAGGCCGTGCCCTATCTGGAGCCGGGCCATTACTGGGCCACCGATGCCTCGCGTGCGCTGATGCTGGCGGGGCATGCGCGCGAACTGGCGGATCCGGCGCGGCTTGATCCGGCGCAGCTGGTGCAGGATGCCGAATTTGACTGTCCCGGCATCCCCGACACCATCACCCATGCCATCGCCTTTGCCGTCTTTCCGCATCTGCCCATGGCGGCGCTGCGCCGCGCGCTGACCTGCCTGCAGCGCTTTCCCCGGCTGGAACAGCTGCTGTTCACCGTGTTTCTGGTGCCCGACGCGGCGCAGGCCGCCCGCCCCTACCGGCAGCGCGACGGGGTGGTGACCCATGACCTGCGCGTGCCCTATCACGTGCTGGCGGAGGATGTGGCGCATATGGCCCGCGTCACCGGCTGGGCGCTGACCCGCCATGACACCCTGCTGCCGCGCGGGCAGGTGCTGTTCAGTGCGCGGCCTCTGGCCCGGTCAGACGCAGGCTGATCCAGTCGAACACCGCCCGCACCTCTGCCGCCGGGCGCGGGGCCGTCATCCGCAGCACATAGCCCTGATCGCTTTCCGCCTCGGTCTCGAAGGCGGGCACCAGCCGTCCCGCCGCCAGACGGCTGTCGATCAGGCCGCGCCACCCCAGCGCGATGCCTAGACCCTCTTCGGCGGACTGGATGACGTGGTCATAGCTGCTGAAGCTCAGCCGGTCGCCGCTGCCGGACAGCGACAGGCCGTGATGCTGCAGCCAGCGCGGCCAAGTGAACCAAGGTGCGACCGCCACGCTGGTCAGGTCGATCAGCGGCAGATCCAGCAGGTCGCGCAGCTGTCGCATCTGCGGATGCCGCGCCTTGAACCCGGGGCTGCACACCGCCACCACCCGTTCCGGGAACAGGCAGCGGACGCGCGGCCCGTCGGCGCAGCGCGGTTCCATCCGCACGGTCAGATCCGCCATGCCGTCAGCCTCGCGGTCGGGAAGCTGGCGGCTGAGCAGCGACAGGCGCAGGCTGTCATGATCGGCGCAGAGCGCGGGAAAGATCGGCAGCAGCCGGAAACTGGCCAGCGCCAGATCGGTTTCGATGACCACCGCGCGGCGCTTCGGGCGCTGCTGCAGCCGCAGGAAGGCGGCGCTGGCCTCGCGCAGATGCGGCTCCACCGCGTCGCGCAGATCCTGCCCGGCCCGGGTCAGCGCCACGCCGCGCCGCTGGCGCAGCAGCAGCGGCTTGCCCAGACTGTCCTCCAGCGACTTCATCCGCTGGCTCAGCCGCGGCTGCGACAGGCCGCAAAGCTCAGCCGCGCGCGACAGCTGGCCACAGTCGGCCACCAGCAGGAACAGGCACAGATCGGCGCTGTAGCGGGCGAAGAAGCTATAAGGATTGCTAAAGTCAGACATTAGAGGATTCGGCAGTGCATTCACGGAAAAGTCAATTAACCTTAGCTGGACTCATATCAGGTTTCCGAATGACAGCCGGTGCCGCCGCGGCCTGCCCAAAGCCGCGGCGCATGGGGCGCGTGCCGCGCGCCGGTTCCGGCAGACGGTCCTGGCCCACCCCGGCGTTTGCCGCCGGTCCTGCGGCACCCGCGCCGCGCCACGCAGTTGCAGAAAGCATGGAATGACCAATCCTTCGCGCCCGAACATCCTGATCTTCATGGTGGACCAGCTGAACGGCACGCTGTTTCCCGATGGCCCCGCAGACTGGCTGCACGCCCCCAACCTCAAGGCGCTGGCGGCGCGGTCGACCCGGTTCCGCAACGCCTATACCGCCTCGCCGCTCTGCGCGCCGGGACGGGCGAGCTACATGTCCGGGCAGCTGCCCTCGCGCACCGGAGTCTATGACAACGCGGCGGAATTCGCCTCCTCCATCCCGACCTATGCCCATCACCTGCGGCGGGCGGGCTACCAGACCGCCCTCTCTGGCAAGATGCATTTTGTCGGCCCCGACCAGCTGCACGGGTTCGAGGAACGGCTGACCACCGACATCTACCCGCCCGATTTCGGCTGGACCCCGGATTACCGCAAGCCCGGCGAGCGCATCGAATGGTGGTATCACAACATGGGCAGCGTCACCGGCGCGGGCGTGGCCGAGATCACCAACCAGATGGAATATGACGACGAGGTCGCCTATCACGCCACCCGCAAGGTCTATGATCTGGCGCGCGGCAAGGATGCGCGGCCATGGTGCCTGACCGTCAGCTTCACCCATCCGCATGATCCCTACGTGGCCCGCCGCAAATACTGGGATCTGTATGACGACTGCGCCCATCTGCTGCCCGAAGTGGCCCCCATCCCCTACGAGGATCAGGATCCGCATTCGCAGCGCATCTTCGACGCGAATGACTGGCGCAGCTATGACATCACCGATGACAACGTGCGCCGCGCCCGTCAGGGCTATTTCGCCAATATCTCCTATCTGGATGACAAGATCGGCGAGGTGATGGAGGCGCTGCGCGGCACCCGGGCCGAGGATAACACCATCATCCTGCTGGTGTCGGATCATGGCGACATGCTGGGCGAGCGCGGGTTGTGGTTCAAGATGAGCTTCTTTGAGGGCGCCTCGCGCGTGCCGCTGATGATCGCTGCGCCGCAGATGGCGCCGAGCCGGATCGACGCGCCGGTGAGCAATATCGACATCTGCCCGACCCTGTGTGATCTGGCGGGCGTGTCCATCGACGAGATCCGCGACTGGACCGATGGCGAAAGCCTTGTGCCGCTGGGACAGGGCGCCGACCGCGCCAGCCCCGTGGCGATGGAATATGCCGCCGAAGCCTCTTATGCGCCGATGGTGGCGCTGCGGCAGGGGCCGTGGAAATACACCCGCTGCGCGCTGGATCCGGACCAGTTGTTCAACCTGCAGTCCGACCCGCATGAACTGGCCAATCTGGCACAGGATCCGGCCCATGCCGACACGCTGGCGCGGTTCCGCGACATGGCGGATCACCGCTGGGATCTGGCCCGGTTCGATGCCGACGTGCGGCAAAGCCAGGCGCGGCGCTGGATCGTCTACGAGGCCCTGCGCAACGGCGCCTATTTCCCGTGGGATTTCCAGCCGCTGCAGAAGGCATCGGAGCGGTACATGCGCAACCACATGGATCTGAACGTGGTGGAAGACTCCCAGCGCTTCCCCCGCGGCGAATGACGCGCGCCCGGATGGGCGTGCCTCTGACCAACCCGGACCGCGCAAGGGCTTCGCGTCCGGGACACCCCAAAGCCCATGCAACAGGGAATAGGTGACTATGGCAAAACTCAAACCTCCTCTCTCCGACCTTCCGATCAAGACTGCGGAAAGCGGGTTCTACAGCGGCTTCAGCCTTGACGTCACGGTGACCTCAAAGCTCGCCGTCGGCGGCCTCGTGCTCTGGGCCGTGGCCTTTCCGGATCAGGCCGGGGCCGTGCTGGGCGGGCTCAACACCTTCATTCTTGCGAATTTCGCAAGCTGGTACATCTATGTGATGGCGCTGTTCGTGGTGGTCTGTCTGGCGCTGGCGATCTGGCCGGCAGCGGGCAAGCTGAAGCTGGGCCATGACGACGAAAAGCCGGAATTCGACAACTTCTCCTGGTTTTCCATGATGTTCGGCGCGGGCATCGGGGTCGGCATGCTGACATGGGCCGTGGCCGAGCCGATCTATCACTTCCGCACCAACCCGGACGTGATCCTTGGTCAGGCCACCTCCGAAGGCATGGACAACTTCCTGAACGCCTATAAATGGTCCTACCTGCACTGGGGCTTCTCGGCATGGTCCTCCTATGCGATTGCCGGGCTCGCGCTGGGATATTTCACCTATCGCCGCGGCCTGCCGCTGACCATCCGCTCCTCGCTGACGCCGCTTTTCGGCAAGGCGCTGTCGGGGCCCCTGGGCCATCTGGTCGACATCGTCGCCGTGATCGCCACCATCCTTGGCGTGGCGCAGACGCTGGGCTTCGGCGTGGAACAGTTCGTCGCGGGGATGAGCAAGATCGGCGTCGGCGCATGGCTGGTGAATGAAGAGGGCAACGCCTCCACCGCCGGGATCATCGTGGCCATCATCATCATCATGGGCGCCTCCACCCTGTCGGCGCTGTCCGGCGTGGGCAAGGGCATCAAGTGGCTGTCCAACATCAACATGGGGCTCAGCATCTTCCTGCTCGCCTTCCTGATGATCTTCGGCTCCACATGGTTCGGCATGCAGGCGCTGTTCATGGGCACGCTGAATTACCTGATCTCCCTGCCGGAAATGCTGTTCACCGTCTATCGCAGCGACGGCACCGAACCTTCCGCCGCGCTCTCGGGCTGGCAGGGTGGCTGGACCGTGTTCTACTGGGCATGGTGGGTGGCCTTCGCGCCCTTCGTCGGCCTGTTCCTTGCCCGCATCTCGCGCGGGCGGACGATCCGCGAATTCGTGCTGGGCGCGATGATCGTGCCGTCGCTGATGTGCTTCGTATGGTTCTCCTTCGCGGGCGGCACCGCCATCGACATGGAACTGAACGGCCTCGCCAATGGCGCCATCTTCGGCTCCACCGACGGCGCGAAGATCTTCACCATGACCGGCATCATGCTGGGCGACGTGCTGGGCTGGATCATGGCGGTGATCATCGTGATCCTGCTGATGACCTATCTGGTCACCTCCGCCGACTCCGCCGTGCTGATCGTGAACACCATCAACGCCGCAGGCGACGAAGGCCCCAAGGCGCGGCCCCACATCATCTTCTGGGGCGTGTCGCTGGGTCTGGTGGTGGCGGCGCTGCTGCTGGTCGGCGGGCTGACCGCGATCCAGACCGCCATGGTGATCGGCGCGCTGCCCTTCAGCGTGGTGATGGTGCTGATGTGCCTTGGCCTGTTCAAGGCGATCTACCGCGACGGCCTGCGCAACCGGCAGGGCGTCCAGTCGGTGACGGTGGACATCCCCGCCGCAGAGTGACGGAGAAGGACCGGACGCAGCGCCCCTGCGCCCGGACCTTCCTCCGCGAACGATCCGCAAACAGAAAAGCCGCCCCGGACGGGGCGGCTTTTTCTATGGTCTGACCTGAGAGTGGTGGTGCCGCTGAAGGGACTCGAACCCCCGACCCCATCATTACGAATGACGTGCTCTACCAGCTGAGCTACAGCGGCCTGGTGAGCGGCCTCTTAACACCGAGGCCGCTGCAGGGGAAGGGCTATTTTGCCTTCTCTTCGTGCATCTCCGGGGCCGTTTCCCGGACCGGATCCGCCTCTGCCGACGTGGTCGAGGGACCAAGGATTTCGGTCTGCGGGGCCTCCGCTTCGGGGTGTCTGCGGTCCTCCAGCTTGCCCACGATCAGCGGCAGCATCTCGGCGCCTGCCGGGGCCACGTCGGAATGCGGCGGGGTCTTCCAGCTGAGCGTGTCGAAGCCTTCGCAGTTCTCGCAGACCGGCTGCCAGTCGCGGTGGATGTGGTTGCAGTTGTCGCAGACCCATTGCGGGCCACGCGGCGCCACCAGCGCCTTGGCCAGCCAGCCGCGCACCACCGGCTCCTCGGCGCCCTCGCCCCGGGCAATGGCCGCCATGACGGTCAGCACCCGCGCGTCGGGCTCGCGGTCCACCAGATCGCCCATGGCGCGGCGCGCCTCGGGGAAATCCTCTGCGGCCAGCGCCAGTTCGGCCTTCAGCAGCCGGGTCTCGCGGTGGTCGGGCTTGATCGAGGTCAGGTCGCGGAACCGCTTCATGCGCTCGGCGGGGGTTTCCGCCGGGGCGATCTCGGCAAAGGCGGCGGCCAGATCGGGATGCGGCTCCACCGACCATGTCTTCTTGAGGATGCGCGCGGCATGTTTGGGATTGCCCTGCGCGATATAGGACCGCGCCGCCATGGCCGCCCCCGGGATCAGGTCGGGCGAGCCCTTGGAGGCGGCAATCGCCGCCTCGCGCGCCTCGATCGGCTTGTCCTCGTCAAAGATGTCCTTGGCTTCGGACAGGGCCAGCACCGCGTCGCGCCGCTTGTAGACATCGCGCGGCATGGATCCGTGGCGCAGCTTGGCCGACAGGGTGCGGCGGGCGCCCTGCCAGTCATGCTTGACCGCCTGCAGCTTCAGCAGGATGTCCTGCACCTCTTCATGCTTGGGCCGCAGCGCGAAGGCGCGTTCGGCCAGCTGCAGCGCGGTGTCGGTATCGCCCTTGGCCAGCTTCTGCTTCATCAGGCCCCGGATGCCGACAAACCGCGTCTCGTCGCGGGTGATCAGCGATTTGTAGACCTCTTCGGCCTTGCGCTGGTCGCCCGACATTTCCGCCGCCTGCGCGGTCAGCAGCGCCGTCACCTCGGGCTTGTGCAGGTAGCGTTCGGCCTTCTGCGCCTTGGCCATGGCCAGCTTGCCCTCGCCCGCCGCAAGCGCCAGCAGCCCTTCGGACAGCGCCTGATAGCCCTTGCGCTCGCGGTTGCGGTCGAAATGCCGCGACAGCGCCGTATCATCGCCATTGATGAATTTCAGCACCGCGATCAGCAGCGACACCGCCTTGAACACGATCCACAGCACCAGCACCAGCAGGATGGCGGCGATGACCGACTGCAGCGGCCCCAGCGTGAATTCCATGCCGCTGACGGTGATCTGCACCCCGCCTTGGCTTTCCATGACATAGCCGGCACCAAGGGTGAGGGCCGCCACAGCGGCAACGAAGAGAACGATCTTCAGAAGTGACCAGAGCATGGTGGCTCCCTTACCCTTATTCTTGGTTCAAATCTTGCGCGACGGCGTCTGCCGCGTCGAGCGCGCCCTGCCGGGTCTCGGCGCGGGCGGTCCAGCCGGTCAGCACCTCTGCGGCGGGGGCGGGCAGGGCCTCAAGCTCCTGAAGCGTGGCGGCAAGATCGCCGCTGCGCAGCGCCGCCTCGGCCCGCGACAGCACCGCATCGGGATCGGCCCCGTCCCGCGGCGTCACCGACCGGGCACCCAGCTGGTTGGCAAGGAAGGTCGTCACCCGCGCGGTGGTGTCTTCGGTGGTGGCCTCGGCCCGGCGGGCGGCGGAGAGCGCGTCACGGGCCAGCGGCGGAAACTCCTCGGTCAGCGCGGCCAGCGTCGGCACGCCCTCGGCGGCGGAGCTGGCCAGCACCTCGGGCACCGTCACGCCATTGGTGGTCAGCACCGACAGCGGTTCGTCATAAGGCATGCCGTCCCGCAGCGCGGTCGAGACATCGGCCAGCGCCGCGCGGGACTGCGCCAGCTGGGCCTGATCCGACGCATCGGCCTGCGCCGCCAGCGATTCCTGCGTCATGCGCTCCACCTCGGTGCGCTGCGCCTCGATGGCGCGGCGCACATCGGCCAGCGCCTCCTCATAGGCGGCCATCGCCTCCGGAGAGACCGACTCCTCCACGGGGCGGGATTCCAGCGTGTCGATGCGGCCCGCCAGATCGCCAAGCTGCGTGCCCTGATCGGACTGCGCCCCTTCCAGCGCACCAAGCCGGGAAGACAGATCCTCGGCCTGCGTCTGAAGGGCGGCCATGTCGATGCCCGCAAGCTGCGACGACAGATCCTCCACCCGGCCTTCCAGCGCGGTCAGCCGCTCTGCCTGACCGGAAAGACCGGTGGTCACCTCGTCCCGGAACGGGTCCGGCGCGCCTGCGGCAAAGGGCAGCGTGCCCGCCTGCCAGCTGGCCACGCCCCAGCCCAGACCTGCGGCGATCACCCCGCCCAGAACCATGGGCACGAAACCGCCCTTGCGCTCCACCACGGTCTCGCGGACCACCTGCGGCGCTGCGGCGGCGGGGGCAGCGGCGGCGGGCTCGGCCCGGTCGCCCGCGATCGTGTCGGCCTCGGTCATGGCGGCGGCCTGCGCCGCCTCCCCTTCCATGGCCTCACCCAGCGTGTGAATGGGCTCGTCCCGCTCCGTGGCGGGCAGGCTGTCGTCATGGCTCAGACTGTCATCGCCCGCCAGAACGCTGTCGTCGCCTGTCGTCAGGCTGTCATCGCCCGCCAAAACGCTGTCGTCGCCCATGGCCAGGCTGTCCTCGCGCGGCAGGCTTTCATCCCCGGCCATCAGCGGATCCGGCGCGGTCAGATCCTCCGCAGGCGTCAGGCTGTCCTCTGCCGCGGGCAGGGTTTCGTCCCCCGCCGTCAGGGTCTCGTCCGCCGTGATCCCGGCAGTGTCCTCGGCGGGCAGGCTGTCCTCTGCCCCGGCGGCCCCCAGCGTGTCGGGGGCCTGAGCGAGCGTGTCCGTGCCGGACGCGTCGGTCAGACCGTCCTCCGGATGACCCTCTGCTGCCTCCGCAGAGGACTGCTCCTTGCGGTCCGTCTGATCCTCGGCGCCGTCAACAGGCTTCTTTTTGTCGGCCACGCGCTCCACCCTTTCAAAATCTATGGTCCGGACCCGATTGCGGGCCGCTCTTTCCGGGACAACCTTCCACAGACGCGGGAGGCACCACAAGCGTTCCTGCGCTTTTGAGCAGTTTTCCCACCGCCTCGCGCATCAGCCCCGATTCCGGACGTGCCAAAATCTCCTGCTCTCTCAGATAGAGCCCCTGCAGCGCCACGGCCACCTCCGCGCTCATCGCTGCGACGAAAAGCGGCGCGCGGCAGGGCGCCTCCGCCGCAAAAAGCCGCGCCGTGCGTGGTGAAAAAAGCGGCACGACCACGGGGCGGTCGCCCTGCAGCGCGGCCCGGGCCTCGGGCGTCAGCGGGCGCGCGGGCTGGTCGTAAACCACCGCCTCCCGCACGGGCAGCCCCGCAGCGGTCAGCCGTTCCGCCAGCGCGCCGCGCGCAAACGTGCCGCGCAGATGCAACAGCGGCCCCTCTGGCGCATGGTCAAGGATCAGCGCCAGCAGGCTTTCGGCATCGCCCTGCGCCACCACCGGCACCAGCCCCACGTCGCGGGCAGCGCGGGCCGTCGCCTCTCCCACCACGAAACAGGGGGAGAGCGGCGGCCCCGCCAGCGCGGCATAGGCGCGAACCCCGTTGGCAGAGGTAAAGATCAGCCCGCGCACCCCCGCCAGATCGGGCAGCGGCCCGGTGGTCACGATGTCCAGCAGCGGGCTGACCAGCGGCTCTGCCCGTTCTGCCGCCAGTTCCGCCAGAAACCGCCGCGACTCACGCTCGGGGCGGGTCAGCAGCAGAAAGGGCGGAAGGGGCGGCATCGGCTCTCCGGGATTGTGGGGGCTTGGGACAGGTGGTAGCTGCAAGGGACAGGCTATGCAACGGACGAAGCCATGGGCGTGCCGACCATCCTCGGACTGGAAAGCAGTTGTGACGACACCGCCGCCGCCGTGCTGCGCGGGCGGCAGGTGCTGTCTTCGGTGGTGATGGGACAGGCCGACCTGCACGCGGCCTTTGGCGGCGTGGTGCCGGAAATCGCCGCGCGCGCCCATGCCGAAAAGCTGGATCTGGCGGTGGAACAGGCGCTGGCGCAGGCCGGGGTGACGCTGGCCGATCTGGATGCGGTGGCGGTCACCTCTGGCCCCGGGCTGATCGGTGGCGTCCTGTCGGGCGTGATGCTGGCCAAGGGGCTGGCCACGGCGCTGGACCGTCCGATGATCGGCGTCAACCATCTGGCGGGCCATGCGCTGACGCCGCGGCTGACCGACGATCTGCCCTATCCCTATCTGATGCTGCTGGTGTCGGGCGGGCATTGCCAGTTCCTGATCGTGCGCGGCCCGCAGGAGTTTACCCGGCTGGGCGGCACCATCGACGACGCCCCCGGCGAGGCTTTTGACAAGACCGCGCGGCTTCTGGGCCTGCCGCAGCCCGGCGGCCCGGCGGTGGAGGCGCGCGCCCGGATGGGCGATGCCCGCCGCTTTGCCTTTCCGCGCCCGCTGCTGGACCGGCCCGGCTGCGATCTGTCCTTTTCCGGGCTGAAAACCGCGCTGCTGCGGCTGCGCGACCGGCTGATCGCGGATCAGGGCGGGCTGCACGCGCAGGACGTGTCTGACCTGTGTGCCGGGTTTCAGGCGGCGGTGCGCGACGTGCTGACCGAAAAGACCCGCCGCGCGCTGGAGATCTATCTGGACGGCGCCCCGCAGGCCCCGGCGCTGGCCGTTGCGGGCGGGGTTGCTGCCAATGCCGCGCTGCGCGGCGCGCTGCAGGATCTGTGCGCCGAATGTCAGGTGCGCTTCACCGCGCCGCCGCTGGCGCTGTGCACCGACAATGCCGCGATGATCGCCTATGCCGGATCGGAACTTCTGGCCGCGGGCGAGCGGTCTGACATGACGCTGGCCGCCCGTCCGCGCTGGCCCTTGGACCAGAGTGCTGCCCCGCTGCTGGGGTCGGGCAAGAAGGGGGCCAAGGCATGATCGGCATCCTGGGCGCGGGCGCGTTCGGCACGGCACTGGCGGTGGCGCTGGCGCGCGAAGGCACGCCCGTCACCCTGTGGGGCCGCGACCCCGAGGCGATGGCGCAGCTGGCCACCACCCGCCTGTCGCCGCACCTGCCGGGGGTGGACCTGCCCAGCGGCATCGCCGTGACCACGGAACTGGCGCAGGCGGCGCAGCACCGGACGCTGCTGCTGGCCGTGCCGATGCAGAGCCTGTCGGATCTGCTGGGCGCGCTCGACGCGCCGCTCGACGGCGCGCGGCTGGTCGCCTGCTGCAAGGGGATCGACCTTGCCACCGGCACCGGCCCGTCGAAGGTCATCACCCGCGCCAAGCCGCAGGCGCTGCCCGCCGTGCTGACCGGCCCCAGCTTTGCCGCCGACATCGCGCGCGGGCTGCCGACCGCGCTGACGCTGGCCTGCGCCGATGCACAGGCGGGCCATGACCTGCAGCACCAGCTGTCGACCCGCAGCCTGCGGCTTTACCGCACCACCGATGTCACCGGGGCGGAACTGGGCGGCGCGCTGAAAAACGTGATCGCCATCGCCTGCGGCGCCTGCATCGGCGCGGGGCTGGGCGACAGCGCCCGCGCCGCGCTGATGACCCGCGGCTTTGCCGAAATGACCCGGCTGGCCGCGCATTTCGGCGCGCGCCCCGAAACGCTGGCGGGGCTTTCGGGCTTGGGCGATCTGGCGCTGACCTGCACCTCGGATCTGTCGCGCAACTACCGCTTCGGGCAGGCGCTGGGTCAGGGGCAGGCGTTTGATCCCCGCGTCACCGTCGAAGGCGCCGCCACCGCGCGCGCCGTCACCCAGCTGGCCGCGCGCGAAGGCCTGTCCATGCCGATCTCTGCCGTGGTGGCCGCGCTGGCCGCAGGCGAGGCCACCGTTTCCGAAGCTCTGGACGAGCTTCTTTCCAGACCCCTCAAGGAGGAATGACCATGCTTGTTGCCCTGATCGCCAAGGACAAGGACGGCGCGCTGCAGATCCGCAAGGACACGCGCGACGATCATCTGGCCTATATCGACGCCACCGGGGTGGTGGCGCAGGCCGGGCCGCTGCTGGACGACACGGGCGACATGTGCGGCAGCCTTGTGATCCTTGACGTGGCCGACATGGACGCGGCGCAGGCCTGGGCCAGTGCCGATCCCTATGCCAAGGCCGGGCTGTTCGAAAGTGTCGAATTGATCGCATGGAAAAAGGTCATCGGATGAGGTTCTGGCTGTTCAAGTCCGAGCCTTCGGCGTGGTCGTGGCAGGATCAGCTGGCCAAGGGCGACACGGGCGAGGAATGGGACGGCGTGCGCAACTATCAGGCGCGCAACGTCATGCGCGAGATGACGGTGGGCGACCGCGGCTTTTTCTACCACTCGCAGAGCGAAAAGGCGGTGGTGGGGATTGTCGAGGTGATCGCGGAATCGCATCCCGACAGCAAGGCGGAGGATCCGCGCTGGGACTGCGTGGACATCAAGGCGGTGATGCCGCTGCCCCGTCCGGTGACGCTGGACCAGATCAAGGCAGAGCCCGATCTGGCCGGAATGGCGCTGGTGAAACAGGCGCGCCTGTCGGTGCAGCCGGTCACGGCGGAAGAATGGGCGAAAGTCTGCGCCATGGGCGGGCTGGATAGCTGACCCGGCGCGGGATCTGACCCGGTAAAGTAAGGGGCCCGGCCAAACCGGACCCCTTGCCACCCCAGAGCATGCTCCCACACACGCAGCCACGGCAGAATTCTGGATCCGGCCGTTCTGGCCGTCGGATAGGAATAGCCGAAATCCGCCCGCCGGGCAAAGGCGAAACACCCCGCATTTTCATCAACTTGGACGGATCTCCGCCACCCTGCGCGCGCGAGGCGCGGGGCGGGGGCGGCAAAACTGCGTGACAGACTCATGATATCTCCGGGATGATCAAGGCGGGAGGGTGGTTTCGGGCCGAGATCCGGGAAACGGGCCGCCGGTGTTGCCGTCCCTGCACCAACAACCGGGGATATATCGATGACACAGGAAATCTTCCTCGTGGCTTACGAGGGGAAAGAAGGCGATTCCGGCCTTCTGGACTATGCGATCACACGGGCGAAACGGGATCAGGCGCGGCTGCTGCTGGTGCATATCCTTGAATGGTCGCCCTATAAATTCCTCACCCCGCAGGAGATCGAGGAACGCCACGCCCGCCGCAAACAGGAAATGGCCCGCGCGCAGGCGGCGATTCTGGATCCGGCGCTGGCCCGCGTGACCGCCGCCGGGATCTCGGGCGAGGGCCGCATCCGCTATGGCAATGTGGTCGAGCTTGTGGCCGACACCGCAAGGGAAGCCGGGGCCGCGATGATCTTTGTCGGGCGCGCGGGCACGCAGTCGGTCGCCGCGCGGATCTTTGGATCGGTGCCCATCGGACTGGCGCAGATCGCGCCCGTTCCCACCGTCATCGTGCCCTGAGCGCAGGAGATCCCGTCATGACCCGCAGCCTTCTTCTGCCCCTGAGCGCCGCAGCGGCGCTGACCGCCCTGCCCGCCCGCGCCAATACCGTGGACGAGGCGATCAATGCCGCCATCGGCAGGGTGACCGGGCCTTTTGTCAGCTTCATCTTTTCGCCCTTTCCGGGCACGGAGTTCCCGTGGATCGTGCTGTGGCTGGTGGCCGCCGCGACCATCTTCACGCTCTATTTCGGCTTCGTGCAGGTCCGCGCCTTTCCCCATGCCCTCGCTCTGGTGTCGGGCAAATATTCGGATCCCGACGACGCGGGCGAGGTCAGCCATTTTCAGGCGCTGGCCACGGCCCTGTCGGGCACGGTGGGGCTGGGCAATATCGCGGGCGTCGCGGTGGCGGTGTCCATCGGCGGACCCGGCGCCACCTTCTGGATGATCCTCGCCGGTCTGCTGGGCATGGCGTCCAAATTCACCGAATGCACGCTGGGCGTCAAATACCGCAACGAATATCCCGACGGCACCGTATCCGGCGGCCCGATGTATTACCTGTCCAAAGGGCTGGCAGAGCGGGGTTATTCCGGGATGGGCCGGTTTCTGGCAGTGGCCTTTGCCATCTGCTGCGTCTTTGGCTCGCTGGGGGGCGGCAACATGTTTCAGGCCAATCAGGCCCATGCGCAGCTTGCCAATATCCTTGGCGACTATCCCGGCTGGATCACCGGCGTGATCTTTGCCGGCATCGTCTTTGCGGTGATCGTGGGCGGGCTGAAATCCATCGCGCAGGTCACGGAAAAGATCGTGCCCATCATGGGCGTGCTTTATGTCGGCACCGCGCTGATCGTGATCGTGATGAATTACGACCGCATCGGCTGGGCCTTCGGGCAGATCCTTGACGGCGCCTTTACCGGGCTGGGCGTGGCGGGCGGGCTGGTCGGCGCGCTGATCCAGGGCTTCAAGCGCGCGGCCTTTTCCAACGAGGCAGGCGTGGGGTCGGCGGCCATCGCCCATTCCGCCGTCCGCACCAAGGAGCCGATCACCGAAGGGTATGTCTCGCTGCTGGAGCCCTTCATCGACACGGTGGTGATCTGCACCATGACCGCGCTGGTCATCGTCATCACCGGCGTGCTGCAGGTGGATCCCGAAACCGGCACCTATCTGTGGAATGCCGAGCTGGGCCGGGTGGAAACGCTGGGCGATGCCTCCGGCGTGGCGCTGACCTCGGCGGCCTTCGGATCGGCGATCACATGGTTTCCCTATGTGCTGGCCATCGCGGTGATCCTGTTCGCCTTTTCCACGATGATCTCGTGGAGCTATTACGGGCTGAAGGCATGGACCTACATGTTCGGCGAAGGCCGCGCGCAGGAACTGAGCTTCAAGATCCTGTTCTGCCTGTTCGTGGTGATCGGCGCCGCCATGAACCTTGGGCCGGTGATCGACTTTTCCGATGCGGCGATCTTTGCCATGGGGCTGTTCAACATCGTGGGACTCTATGTCCTGATGCCGGTGGTGAAGGCCGAGATGCAGAGCTACATGGCGCGGCTGCAGTCCGGGGAGATCCGGCGCTTTCACTGACGCCGTCCGCAACAAAAGGGGCGCCGCTCTGGCGCCCCTTTCCTGTAGCGCCTTACTGGGCCGCCAGCAGTTCCGGCACCGACAGCAGAATGAATTCATTCGCTGCCGCCGTGCCGATCTCGCGCCCGCCCGAGAAGGGCAGGTTGTTGTCATTGGCCACCATGATGTGGGTCTCGTCCACCCGCGCCACATCCTCGATGGTGAAGAACGGGAAGGTGAAGGCGCCGTCTTCGGGGCGGAAGCCCTCCAGCGCGACACCTTCCGGATCGGCGATGTTCAGCAGGTCGATCTGGCCGATGCGGCGGACAAAGCCGTCCTCGTCGACCGAGGCAGTGTCGACCAGCACGATGTTCTTGACCCGGGCCGGAATCGGATAGCAGCCAGAGGTGTCGGTGGCGCCTTCGGCACAGGCCTTGCTGAGATCGCCCTCGCCATTGTCGCGCTCGATCACCAGCGCACGGGTGGCGTCGATGAAGTTGAAATCACCGATGGCGGTGGCGCCTTCGGTCAGCGCGAATTTCACGCTTTCGCCGGTCCAGTCGGCGGTGTTGGTGTCAAAGGCGATGACGCGCAGGAAATTGCCCTCGGGCTGGCCATCTTCGCCCAGCACCGGCTTTTCCAGCATCGCCCACAGCATCCCGGTTTCCGGGTTCAGCGCCATGCCTTCATAGCCGCCCGACCGCTGCACTTGAAAATCCTTGCCAGCCGTCGCGGGGACAAACACGCTGTAGGTGTCGGGGCTGGTCAGCTGCTGGCCGTCCAGCATGGTGGCATGCACCGACTTCACCACACCGTCCAGACCGGCGCGGAGGATGTAGGGCCCGAATTCCTCGCCGATCCACACGTCATCGCCCAGCACCTGAATGCTTTCCGGGTCGAAATCGGCCCCGGTCAGATAGCGGCTGTCCGTGCCTTCATAGGCGATGCGGAACGGCACCTTGTGGTCGGGATCGGTCAGGAAGATGGTGTCCCGACGCTCCACCGTGCCCGCCTCGAAATCGGGGGCCATCTTGTGGAAGAACAGCAGCGCATCCGCCGAATTGCGCTTGGAACCGAAGCCGTTATCGGTCAGCACATACCAGCTGCCATCCTCGGCGCGGTTCATGGCAAACCCCGACATGCCCTGCACGGGCTGGCCGATGAAGGGCAGCGCGTAGCCGGTGCCATGGCCGCCATAGGCCTTGCCGACATTGCCTTCCACGCTCATCGGGGCGTCATTGCGCGCAGCGCCGGTGAACTTGCCCGAGATCATGGCATCGCGCGGCGCGTCGGCGGGCGGCGCCACCAGCGACAGCGCGGGCAGCACGGCATGGCCCGCCAGCGTCGCGGGAAAGGTCTCCTGCGCCAGCGCGGGGGCGGCCAGCGCGGCGGAAAGCGCGATAACGGAAAGCGAAAGGCGCATCGGATCGGTCCTTGTGAGGGTCGTGATGCGCTGCTGCTATCCGCTGCGCGTAACGCTCTCATGGCTGCCCGATGTCGGTTGCGTAACGCCCCGGACAGGGCGTTACGCGATGGGATCAGTAGCGGTAATGTTCCGGCTTGAACGGGCCTTCCGGCGTCACGCCGATATAGGCGGCCTGTTCCGCCGACAGCTGGGTCAGCTTCACGCCGATGCGGTCCAGATGCAGGCGCGCGACCTTTTCATCCAGATGCTTGGGCAGGATATAGACCTTGTTTTCATACTGCCCGCCATTCTTCCACAGCTCGATCTGCGCCAGCACCTGATTGGTGAAAGACGCCGACATCACAAAGGACGGATGGCCGGTGGCATTGCCAAGGTTCAGCAGGCGGCCTTCGGACAGCAGGATGATCCGGTTGCCCGAAGGCATCTCGATCATGTCCACCTGTTCCTTGATGTTGGTCCATTTGTGGTTCTTCAGCGCGGCCACCTGAATTTCATTGTCGAAATGGCCGATATTGCCGACGATGGCCATGTTCTTCATCTCGCGCAGATGCTCGATGCGGATCACGTCCTTGTTGCCGGTGGTGGTGATGAAGATGTCGGCGCTGGACACCACATCCTCCAGCAGCACCACCTCATAGCCGTCCATGGCCGCCTGCAGCGCGCAGATCGGGTCGGCCTCGGTCACCTTGACGCGCGCGCCTGCCCCGCTGAGGCTGGCGGCAGAGCCCTTGCCCACATCGCCATAGCCGCAGACCACGGCAACCTTCCCCGCCATCATCGTGTCGGTGGCGCGGCGGATGCCGTCCACCAGCGATTCCTTGCAGCCATATTTGTTGTCGAATTTCGACTTGGTGACGCTGTCGTTCACGTTGATCGCCGGGAAGGGCAGCAGGCCCTTCTTCTGCAGATCATAGAGGCGGTGCACCCCGGTGGTGGTTTCCTCGGACACGCCCTTGATCGCGTCGCGGGTGCGGGTGAACCAGCCCGGCGACTGCGCCATGCGCTTGGCGATCTGCGCCTTGATTACCTCTTCCTCTTCAGAGGTGGGGACGGGGATGATGTCCTCGCCCGCTTCGGCCCGCGCGCCCAGCAGGACATAAAGCGTGGCATCGCCGCCATCGTCGAGGATCATGTTCGCGCCTTCGGGGAACTGGAAGGAGCGGTCAAGGTAATCCCAGTGCTCCTCCAGCGTCTGGCCCTTCACCGCAAAGACCGGCGTGCCGCCCGCGGCAATCGCCGCCGCCGCATGATCCTGCGTCGAAAAGATGTTGCACGAGGCCCAGCGCACATCCGCGCCCAGCGCGGTCAGCGTCTCGATCAGCACGGCGGTCTGGATCGTCATGTGCAGCGAGCCCACGATCCGCGCGCCTTTCAGCGGCTGGCTTTCGCCGAATTCCGCCCGGCAGGCCATCAGCCCCGGCATCTCGGTCTCGGCGATGTCCAGTTCCTTGCGGCCATATCCGGCCAGCGCGATGTCCTTGACGATGTAGTCTGCAGCCATGTCCGGCGCTCCAATTCCTGTCCGCGATGTTGCCGCGCGGGGTAGCATCCCTTGATTTGCCCCGCAACGTGGATCAGAAACTGAGGCAAACAGAGGGATAATCCAGAGGCACCCGATGCAGCTTTCACCCCCCGACGGGGCCTGACGCCATGGCCCGCCCTCCCCGCGCCTGGCAGCGGATGCTGTCGGGCCGCAGGCTCGACCTGCTCGACCCCACCCCGGTGGATGTGGAAATCGAGGATATCGCCCACGGGCTTGCCTTTGTCGCGCGCTGGAACGGCCAGACCCGCGGCGACCACCCCTATTCCGTGGCCGAGCATTCGCTGCTGGTGGAGGTGATCTTTGCCCGGCTCTGCCCGCAGGCCAGCCCCGCCGACCGGCTGACCGCCCTGCTGCATGACGCGCCGGAATATGTGATCGGCGACATGATCTCGCCGGTCAAGGCTGCCATCGGTCCGGATTATGGCGAGCTGGACAAACGCCTTGCCGCCGCCATCCACATCCGCTTCGGCCTGCCCGCCGTCACCCCCGCCAAGCTCAAGCGCCAGATCAAGAAGGCCGACACCGTGTCGGCATGGATGGAGGCGACGCAGATCGCGGGCTTTTCCGAAGCCGAGGCCAGCCGCTTCTTCGGCCGCCCCGCCCCCGACCTGATGGCGGGGCTCGACATCCACCTGCGCCCCCCGGTGGAGGTGCGCGCCGCCTACACCACCCGCCATGCCGACCTGCTGAGGCTCTGCCCATGACCCCGCTTTCCGTCCGCCGCGCCGGCCCCCTTGATGCCCGCCCCATGGCAGAGCTGCTGAATGCGGTGATCGCCCTTGGCGGCACTACCGCCATGACCAGCCCCGCCAGCGCCGACACCCTGCGCGGCTGGATGGCCCGTCCCCGCGCCATCTGGCATCTGGCCGAGGATCCGCAGGGGGAGGTGCTGGGCTTTCAATGGGTCGACCCGCACCCGACGCTGGGCGCCGAAGTGGCGCAGATCTCCAGCTTTGCCCGGCCCGGACGCACCGGGCTCGGCATCGGATCGGCCCTGTTCGAGGCGACCAAACCCGCCTGCCGCGCCGAAGGCTATGTCTGGATCAATGCCGAAATCCGCGCCGACAACAGCGGCGGGCTGATCTATTACCAGAGCCGCGGCTTCGAGGACTGGGGACGCCTCGAAAACTACCGCCTTGCCACCGGGCAGCTGGTCGACAAGGTGCTCAAACGCTACGACCTGTAGCCGCCCTTCATCTTGCCCGAAAACTCCCGCCGGAGGCGGCCCGGAGCCCGGCCACGGGCGACATGACCTGCCGCGGCCGCAAGGCCGCGCCCGCTGGATCCGGCAGCCCTACTTGGGAGAGCGTTTGGCCAGAATGCGCTGCAGGGTGCGGCGATGCATGTTCAGCCGCCGCGCGGTTTCCGACACGTTGCGGTCGCACAGCTCGTAGACCCGCTGGATATGCTCCCAGCGCACCCGGTCCGCGCTCATCGGGTTTTCCGGAGGCGGCGGCAGCTCGTCGCCGCGCTGCAGCAGCGCATTGGTGATGTCGGTGGCATCGGCGGGCTTGGACAGGTAATCCGTGGCGCCGATCTTCACCGCCGCCACGGCGGTGGCAATCGCGCCGTAGCCGGTCAGCACCACCACGCGGCAGTCGGGGCGGCGTTCGCGCAGCACCTCCACCACGTCAAGCCCGTTGCCATCCTCCAGCCGCAGATCCACCACGGCATAGGCGGGGGGACGGGCGGTGGCGATGGCGGTACCGGCGGCGACCGTCTCGGCGGTCTCGACCTCGAACCCGCGCTTTTCCATGGCCTTGGCGAGCCGTTTCAGGAAGGGCTCGTCATCATCGACCAGCAGCAGCGAACGGTCGTCGCCCAGATCGTCTTGTGTGCGTTCCGCCACCCCAGCCCCCGTTCTGTAAAAGTTCGGACCTCAGTCTTAGACTGCGGATCCCGGTCGGTCAAACTGTCCCGGTCTCAAAGCTTGTCAAGGAAGCAGGCGCTGCGCTCCGCCACCTCATCCGCCGTCAGTTCGCGGCGGAAAAATTCCACAAACCCCTGCTCCGGCAGCACCAGATAGGTGAAGGTGGAATGGTCGACGAGATAGTAGTCATCGCCGCTGTCATTCTTCTTGGAATAGGCGCGATAGGCCTGCGTGGCGGCCTGCACCTGCTCCTCGCTGCCGGTCAGCCCGACCATGCGCGGATGGATCGCCTCGGAATACTCGCCCATCACCTCGGGCGTGTCGCGGGCGGGATCGATGGAGATCATCACCGGCGTCACCGAATGGCCCTGCTCTTCCAGAATATCCGTGGCTTCGGCGTTGCGCACCGTGTCCAGCGGGCAGACATCCGGGCAGAAGGTATAGCCGAAATAGACCAGCGCCGGTTCGGTGATGACCTCGGCATCGGTCACCGTCTCGCCCGCGGCATTCACCAGCGTGAACGGCCCGCCGATGGTCTCGGCCCCGCCCGCCACGGTGCCCATGCGGCATTCGGCGAATTCGTCCCCGGGCCCGGTCATCTGGGTCGAGACCCAGATCCCCCCCATCAGCGCCAGCAGCCCGCCCGAGGCGACCAGCGCGACCAGTGTTGCGATCTTCATGGACAGGACTCCTTCGCGGACGCATTGCGGACCATGCGGTCCAGACCTAACAATTACCCCTTGGGGATCAAGTCACGAAAGCACCGGAATGAGCCAGAGCGAACTAGGACTGCTCGGAGATTACGAGCGCAGCAACTTCATTCGCCTGCGCACCATGATCCTTTTGCGCTGGGTGGCCATCACCGGACAGATCGTCGCACTGGTGGTGGCGCAGCGGCTCTACGACCTGCAGCTGGAACTTGGCCTGTGCTATCTGGCCGTGGGCGTGGCGGTGATCGGGAATCTGGTCGCCATGTTCATCTTCCCGGAAAACAAGCGGCTGTCGGAAACCGAAAACTTCCTGATGGTCCTCTTCGACCTGCTGCAGCTGTGTTTCCTGCTGTTCCTGACCGGCGGGCTCAACAACCCGTTTTCGGTGCTGGTGCTGGGGCCGGTCACCGTGTCGGCGGTGATGCTGTCGCTGCGTTCAACCGTGATCCTGAACGCCGCCGCCTTCGGGCTGATCTCGGCCATGGTCTTTGCGCATCTGCCGCTGCGCACCGGCGATGGCGTGACGCTGCGCATCCCCGATCTGTTCATCTTCGGCCAGTGGGCGGCGATCACCATCGCGCTGCTGTTCCTGTCGGTCTATTCCCGCCGCATCACGCGCGAGATGAACGCGATGTCCGATGCGCTGGCCGCCACGCAGATGGCGCTGGCCCGCGCGCAGAAGCTCAACGATCTGGGCGGGGTGGTGGCGGCGGCGGCGCATGAACTGGGCACGCCGCTGGCCACGATCAAGCTCACCTCTTCGGAACTGATGGAGGAACTGGACGACCGGCCCGACCTGCAGGACGATGCAAGGCTGATCCGCGAACAGGCCGACCGCTGCCGCGACATCCTGCGGTCGATGGGACGGGCGGGCAAGGATGACCTGCATCTGCGCAAGGCGCCGCTGACCGCCGTGCTGCGCGAGGCGGCGGAACCGCACGAAACCCGCGGCAAGACCATCACGCTGCGCGAAACCGCCATCGGCGACCTGCCGCAGCCGGAAATCCTGCGCCGCCCCGAAATCATCCACGGGCTGCGCAACCTGATCCAGAACGCGGTGGATTTTGCCCGCACGCAGGTCTGGATCGAGGCGGAATGGTCGCGCAGCCATATAACCCTGCGCATTCTCGACGACGGAGAGGGCTTTCCCCCGCATCTGCTCGGGCGCATCGGCGATCCGTTCATGCGCCGCCGCCGCAGCGAGGCCGACCGCCGCGCCCGCCCCGAATACGAAGGCATGGGGCTGGGGCTGTTCATCGCCAAGACCCTGCTGGAACGCACCGGGGCCGAACTGAGCTTTGCCAATGGCGCCGAGGTGACGGAGCCGCAGGACAGCGGCGCGCGGCGCGGCGCCGTCGTCGAGGTGGTCTGGCCGCGCGAGGCGATCGTGCCCCCGAACCCGCCCCGGGGCGCCGCACTTGGCCAGAACCGCCCGTTTGATGCCTGAATATCTCGGCCCGCGCCTTGCCCGCGCGTTTGTGTTAACCGGTTATTAACCCTGCTTGCCTAGCGAGGAAGCCGGGTCATCTGGGGGAGGCAGATCTTGATTGACGTCTTCGCGGCCATTGCGATCGGGCTTGGCGCCGGGGCGGCGGCCTTTTTTGGCGCGCTGCTGCTGCGGCCGTCGCGGCATTACGTGCCGGAGGTGGCGGCGGCGCTGGCCCCGGTTCCGGAACGCACCGAAATCCTGCTCACCGGCCCCCGCGTGATCGACATGACGGCGTCCGCCCGGCAGATGGTCGACTGCGCCGTGGCCGAACCGCTGGACTGGACCGATCTGGTCTGCGCGCTGACCCCGCTGTTCGGCCCGTTGCCCGACCAGCCGCCGCAGGAAGAAACCATCCTGACCTCGGAGGGGAATCCCGACCTGCGGCTGGTAATCTCTCCCCAAGGGCCGGATCTGCGGCTGACGGTCAGCGGCCCGCCGCTGGGGCTGGGCGCACAGCTGCGGCTGCAGGCGGACCGCGCCGATCTGGATCGGCTGCGCCGCACCATGGCGCTTGTGCCCTGCCCGATCTGGCAAAGCAGCGACAGCGGCCAGACCCTTTGGCACAACGCCGCTTTTGAGGACATCTGCGCCCAGATGGGCTGTGCCGCCGACGGGCCCTGCCCGTTCGACCTGCTGCCCGCAGAGGACGAGGATACGCAGGTCACCCGCGTCTCTGCCCCCGACCTGCAGACCGGCGGCACCCTCTGGTTCGAGGTGCAGTCCCATCGCGTGCCCGAAGGCTGGCTGCATGTCGCGCTCAGCATCGACGCGATCATCACTTCGGAAATGTCGCAGCGCAATTTCCTGCAGACGCTGACCCGGATCTTCGCGCATCTGCCCATCGGGCTTGCGGTCTTCGACAAGGAACGGCGGCTGGTGCTGTTCAACCCGGCCCTCATCGACCTGACCGCCCTGCCCGCCGATTTCCTGAGCGTGCGGCCCAACCTGCTGAGCTTTTTCGACATGCTGCGCGACAAGCGCATGATGCCGGAGCCGAAGAACTACCAGAACTGGCGCGACAAGCTCGGCGACCTGATCGCCGCCGCCTCCAGCGATCTTTATATCGAGACATGGAACCTGCCTTCGGGGCTGACCTACAAGATCACCGGACGGCCCCATCCCGATGGCGGCATCGCCTTCCTGTTCGAGGATATCAGCGCCGAAGTGTCGCTGACCCGCCGCTTCCGGCAGGAGATCGAGACCTCGCACGCGGTGCTGGACTGTCTGGATGATGCCATCGCGGTGTTTTCGCAGATGGGCGTGCTGAGCTTCTGCAACGAAGCCTATCGCGACCTGTGGAATTCCGACCCCGACATCACGCTGACCGAAACCGGCGTGACCGATGCCACCCGGCTCTGGCAGGCGCAGTGCCGTCCCACCCCGGTCTGGGGCGATCTGCGCGATTTTGTGCTGAACCTCACCGACCGCGCCATCTGGGATGCGGAACTGGATCTGCTCTGCGGGCAGCGCCTGATCTGCCGGGTGGAACCGGTGGCAGGCGGCGCCACGCTGGTCCGCTTTTCCCGCATCGGCGCGGTGGTGCCACATCCCGAACCATCGCTGCACGACGCCTGATTTTGCCGCGATGCGTCTTGCACCTGACGCAGGGCCGGGTAAGTTCCGGCCATGTTCTCGCGCACCGTAACGCTTCCTTCGCCCGATGCCACCTGCGCGCTGGCCGCAGCGCTGGCGCCCCGTCTGCGGCCCGGCGACGTGCTGCTGCTGCAGGGCGGCATCGGCGCGGGCAAAACCCATTTCGCCCGCTGCCTGATCCAGACGTTGCAGGAGGTGCCAGAGGATGTGCCCTCGCCCACCTTCACGCTGGTGCAGGTCTATGACACGCCCGCGGGCGAGGTCTGGCATGCCGATCTCTATCGCCTGTCCGATCCCGATCAATGCGTGGAACTGGGCCTGCTCGACGCGTTCGAAACGGCGATCTGCCTGATCGAATGGCCGGACCGGCTGGCGGATCTGGTGCCCCCCGGCGCGCTGCATCTCGAATTTTCCGTGACCGGCGATGACAGCCGCACCCTGACCCTGCGCGGCTATGGCCCGCGCGGCCCGCAGCTGCTGGAGGGGCTGGCATGACCGCCATTCTGGACCGCGCGGGCTGGGGCGGCGCCCGGGCCGAACCGCTGGCGGGCGATGCCTCCTCCCGGCGCTACACCCGGCTGTGGCGGACCGGCGAAAGCGCCATCCTGATGGACGATCCCGACGGCGACGTGGCGCTGTTTGCCCGGCTGGCGCGGCATCTGCGGGCGCTGGGGCTCAGCGCGCCAGACATTCTGGCCGAAGCACCGGGGCAGCTGCTGCTGGAGGATCTGGGCGACGGGCTGATCGCCCGGCTTGCCGGGGATCCCGCCCGGGAAACCGAGCTTTACCTCTGCGCCACCGACGCGCTGGTGGTGCTGCACCGCCACGCGCCGCCCCCCGGACTGACCGCCGCCACGCCGGATCTTCTGGCGCGGATGACCGATCTGGCCTTTGACCACTACGCCATGGGCGCCCCCGATCCGGCCCGGCGCGACGCGGCCACAGCCGCGCTGCATCAGGCGCTGGACCACCACGCCCCCGACACCGATGTGATGATCCTGCGCGATTATCACGCCGAAAACATCCTGTGGCTGCCCTGTCGCAGCGGCCCCGCCCGCGCGGGCCTGCTGGATTTTCAGGACGCGCTGGCCGGGCACCGCGCCTATGATCTGGTCTCGCTGATCGAGGATGCGCGGCGCGACGTGGCCCCCGCCGTGGCGGAGGCCTGCATCACGCATTACCTGTCCCGGACCGGCCTGCCCGAGGCGCCGTTCCGCGCCGCGCTGGCCGTGCTGGGCGCGCAGCGCAACCTGCGCATTCTGGGCGTCTTCGCCCGGCTTGCCGCCAGCCGGGGCAAGCCCGGCTATATCGACCTGATCCCCCGGGTCTGGGGCCATCTGCAGGCGGATCTGCGCCATCCCGCGCTGGCCGCCGTGGCCGAGGCGCTGCAGGGCGCCCTGCCCGCCCCCACGCCCGAGACCCTGCAAAGGCTGAAATCCCCATGCCCGATGCCGTGATGCTGTTTGCCGCCGGGTTCGGCACCCGGATGGGCGCGCTGACCGCCCGTTGCCCGAAACCGCTGATCCCGGTGGCGGGCCGCCCGCTGCTGGATCACGCGCTGGATCTGACCCAAGGCGTTCCGCGCCGCGTGGTCAACGCGCATTACCTTGCCCCGCGCATCGCCGAGCATCTGGCCGGGCGCGACGTGACGGTGATGGTAGAAGAGCCGCAGATCCTCGACACCGGGGGCGGGCTGCGCGCCGCCCTGCCGCATCTGGGCCCGGATCCGGTGTTCACGCTCAACACCGATGCCGTCTGGTCCGGGCCCAACCCGCTGGATCTGCTGGCCGCGGCATGGGATCCGGCGCGGATGGACGCGCTGCTGCTCTGCGTGCCGCTGGAGCGTGCCACCGGGCGCAAGGGCGGCGGCGATTTCACCTTTGATCCGCAGGGGCGGCTGATCCGGGGCGGCGACATGGTCTATACCGGCGCGCAGATCCTTGCCACCGACCGGCTGCAGGACGTGCCCGAGGCGGTGTTTTCGCTCAACGTGATCTGGACCGCGATGGCGGCGGAGGGGCGGCTGTTCGGCCTGCCCTATCCCGGGCACTGGGCCGATGTCGGCCACCCGCAGGGCATCGCCGAGGCCGAGGCGATGCTGGCCCGCCATGTTTGATCCGCAGGAGTCCCCCCGCGTCTTTGGCCTAGCCCCCGGCGTCGACTTTCCCGCCGCGCTGGTGGACGGGCTGCGCGCGCGCATGGCGGGCGAGCCGCCCGAGGCCATGGCGCGGGTCGAGCTGATCGTGAACACCACCCGCATGGCGCGGCGGATCCGGGGCATCTTTGACACCGGGCCCGCCTGCGTGCTGCCGCGCATCCGGCTGCTGACCTCGCTTGCCGATCCGGTGGCGCTGGCGCAATTGCCCGCGCCGGTTTCGCCGCTGCGGCGGCGGCTGGAACTGACCGGGCTGGTGTCGAAACTGCTGGACGCGCAGCCGGATCTTGCACCGCGCGCCGCCCTGTTCGATCTGGCCGACAGCCTTGCCACGCTGATGGACGAGATGCAGGACGAAGGCGTGCCGCCCGAAACGCTGGCCGCGCTGGATGTCAGCGACGAATCCGGCCACTGGCTGCGCACGCTGGAATTCCTGAAGATCGTGCAGCGCTATTTCGGCACCGGGGAAGAGGCGCCCGACCCCATCGCCCTGCGCCGTCTGGCGCTGGAACAGCGGCTGGCCGCGTGGGAGGCAAAGCCGCCCGACCATCCGGTGATCCTTGCCGGCTCCACCGGGTCGCGCGGCAGCACGCACCGGCTGATGTGCGCGGTGTCAAAACTGCCGCAGGGGGCGCTGGTGCTGCCCGGCTTCGATTTCGACATGCCCGGCCCGGTCTGGGAGGGGCTGGACGATGCGCTGGCCGCCGAGGATCACCCGCAGTTCCGGTTCTCGCGCCTGCTGGGGGAACTGGGGATCGACCCCACCACCCTGCCCGCTTGGACCGGCACACCCCCGCCCAGTGCCACGCGCAACCGGCTGGTGTCGCTGGCGCTGCGCCCCGCCCCCGTCACCGACCAGTGGCGCAGCGAGGGCGCGCATCTGCCCGACCTGACCGAAGCCACGGCGGATCTGACCCTGCTGGAAGCTGCCAGCAAGCGCGAGGAGGCGCTGGCCATCGCGCTGCGCCTGCGGCAGGCGGCAGAGGACGGCGTGACCGCCGCCCTCATCACCCCCGACCGGATGCTGACCCGGCAGGTCACCGCCGCGCTGGACCGCTGGGGCATCCTGCCCGATGACAGCGCGGGCATCCCGCTGCAGCTGACTGCGCCGGGGCGCTTCCTGCGGCAGGTGGCGGCGCTCTATCAGCAGGGGCTGACGGCGGAACAGCTTCTGGCGCTGCTCAAGCATCCGCTGGCCCATAGCGGCGGCGACCGGGGCATCCATCTGCGCGCCACCCGCGAGCTGGAGCTGCATATCCGCGCCAAATCATGGCCCTTTCCGCAGCCGGACCAGATCCGCGCCTGGGGCGCGGCGAACGAATTTGGCCCTTGGGCGGAGTGGGTGGCCGAGTGTTTCTGCCAGCCGCCGCTGCGCGGCACGCAGCCGCTGGCGCTGTGGCTGTCGCGCCATCTGGACCGGGCGGAACGTATCGCCGCCGGGCCCGGGGCCGACACGTCGGAGCTGTGGAAAAAGGCCGCCGGGCGCAAGGCCCGTGCCGCCATCGCCGCGCTGGAAAGCGAGGCGGCGCATGGCACCGATCTGGACGCGCGCGATTACGGCGACCTGTTCGGCGCGATCCTTGCCAAGCACGAAGTGCGCGACCGCGACGCGCCGCATCCGCATCTGCTGATCTGGGGCACGCTGGAGGCGCGGGTGATGGGCGCCGACCTGCTGATCCTTGGCGGGCTGAACGAAGGCAGCTGGCCGGAACTGCCCGGCGCCGATCCGTGGCTGAACCGGCGGATGCGGCACAAGGCGGGGCTGCTGCTGCCCGAACGCCGCATCGGGCTTGCCGCGCATGATTTCCAGCAGGCGGTGGCCGCGCCGCAGGTCTGGATGACGCGCGCGCTGAAATCCGACGATGCCGAAACCGTGCCCGCGCGCTGGCTGAACCGGCTGATGAACCTGATGAACGGCCTGCCCGCGCGGCAGGGGCCGGACGCGCTGCGGCAGATGCAGGCGCGCGGACGGCACTGGCTGGCGCTGGCGCGGCAGGTGGAACGCCCGGTGCCCAGCGCGCCCGCGCCCCGCCCCTCGCCGGTGCCGCCGGTGGAGGCGCGCCCGCGCCGCCTGTCGGTGACAGAGATCAAGACGCTGATCCGCGATCCTTACGCGATCTATGCCAAGCGGGTGCTGCGGCTGACCCCGCTCAACCCGCTGCAGCGCGCGCCCGATGCGCTGCTGCGCGGCATCCTGATCCATGAGGTGCTGGAACGCTTCGTCAAGGAAACGCAGGCCGATCCCGCGCAGCTGAGCGCGCAGGGATTGCGGGCGGTGGCGGCGCAGGTGATCGGCGACCCCGACACGCTGCCCTTTCCGGTGACGCGGCATCTGTGGCAGGCGCGCGTGGCGCGCATGGCGGACTGGTTCGCCGCCACCGAAGCCGCGCGTCAGGCCATCGCCACGCCGCGCCATTACGAGGCGCGCGGCAAGACCGAGATCGCGCCGCTTGGCTTCGTGCTGACCGGCACCGCCGACCGCATCGATCTGGATGCCGATGGCAACGCTCATCTTTACGATTACAAGACCGGCGCCGCCCCCACCGCCAAGCAGCAGAAGACCTTTGACAAGCAGCTTCTGCTGGAGGCGGCGATGGTCGAACGCGGCGGGTTCGAAAACCTCAGCCCGCGTCATGCGGTGCGCGCCGTCTTCGTGTCGGTCTCGGCAACCCCGTCCGAGGTGGAGGCGCCGCTGGACGACCTGCCACCCGCGCAGGTCTGGGCCGAATTCGAACAGCTGATGACCCGCTGGTTCGAGCCGGATCGCGGCTATACCGCCCGCGCGGCACTGGTGTCAGAGGCCGACATCGCGCCTTATGACCACCTGTCGCGCTTTGGCGAATGGGATGTGATCGACGCCGCCGTGAAGGAGCCGCTGACATGAGCCGCAACGACGCCAGCGAACGGCAGGTGCAGGCGGCGCGGCCCGACCGCTCCACATGGCTGGCCGCCAATGCCGGATCGGGCAAGACCCGCGTGCTGACCGACCGCGTGGCGCGGCTGCTGCTGGACGGGGTGCTGCCCGAACACATCCTGTGCCTGACCTACACCAAGGCCGCCGCGACCGAGATGCAGAACCGGCTGTTCAAGCGCCTTGGGGCCTGGGCCATGCTGGAGGATGACGCGCTGACGGCGGAGCTGCGGCAGCTGGGGCTGGAGGGGGATCTGCCCCCGCTGCGGCAGGCGCGCACGCTCTTTGCCCGCGCCATCGAAACGCCGGGCGGGCTGCGAATCCAGACCATCCACTCCTTCTGCGCCAGCCTGCTGCGGCGCTTTCCGCTGGAAGCGGGCGTGTCGCCGCAGTTCCGCGAGATGGAGGACCGCGCCGCCGAACTGCTGCGCGCCGAGGTGCTGGAGCATATGGCCGAAGGGCCGCAGGCGCCGCTGGTGGCGGGGCTGGCGCCGTGGCTGTCCGAAGAGCCTGAGTCGCTGCTGCGTGAAATCTGCGGGCGGCGCGATGCCTTCCTGCCGCCGCGCGGGCCTGCGGATCTGCGCGCGCTTTACGGCCTGCCCGCCGATCTGGACGAAGAGACGCTGCTGGCAGAGGTGTTTCTGGGCGGAGAGATGGACCTGCTGCAGGCCATCGTGCCGGTGCTCAAAGGCTCGGGCGCCAATGACAGCGAGGCGGGCGGACAGCTTGCCGCCATCGCCGCCCCCACGCTGGACGCGCTGGAGGTGCTGGAACAGGTGCTGCTGACCGGCAAGGGCGCCAAGGTGCCCTTCACCGCCAAGATCGGCAGCTTTCCCACCAAGGGGCTGCGCAATGGCGCGCTCGCCGATCATATCGGCGCGCTGGACGCGCTGATGCTGCGGGTGGAAGCCGCGCGCGAGCCGCGTCTGGCGCTGGCGGCGCTGTCGCGCGAGGCGGCGCTGCATGCCTTCGCCGCCGCCTTCCTGCCCGCCTATGAGACGGAAAAGATGCGGCGCGGCTGGCTGGATTTTGACGATCTGGTGCTGCGTGCCCGCGATCTGCTGGCAGATGACCGGGTGGCGGACTGGGTGCTGTTCCGGCTGGATGGCGGCATCGACCATATCCTTGTGGACGAGGCGCAGGACACCAGCCCGCTGCAATGGCAGGTGATCGAACGGCTGGCGCGGGAATTCACCGCAGGCGAAGGGGCGCGGGCCGAGGTGCGGCGCACCATCTTTGTGGTCGGCGACAAGAAGCAGTCGATCTATTCCTTTCAGGGCGCCGATCCGCGCGAATTCGACCGCATGTGCGACGATTTCGCCGACCGGCTGCAGACCACCGAAACGCCGCTGGCGCGGATGATGCTGGAATACAGCTTCCGCTCCGCCGCGCCGGTGCTGCAGCTGGTCGATGCCACCTTCGAGGGGCGCGAGGAGTCGGGCTTTGCCCCCGACCAGCGCCACCGCGCCTTCAAGGAGGCGATGCCGGGCCGGGTCGATCTGTGGCCGCATCTGGAGCCGGAGCCCGACAGCGCCGAGGAAGTTGAATGGTTCGAACCGGTGGACCGCGTGGGCCAGCGCCATCACACCGTGATCCTTGCCAACCGCATCGCCGAGTTCATCGCCCGCACCATCGGCCAGCCCCTGCCCGAGGAAGTGGGGTTTTCCGGCACCTATCGCAGCCGTCCGATCCATGCCGGGGATTTCCTGATCCTCGTACGGCGGCGCGGCACGCTGTTTTCCGAAATCATCCGCGCGATCAAGGCGCGTGGCCTGCCCATCGCGGGGGCCGACCGGCTGAAGGTCATGTCGGAACTTGCGGTCAAGGACATCGTGGCGCTGCTGGCCTTTCTTGCCACGCCCGAAGATGACCTGTCGCTGGCCACGGCCCTGCGGTCGCCGCTGGTGGGGCTGTCGGAACGCGCGCTTTTTGGTCTGGCACATCCGCGCCGCATGGGCAGCTATCTTTGGGCCGAACTGCGCCGCAGGCGGGACGAGTTTCCGCAGGTTCTGGCGCTGCTGGACGATCTGCGCGGACAGACCGATTTCCTGCGCCCCTATGATCTGATCGAACGGATCCTGACCCGGCATCGCGGGCGGCAGAAGCTGCTGGGCCGTCTGGGCGAAGAGGCCGAGGATGGCATCAACGCGCTGCTGCAGCAGGCGCTGGCCTATGAACAGACCGCCGTGCCCTCGCTGACCGGATTTCTGGAATGGGTGCAGACCGACGATCTGGAAATCAAGCGCGCCCCCGATGGCGCGGGGGGCCGGGTGCGGGTGATGACCGTGCACGGCTCCAAGGGGCTGGAGGCGCCCATCGTCATCCTGCCCGACTGCGCCCAGCCGCGAAAGGACATCAAGGACAGCCTGCTGAAGACCGACACCGGCACCGTCTGGAAATCCGGCGCCGACCACCAGCCGCAGGTGCAGGCCGAAGCGCTGGAGACGGCGAAAGCCGCCGCCGAACGCGAACGGGACCGGCTGCTGTATGTGGCGCTGACCCGCGCCGAAAAATGGCTGGTGGTCGCCGCTGCGGGCAATCTGGGCAAGGACGGATCCGCGTGGTTCGATCAGGTGCGCGCGGGCATGACCCGGGCCGGGGCCGTGCCCATGACCTATGCTTTCGGCGAGTGGGGCGGCGGCGAGGGGCTGCATCTGGGCAGCGCCGACTGGTCGCATCTGCCGCTGGATCTGCCCGCACCCGACACCGCCGACATCCCCGATCTGCCCGAGACGCTGCTGCGCCCCGCGCCGCCGCCCCTGTCCGCGCCGCGCGTGCTGGCGCCCTCCGATCTGGGCGGGGCCAAGGCGCTGGCCGGGATCGACGGTTTTGACGAGGACGAGGCGAAGCGCCGGGGCTCGCTGCTGCATCTGCTGCTGGAACATCTGGCCGCCCTGCCGCCCGAGATCCGCGCCGCCACCGCAGGCCATGTGCTGGCGCTGGCCGAGGATCCGCCGCTGGAAACCGACAGCGTGGTGGCCGAGGCGCTGGCGGTGCTGTCCGCCCCCGCGCTGGAGGGGTTCTTTGCCACAGACACGCTGGCCGAGGTGGCGGTGACCGCCGAGGTCGCGCCCTTGGGCCGGATCCACGGCATCATCGACCGGCTGCTGGTGGCGCCCGACCGGGTGGTGGCGGTGGATTTCAAATCCAACCGCACCGTGCCCGCCAGCCCCGCCGAGGTGCCCGAAGGCCTGCTGCGGCAGATGGGCGCCTATGCGGCGGCGCTGGCGCAGATCTGGCCCGGACGCTGCATCGAAACCGGGCTTGTCTGGACCGCTACGCAGGAAATCATGATGCTGCCACACGATCTTGTGTCCGCAGCATTGGCCCGCACCAGCGCAACTTGACGATCCGCAGCCCGCTCCTTACGTTTCCGGCTCGATAGTGCTGCTGCCAACCCCGCAAGGAGAAGCCCCATGGCCACCGTTCCCGTCACCGACGCGACCTTCGACGCAGAAGTCAAAAACTCCGACATTCCCGTCGTGGTCGATTTCTGGGCCGAATGGTGCGGCCCCTGCAAGCAGATCGGCCCGGCTCTGGAAGAGCTGTCGAAGGAATATGAAGGCAAGATCAAGATTGCCAAGGTGGATGTGGACCAGAATCCCAACACCGCCGCCGCCATGGGCGTGCGCGGCATCCCCGCCCTGTTCATCTTCAAGGACGGTCAGGTCGTGTCCAACCGCGCAGGCGCGGCCCCCAAGGCCTCGCTGCAAAGCTGGATCGACAGCTCGATCTAAGCACCGGATCCAGTCCGGACAAAACTGCGCCGCACCCCCGTGCGGCGCAGTTTTTTATGGCCGCCCCGCAGGTCTAGCCAAAGATCCGCGGCGCAAGCGCCAGCAGGTTGCGCAGCCGCTGCGCCTGCGCGGGCCCGCGATCCTCGTCAAAGGCGGGCAGACCCCACCATTCCGCCAGCATCCGGTGGCGCAGCAGCAGCCGAACCGAGGGATCCTCCGGCCCCACCAGCCTGTAGCCTTCGAAAAACGCGGCACTCCAGTCTGCCGGGATCACCTCGCCCACGGGCACCTCGTCCGCATCCGCGTAAAGCACGGCTGCATCCACCAGCAGCCGCGCGATGTCATGGCCCACCGGCACCATGCGCCCGCCTGCGAAATCGATGCCCCAGATCCGCGTCTCCCCCACCAGCAGATTGCGCAGATGCAGATCGCCATGGGTGGGCGCCGCCTGAGTCTGCTGCCCGGAAAATTCCGCTTCGCGCGCCAGCAGCGTTTCGGCGGCGGCGCAGAAGCGGCCCGGCTCCGCCACCGGCATCCGCCCGGCCAGCACATCCTCGCGGATCTGGCGCAGATAGCGCAGAGTGAATTTCGGCTGGAACTGGCGCGGATCCCCCAGCCCGGCACGATGCAGACCGTCCAGCCACGCGCCTGCGCGGCGCAGCAGATCAAGACGCTGCGCGGGTCCGGCCTCGGCCAGACACAGCGACAGCATCCTGCCCTCCGCATAATCCATCACGCAGGTCTGGGTGGACAGATCAAACCTCAGCAGCGCGGGCACACCTTCGGGATAACGCTTCTGCGCGCCCTGATGGGCCGACATCGCGCGGGCATAGGTTTCCAGATCCGAAGGCACCGCCACATGTTTCAGCACCAGCGCCTGCCCTTCGGGTCCGGTCATCTTGACCAGAACCACCGCGTGATGCGGGTCGTCACGCCGCGCCAGCGGCTCCACCTCCCAGCCATTTGTCGAAAGCCCAAGGTCAGCGGCAAATCCCGGCCATTGTTCCAGCGCTGCGTCCAACAGCGCATCCGTTCGCATTTCCATTTCAACACACCTGCAGTAACCCCTCCCCCAAGGCACTGCCTTGTGCCGCCAATGTCCAGCCCCCATATGGCGACAAGCGACGAAAGGAGACCCAATGTCCGATCAGGACTTTCCCGGATGGCATGGAACGACGATCATCGGCGTCCGAAAAAATGGCGAGGTGGTGATCGCCGGGGACGGGCAGGTGAGCCTTGGACAGACCGTGATCAAGGGCACCGCCCGCAAGGTGCGCAGGCTCGCGCCCGGTGGACATGAGGTGGTCTGCGGCTTTGCCGGATCCACCGCCGATGCCTTTGCCCTGCTGGAACGGCTGGAAACCAAGCTGGAAAAATCCCCCGGTCAGCTGCAGCGCGCCTGCGTCGATCTGGCCAAGGACTGGCGCACCGACAAATATCTGCAGAAGCTGGAGGCGATGCTGATCGTGACCGACGGGCGGGATCTGTATGTGATCACCGGCGCGGGCGACGTGCTGGAGCCGGAGCATGACGTGACCGCCATCGGGTCGGGCGGCAATTTTGCTCTCGCCGCCGCGCGCGCGCTGATGGACAGCGACCTGTCCGCCGAAGAGATCGCCCGCCGCGCCATGGCCATCGCCGCCGACATCTGTGTTTACACCAATGGCAACCTGACGGTCGAAACCATCGCGACCGGACAGGGGAGACCCGCATGACCGACCTGACCCCCCGCGAGATCGTGTCCGAACTGGACCGTTTCATCATTGGCCAGCAGGAGGCGAAACGCGCCGTGGCCGTGGCCCTGCGCAACCGCTGGCGGCGCAAGCAGCTGGATGCCGACCTGCGCGACGAGGTCTATCCCAAGAACATCCTGATGATCGGCCCCACCGGCGTCGGCAAGACCGAAATCAGCCGCCGTCTGGCCAAGCTGGCGCGCGCGCCCTTCATCAAGGTCGAGGCGACGAAGTTCACCGAAGTCGGCTATGTGGGCCGCGACGTGGAACAGATCATCCGCGACCTCTTGGATGCCTCCATCGCGCAGACCCGCGACTGGATGCGCGAGGATGTGAAGGCCGCCGCCCACAAGGCCGCCGAGGACCGCGTGGTGGCCGCCATCGCCGGTCAGGACGCGCGGGAGGGCACCCGCGAGATGTTCCGCCGCAAACTGAAGGCGGGCGAGCTGGACGACACGGTGATCGAGCTTGATCTGGCCGACAGCGCCTCGCCCTTTCCGATGATGGAAATCCCCGGCCAGCCCGGCCAGATGGGCATGATGAATCTGGGCGAGATCTTCGGCAAGGCCTTTGGCCAGCGCACCACGCGCAAGCGGCTGACCGTGGCGGAAAGCTACGAGCTTCTCATCTCCGAAGAGGCCGACAAGCTTCTGGATGACGAGCAGGTGAAGGCCGCCGCCATCGAGGCGGTGGAGCAGAACGGCATCGTGTTTCTGGACGAGATCGACAAGGTGGCGGCACGGCAGGAAACCCGCGGCGGCGATGTCAGCCGCGAAGGCGTGCAGCGCGACCTGCTGCCGCTGATCGAAGGCACGACCGTGTCCACCAAGCACGGGCCGGTGAAGACCGACCATATCCTGTTCATCGCCAGCGGCGCGTTCCACATCGCCAAACCGTCGGATCTGCTGCCGGAACTGCAGGGACGTCTGCCGATCCGGGTCAACCTGCGGGCGCTGACCGAGGATGATTTCGTGCGCATCCTGACCGAAACCGACAATGCGCTGACCCGGCAGTATACCGCGCTGATGGCCACCGAAGAGGTGACGGTGACCTTCACCGAGGATGGCATCCACGCGCTGGCGCGCATCGCCGCCGAGGTCAACGAGTCGATCGAGAATATCGGCGCGCGCCGTCTTTATACGGTGATGGAGCGGGTGTTCGAGGAGCTGTCCTTCACCGCGCCCGACCGCGCCGGTGATGCGGTGACCGTGGATGCGGGCTTTGTCGAGACGCATCTGGGCGAGCTGACACGCTCCACCGATCTCAGCCGCTACGTGCTGTAAGCCAAGGCCGGGGGGCCAGCCCCCCGGACCCCCCGGGATATTTCCGCCAAGAAGAAGAGGGCCGGGTCTGCAAGAGATCCGGCCCTTGTGCTTGGGCCGGCCCGGCAGTTTTGGTCAGGCGATCCACCAGCGTTCGGCCATGCGCGCATCGTCCATCTGCCAGAGCGCACCCTGCGTGGCGGGGGTGGCCAGCCTGCGGCTGAGACCCTGCAGGTGGTCGGCGGCCATCGGCAGGATCAGGCCGCCGCTGCTGGCACCCATCATCTGCAGCTCGGCATAAAGCTCGGCGCGGCGGGCGCTGTCGAATTCGGCGCGTGCGGTCTGCAGCAGCGTGTCGAAGCGGGCGCGGCTGGCATCGCAGGGCGCGCAGGCGGCGGGCGCCATGCTGAGGCTCCAGTCTTCGGTCGCGCGGCCGGGCGAGATCAGGGCGCGCAGGGCCGGATCGCCGGGGCTGGCGGGGCGCAGGGGCAGAGTTTCACCGAGCAGGTCCGCCGCCTGCGCGGCGCCGGGAAACGCGGCTTCGGAGGCGCTGACCGGCAGCGGGATCCCCTCCAGCCCAGCGCGGCGCAGGTGAAACCGGGCGCGGTCCGGATCATGGGCCGGGGGCGTGGCGCCGGAAAAATACGGGTTCGCCGGGCCGATGGGCGTATCGCAGCCGGGCTGGCCGTAGCCCCCCAGCACCTCTGCCACCAGACGGGGCCGGTCCATCGCATGTTTCAGCGCCAGCCGCAGATCCGCGCTGTCGAGCCCGGGATCGGCGGCAAAGCCATACTGCAGATTGCCGGTCTGGCGGATCAGCCGCAGCCGCGGGTCGCTGTCGAGCGTGGCAAGAGCGGCGGCGGGCAGCGCATCCGCCGCATCCACCCGGCCTTCGGCCAGCGCGCGCAGCCGCGCCTCGGGATCGGCGAGGGCGAGGAAATCCACCCGGTCGAACCAGCCTGCGCTGCCATCCTTCCAGTGTTCTGTGACCCGCGTGCCGATGAAGCGGCGGCCCGGATCGAACCGTTCCACCCGGTAAAGGCCGGTGCCGATGCCGCGCGCCATCGCCTCGGCCATGTCATCGGCGGGCAGGATCACCAGATGCGGATCGGCCAGAAGATAGGGGAAATCGGCATTGCCGCTGCGCAGGGTGAAGCGCAGGTCGCGCGGCGAGATGGCCCGCATCTCCTCGATCCCGGAGACCAGCGCATGGGCGGGCGAGGCCGGATCGCGGTGCAGCGCCAGCGAGGCCAGCACATCCTCTGCCGTCAGACGGCGCCCGTTATGGAAGCTGACGCCGTCGCGCAGCGTGACGGTCCAGCGGCGCGCATCGGACGAGGCCTCCCAGCCAGTGGCAAGCTCGCCTTTGAGCGTGCCGTCGGCGGCCACCTCGGTCAGCGTGTCGAACACCGCCCCCTGCGAGGCCGCGACCATGAACACCCCGCGCGGCCTGCGCGGATCCCAGCTGTCGGCGGTGCTGCCGCCGGACAGGGCGGCCTGCAGCACGCCGCCCGCGCGGGCGGGGCGGCTGGCCAGCCCCGACGCGCCCAGCACCGCAGCGGCGAGCGCGGATTGCAGCAGGCGGCGGCGGCGGAGAGTGGTCATCGGAGCGACGGATCCTCTGGCTGGAGGGAGTGCAGGGTTGGACCATGATACGCAGAGCCCCGCGCCGGGGCCACAGGGAACTGGGCGGGAGGCGGATCAAATTCGCGACATGCCGCCCGCGCTGCCGCGTTCAGAGGCGCAGCCCCTGCCGCAGACCCTGTGCGGCGGCGATCTGGTCCATGACCCGCACCAGTTCGGCGCTGATCCCCGGTTCGGACAGGGCGTGGCCCGCGTTGCGGATCATCCGCAGATCCGCCCCCGGCCAGGCCTGCGCCAGTTCCCATGCGCGCTGCGGCGGGCAGATCATGTCATAGCGGCCCTGCACGATCACGCCGGGAATGCCGCGCAGGTGGTCGACATTCTTGAGGATCCAGCCGTCTTCCTCCAGAAAGCCGGAATGCACGAAGTAATGGTTTTCCAGCCGGGCAAAGGCGCGGGCATATTCGCCGGGCGCCTCGCCGCCATGGCCGCTGGAATAGACCGAGGCCAGCGCGTTTTCCCAGCCCGACCAGACGCGGGCAAAGCGGGTTTCCTCGCGCAGATCGCCGCTGAACAGGCGCCGGTGATAGGCGCCGATCATGTCGCCGCGTTCGGCTTCGGGAATGAGATCGGTGAACCGCGCCCAAGGTTCGGGCCAGAACTGCCCGGCGCCGCCACCATAGAACCAGTCCAGCTCCGCCTGCGTCATGGTGAAGACGCCGCGCAGCACCAGCTGCGCCACCCGGTCGGGATGGCTGATCGCATAGACCAGCGCCAGCGTCGCCCCCCAGCTGCCGCCAAAGACGATGAATTTTTCGATGCCCAGATCGCGGCGGATCCGTTCGATATCGGCCACCAGATGCCATGTGGTGTTGTCGGTCACGCTGGCATGGGGCTGCGACCGGCCACAGCCGCGCTGGTCGAACAGCACGACGCGGAACACCGCCGGATCAAAATACCGCCGCATCGCCGGGCTGCAGCCGCCGCCGGGGCCGCCATGCAGCACCAGAACCGGGATGCCCTGCGGGTGGCCGCACTGCTCCATATAGATGCGGTGGCCATCGCCCATGTCGATCATGCGCTGGTCGAACGGATCGAGGGGAGGGTAGAGATGCTGCACTGCGCGCTTTTGGCCCGGGTCTTTGTCCATTCTTCCTCTATATTGGCAGATGACCCCAAAAAGAAATGGGAATGCTTAAGATGACTCTCACAGTGGATCCGTCCGAGGTCGCCAAGTTCGAGGCCATGGCTGCAGAATGGTGGAACCCGGACGGCAAGTTCAAGCCCCTTCACATGATGAACCCGGTCCGTCTGGACTATATCACCACCCAGATCGCCGGAGAGTTCGACCGCGACCTGACCACCGAGGCGCCGTTTGCCGGGCTGCGCATCCTTGATATCGGCTGCGGCGGCGGGCTTTTGTGCGAACCCATGGCGCGGCTTGGGGCCACGGTGGTGGGGGTGGATGCCGCCCCGCGCAACATTCCGGTGGCGCAGACCCATGCGGCGCAGTCGGGGCTGGACATCGACTATCGCCACGGCACCGCCGAGGCGCTGGCCGAGGCGGGCGACCAGTTCGACGTGGTGCTGAACATGGAGGTGGTGGAGCATGTGGCCGATCCGCTGGCCTATCTGACCGCCTGCCGCCAGCTGCTGCGGCCCGGCGGGCTGCACCTGTGTTCGACCATCAACCGCAACGCCAAGAGCTTTGCCATGGCCATTGTCGGGGCGGAATGGGTGATGCGCTGGCTGCCCAAGGGCACGCATGACTGGCAGAAATTCATCACGCCCGACGAGCTTTACGAACTGATGCGGCAGGCCGGGCTGACCCCGGTGGACCGCAAGGGCTATGTCTTCAACCCGGTCAGCTGGCGCTGGTCGATCTCTGACCGCGACCTGTCGGTGAATTACGTCACGGCCGCGCTGCGGCCGTGACGGCTGTGCCTTATTCCGCCGGGCGGGAGCGGCGCGGCGGATGGGTGTGGCTGGCCAGTTCGGCCTCTGCGGCGGGGTCGATCTGCAGATCGTCCTCGTCGAGCCCGGCCTGCGGATCCGCATAGACCGCCATGTCGAGCTGGCCTTCGGTCTTGGCCACGATCACCGACACCACGGCATCGCCGGTGATGTTCACGGCGGTGCGGATCATGTCCATCAGCCGGTCAACACCAAGGATCAGCGCGATGCCTTCGATGGGCAGACCCACCTGGCTCAGCACCATGGTCAGCATGATCATGCCCACACCGGGCACTCCCGCCGTGCCGATGGAGGCCAGAACCGCCATGCCGATCACGGTGAGATAGCCGCCGATGCCCAGATCCACGCCATAGACATTGGCCAGAAACACCGTGGCCACGCCCTGCATGATGGCGGTGCCGTCCATGTTGATGGTGGCGCCGAAGGGCACGGTGAACGAGGCCACGGAATTGCGCGCGCCCATGCGTTCGGTCACGCAGCGCAGCGTCACCGGGATGGTGGCGTTGGACGACGCGGTGGAAAAGGCGAAGATCTGCGCGGGGCGGATTTTCTTCATGAAGGTGAACGGATCAAGCCCCGAGAACAGCTTCAGGAACAGCATCAGCGTGCCGAACAGATGCAGCAGCAGCGCGCCCACCAGCACAAGGACATAGGTCAGCACCGGCAGGAACAGCCCGATTCCCTGTTCGGTGAAGGTCTTGGCGATCAGGAAAAACACGCCATAGGGCGCAAAGGCCATGACCACATCGACCAGCTTCATCATCAGCGCGTTCATGTAGTCGCAGGCATCGACAAAAGGCGTCGACCGGTCGCCCAGCATCAGCACGGCGATGCCGAGCACGATGGTGTAGAAGATGATCTGCAGCATCTCGGCATTGGCAAAGGCCGCTACCGGGTTTTTCGGCACGATATTGGCGAAGGTCTGCCAGACGCTGGGCGCCTCGCGCGCGGTCACGCCGGAGGTGTCGACCCCGTCCATGACAAAACCCTGCCCCGGCGAGACCAGCAGCGCGATCAGGATGGCCACGGCGATGGCGGTGGCGGTGGTGGCGAGGTAGAGGCCGAAGCTCTTGCCGCCGACGCGGCCAAGGATGCGCACGTCGCCAATGCCCGCCACGCCGCAGATCAGCGAAAAGAACACCAGCGGCACCACCAGCATCTGCAGCGCGTTGACGAACATGGCGCCTGCCATGCCGAAGAACCCGCCCACCAGATGGGTGTTGATCGCCTCGTTGCCGATGGCATTCAGGATCAGGCCAAGCGCCAGCCCCGTTCCCATGCCGATCATGACCTTTGTGGTCAGCGACAGCCGCCCTGCCTTTGCGCTCATCTGCACCTCCTTGATGTCACCAAGTCACCGTTTCCTCTGCCGCAGATCCCAAGGAATCCGGCGGTCAGGGGCGACAAGATAGCGCAGACGCGCCGCCTGTCCGCAGCCCGCGCGCATTTTGGACAGGGATGAAGAAGGTTTTGCCCCGCAGAAGGCCGCGGGGCGGAAGCTGCGGTCAGTCGGCTTCAAGCTTCAGGCGCAGTTCGCGCAGCACCGGCAGCGCGGCGCGCACCCGGTCGGGGCCGATCTCGGTCATCATCGCCGAGACCAGCGGCGCCATGGCGGCCAGCGCCGCCTCGCGCGCGCGGCGGCCCGCCGGGCTGATCGACACCAGCTTGCGCCGTGCATCGTCCCAGTCCGGGCGGATATGCACATAGCCCGCAAATTCCAGCTTCGCGAGCGTGTTGGTCATGGCGCCGCGCGTGACGTGAAAGCTGCGCGCCAGCTGCGCGGGCGTGCGTTCGCCCGAGGCGCGGGCAAGGTGGTTCAGGACGGAGAAATGCGAAATCTCCATCCTGTCCGGCAGCACGCGCGTCAGCCGGTTCCGCAGAAGCTGGTCTGCGGTCAGAAGTTCGCTGAACAGCGAAATGGCCAGCGCGTGGGCGGGGTCGGTCATGCCGGTCTGCCGGGGCTGCGGGCCATCAGTCGGCCAGCAGCGGATCAAGCTTGCCCGCCCGGTCCAGCGCATAAAGCTCGTCGCAGCCGCCAACATGGGTGTCGCCCACAAAGATCTGCGGCACGGTGCGGCCCCCCTTGGCGCGTTTTTCCATTTCAGACCGGCGCGCGGGCTGGGCCATCACGTCGATTTCGGTGAACTCCACGCCTTTCTGCGTCAGCAGCCGCTTGGCCGCGTGGCAATAGCCGCACATGGGCGAGGTGTAGATGTCGATCGTTTTCATCAGACGGTTCCCTTTCTCGGGCAATGGGCCCGACATTCCGGGATTTAAGCCTCCTTTGCAACGCGCGCCAGTATCGCGACACAAACCTCTGCCACTCCGGCCTTGGTCAGCGCCGCCGTGGCCGCCGCCAGCGTCGCCCCCGAGGTCATCACGTCATCCACCAGCACGACCTGCCGCCCGGCCAGCGCCGCCGCCCGCGCGGGCCGCAGGGTCAGCGCCGCATCAAGCGTGGTGAACCGCTCCTCGCGGCTTTTCCCCTCCAGCGAGGGGGTGGCGCGGGGACGGATCAGCGCATCGGGCAGATGGGACAGGCGCAGCGCCCGCGCCAGCCCGTCCGCCAGCAGCGCCGACTGGTTGTAGCGCCGTTTGAGATGGCGGCGCAGATGCAGCGGGATCGGCACCACCACCGCATCGGCGCGGCAGAGCGGCCGCAGTTTCTGCGCCAGCCACAGCGCGGCGGGCCGGGCGATGTCATGCCTGTCGCCATGTTTCAGCATCAGCACCAGCTTGCGCCCGTTGTCGCGATACAGCAGTGCGGCACGGCCCTGTGTCCAGGGCCGGGGCGTGGCCAGACAGTCATCGCAATGTTCGGCCCGGTCCGACTGTCCAGGCAGCGGCGCGCCGCACAGATCGCAGGACAGCCCCATGATGAAGGGCGTGTCGCGCCAGCAGGGCCCGCAAAGACCAAAATCGCTGTCCACCAGCCCGCCACAGAGCAGGCAGCGCGGCGGATAGATCAGCCGGATCAGGGTTTGCAACCGCGCCTCCGCCATCTTATCTCAGCTCCATGTCCAGCCCCGCGCCCCTGATCGACCGCCCCGCCCTTGCCCGCCACCGCGCCCGCGCGCGACGGTCCCCCGCGCTGTTCCTGCATGAAGCCGCACGGGACGAGGTGCAGGATCGTCTGAGCGTGGTTAAAAGAACGTTCACGGCGCCGGTCATCGTCAGCCCCTATCCGGAAATCTGGCAGGGGCTGCTGCCCGGCGCGCGGGTCATCCCCGATGACGACGTGCTGGCACTGGAAGAAGGCGCGCAGGATCTGGTGATCCACGCGCTGGCGCTGCACTGGGCCAATGATCCGGTGGGCCAGCTGATCCAGTGCCGCCGCGCGCTGCGCCCCGACGGGCTGTCCCTGACGCTGGCCTTTGGCGGCGAGACCCTGCAGGAACTGCGCGCGGCCCTTGGTCAGGCGGAAATCGAGGTGACGGGGGGCCTGTCCCCCCGCGTGCTGCCGATGGGCGAACTGCGCGATCTGGGCGGGCTCTTGCAGCGGGCCGGGCTGGCGCTGCCGGTGGCGGACAGTCAGGTGCTGGATGTCAGCTACAGCGATGCGCTGCACCTGATGCGCGACCTGCGCGCCATGGGCGAAACCAACGCCCTGACCGCGCGGCTGCGCCAGCCGACCCGCCGCGCCGTGCTGCTGCGGGCGGCGCAGATCTATGCCGAAACCTTCAGCCGCCCCGATGGCCGGATCCGCGCCAGTTTCGAACTGGTCACGCTGACCGGCTGGGCCCCGGATGCCAGCCAGCAGAAGCCGCTGCGCCCGGGATCTGCGGCACATCGTCTTGCAGAGGCGCTGAACACCATGGAACGCCCGCTGGACGATTGACGCCTTCTGTCAGTGACATACTTAGCGGGGGCATTTTGAGGGACTGGACACATGCTTGACGCCACACCGCCCCGGACGCGGCCCGCCAACGCGCCCGCCGACCACCCTGCCGTGACACGCCCCAAGGTGGGGATCCTGCTGGCCAATCTGGGCACGCCGGATCATTATTCCTACTGGCCGATGCGGCGCTATCTGAACGAATTCCTGTCGGACCGCCGGGTGATCGATTATCCGCGCTGGAAATGGCAGCCGCTGCTGCAGCTGATCATCCTGACCAAGCGGCCATTTTCCTCGGGCAAGAATTACAAGTCGATCTGGAACGAGGATCTGAACGAAAGCCCGCTGATGACGCTGACCAAGGCGCAGACCGCCGCGATCGAAGCGAAGATGCAGGCGCGTTACGGCGATCAGGTCATGGTCGATTTTTCCATGCGCTACGGCAATCCGTCGACCAAATCCAAGGTCCGCGCGATGACCGAAGCGGGCTGCCGCAAGATCCTGTTCTTTCCGCTTTATCCGCATTACGCGGGCGCCACCTCGGCCACCGCGAATGACGCGTTTTTCCGCGCGCTGATGGACGAGCCGTGGCAGCCCACCGCGCGCGTGGTCGATCCCTATTTCGAGCATCCGCAATATATCGAGGCGCTGGCCCAGTCGGTGGAACGCGCCTATGCCGCCAAGGCCGAAAAGCCGGAAATGCTGGTGGTGTCCTATCACGGCATGCCGAAACGCTACCTGATGCAGGGCGATCCCTATCATTGCCAGTGCCAGAAAACCACGCGGCTGCTGCGCGAACGGCTGGGCTGGGACAAGACGCAGATCACCACCACCTTCCAGTCGGTGTTCGGACCCGAGGAATGGCTGAAGCCCTATACCGTAAAAGAAGTGGCGCGGCTGGCCGAGGAAGAGGGCAAGAAGCGCATCGCGGTCATTGCTCCTGCCTTTTCCGCCGACTGCATCGAGACGCTGGAAGAGATCAACGAAGAGATCCGCGAAAGCTTTGAACATGCGGGCGGCGAGGAGTTCACCTATATCCCCTGCCTCAACGACGACGCGGCGCATATCGACGCGCTGTCTTCGGTGATCGAAAGCAACCTGCACGGCTGGCTGGACTGACCCCGGACATAAAAAAGGAGCGGTGCCGAAGCGCCGCTCCCATTTATGCAAGCTGATCCTTGGATCAGTTGGCTGCGGCAGCTGCCACGACGGCCAGCAGGGCCAGCGGGATCAGGATGCCAGCGGAGGACGAGGAGGCGGCGGTTTCTTCGACGACGACAACCGGCTCCATGACCACGTCATCCTTGGCATAGTTGCCTGCCATGGCGGAAGTTGCGGAAACTGCGAAAGCGGCGGCGAAAGCGATCTTCTTCATGTTCTTCTCCAGATATTCGCCTGCCGCATTCAGACAATCTGCAAGCGGCAAGCACCCAAGACTTACCTCGTCTCACGTTCTAATCAGCAAAACGTGAAAATTGCAAATCCGAACTCGGGGCCGCGCCGCCACGGTCCCGTCGGCTTTGTCAAATCAGCAACACCTGCGTGCCGATCTGGGCCATGTCGTAGAGCTGTTCGATATGCTCGTTGTAAAGCCCGATGCAGCCGTTGGAGGAACGGCGCCCGATCTTGCGCGTGTCATGCGTGCCGTGGATCCGGTAATAGGTCCAGCTCAGATGCAGCGCGCGGGTGCCCAGCGGGTTGTCGGGGCCGGGAGGCACATAATCGGGCCATTCCGGATTGCGTTCCTTCATCGACGGCGTCGGACGCCAGTCGGGCTCCGGATCCTTCAGCACGATCTGGGTGCGGCCCTTGCGGGTCAGATCCTCGCTCAGCGGCACCGAAGAGGGGTAAAGATGGTAGGTGCCGTTTTCTTCCCAGAAATGCAGCGCCCGCGACGAGATGTCGACAAGCACGGCGCCCTTGCTCAGGTTGCTGAAATAGGGCTGCCAGTCGAGCGTGCGGAAGCTCGACATGTTGCGGCGCGTGATCTGGGAGATGTCACGCTCCAGTTCCACGGTGCCGGACGAATCCATCGTCTGCGCCAAGGCGGGCGTCACCGCGAGGGCCGCGCTTCCTGCAAGGAAGGCGCGCCGGCCAAGTTGGGATTGAACCTTGCTGGTCATGATGCTCACCACTACAAATCGCCCGAGATTCGGAAAGCCGTCGCGGCTGCCGTCAGGACCGGGCAAGTATATTGCGGCAATGCCGCAGTCGCAAATCAAACGCCTGCGAGCGGCGCGATCACGCCCATGTGCGTTTGATTGGCCACGTCTGCCGGTCTATCTGCTGTATAAATCTCGTGGCGCGAAAGACCGGACAATGAACAGACGAACTTTTCTCCTGATTTCCGCGGCTCTGGCCGCTGCAGCCTGTACCCCTGCCATGCAGCCTCCCGCGCTTGGCCCGGATGGCAAGCCCCTGCCTCAGGTCTACCGGATCAACAACGCCGATCAGGCGAAGATCGAATATTCGATGCTCGATTCGGTGAACGCCCTGCGCAGCGCGCGCGGCACCGCGCCGGTCCAGCTGAACGCGCAGCTGAACGCCGCCGCCGCCACTCATTCGCGCGACATGTCGGTGCAGAACCGCCCGTGGCATTTCGGGTCGGACGGATCCTCGCCCATCGACCGAGTGCAGCGCGTGGGCTACACCGGGCGGCTTGTTGGCGAAAACATCTCGGAAACCTACGAATCCGAGCTGGAGACCCTTGCCGCATGGATGGAAGAGGCGCCGACGCGCGACGTGATTCTTGACGAAACGGCGCGCGAGATGGGCTTTGCGTGGTTTCAGGAATCCAGCGGCAAGATCTGGTGGACGCTGGTCATGGGCGCGCCCAACACGGCCGCCACGCCGGGCTCGGGCGCAGCCGGGTTCTAAACCGGTGCGCCGGTCCCGTCAGGGCATGATGAGGATCGGCGTGCCGTCTCCCACCATCGCGTAGATGTCTTCCATCTCGCGGTCGGTGACGGCGATGCAACCCCATGTCCAGTCCCGCCCGCCGGACTGATAGGCCGGGGGACGGCCATGGATGAAGATATCCCCGCCGGGGCTCTGCCCCATATTCCGCGCCTCGGCGCGGTCGGCGGCGTTGGGATAGTCGATGCCAAGGCTCAGGTGGAAGCGCGAGTTGGGGTTGCGCCGGTCGATGGTGTAAAGCCCCTCGGGGGTCTTGCCGTCGCCTTCGACCTTCTTGTCGCCCACCGGGTTGAAGCCCAGCCCGATGTTGAAGATCCGGACAATCCGCGCGTGGTGCAGAAGAAACATCTTCCGCGCGGATTTATGGACCACCACATGGGTGATCTGCGGTCCGTTATAGCTTCGGAACTTGCTGTCTTCCAGACGACCTCTGCCGCAGCCCGCCACCAGAGCTGCCGCGGCCACCATCATCTGGCGCCTGCCCATATACATCTTGCCTGCCCACTCGTTCTTTTTCCCCAAGCTATACTACACAGGAGCGTTTGCGAAGACAGAAGCTTTCGCTGCTCCCGATGTCGTCATTGGGGTGACAGCACAAAGCCCGCCACAAGCTCCACATGCGTGGACCAGCGGAACTGATCGACCACGCGCAGCCGGTCCAGCCGGTATCCCGCCCGCACCAATGTCGCGGCATCCCGCGCAAAGGTCACAGGATTGCACGAAACATAGGCGATGCGCGGCACCCGCGCCGCGGCAAGCTGGCTGATCTGCGCCTCAGCCCCGGCGCGCGGCGGATCGATCACCACGCCGTCGAATCGCCGCAGCTCTTCGGGCAGCAGCGGATTGCGGAACAGATCGCGCGTGGCGGTGGTGACATGGCGCAGCCCTTCGGCATGGCGCCAGCCCCGGTCCAGCGCGTCGACCATGGCGCGGTCACCCTCCACCGCCAGCACCTTGGCGCGTTCGGCCAAGGGCAGCGCGAAGGTGCCGCAGCCCGCGAACAGGTCGGCCACATGCGTGGCGCCCTCCAGATGGTCCAGCACATCGGCCAGCAGCGCCGCCTCGCCCTGCGGGGTCGCCTGCAGGAAGCCGCCGGGGGGCGGCACCACCTGCGCCACGCCCATGCGCTGCGCGGGCGGACGGCGGGTCAGCACCTCCGGCCCCCATGCGATGCGGGCGCAGTCATACGTGCGCGCCAGTTCGGCAAGCTGCTGCTGGAAGGCCGCATCGGCCTCCTTGCCGCCGCTGACCGCCACGTCGAGCCCGCCCAGACTGGTGGTCACCAGCACCGACAGTTCGCTTTTGCGGCTGGCGCCAAGCTGGGCCAGCGCATCGACCAGCGGCAGCGCCGCAGCCAAGGCCGGATCGATCACGCGGCAGTCCGGCACCTCGACCAGCACGTCGGATCCCTTGCGGTGGAACCCGGCCAGCGTGCCCTTCTTGGTGCGGCGGGCGGAAAAGGCGGCGCGGCGGCGGCTCTGTTCGGGCGAGGTGGCAATGGGCAGAAACTCCACCTCCAGCCCGTGTGCGGCCAGCGCCTGCCGCACCACGCCTTCCTTCCAGTCGGCGACAAATTCGGGGCGCGCGTGTTGCACCTGACAGCCGCCGCAGGCGCGGGCGTGGCGGCAGGGCGGCGTCACCCGCTGGTCGGAAGGGGTCAGGATGCGCGGCGCCGCCATCACGCCGCCCGCGATTTCGCCCTCGACCACCTCGCCGGGCAGGGTGCCGGGCACAAAGACGGGACCGGGCGCGATGCCGTCCCCCTGATGCCCCAGCCGTTCGATGATGACCTGTTCCATGCCGCGCCTCATGCCCGCAAAGCGCCCCCCGGCGCAAGGGCGTCACTCTGCCGCCTGCGCATCCCCGTCCATCTGCCCGCTCTGCCGCGACCAGTAGCGGGCATAAAGCCCGTCCCGCGCCAGCAGATCGTCATGGCTGCCCTGTTCCACGATGCGGCCTTCGTCCAGCACCACGATGCGGTCCATCTGCGCGATGGTCGACAGCCGGTGCGCGATGGCCAGCACGGTCTTGCCCTCCATCACCCGGTCAAGCGCGCGCTGGATCGAGGCCTCCACCTCGGAATCCAGCGCCGAGGTCGCTTCGTCCATCACGAGGATCGGCGCGTCCTTGAGGATGGCACGGGCCAGCGCGATGCGCTGGCGCTGCCCGCCGGACAGCTTGACCCCGCGTTCGCCCAGATGCGCGTCATAGCCGGTGCGGCCCCGGTGATCCTGCATCTTTTCGATGAACTCATGCGCTTCGGCCTTTTCGGCGGCGGCGATGACCTCGGCCATGCTGGCATCGGGGCGGCCATAGCGGATGTTGTCCAGCGCCGACCGGTTGAACATCGCGGTTTCCTGCGTGACCATGCCGATGCGGCGGCGCAGCGATTCCTGCGTGACATGGCGCAGATCCTGCCCGTCGATCAGGATGGCGCCCTGTTCGGTGTCGTAAAGCCGCAGCAGCAGCGCCACCAGCGTGGATTTCCCCGCCCCCGAAGCGCCGACAATGCCGATTTTTTCCCCCGGCGCGATGGTCAGGCAAATGTCCTCGACCCCGCCGGACTGACGGCCATAGGCAAAGCCCACCTTGCGGAATTCCACCCGGCCTTCGGTCACCTGCAGCTCGCGTGCATCGGGCGCGTTGGTCAGCAGATGCGGCGGGGTCAGCGTGACCATGCCATCCTCGACCTCGCCCAGATTGGCGTAAAGCCCCATCAGCGTGAAGCTGACCCAGCCGGTCATCTGCGCCAGCCGCAGCGCGATGGTGCCGGTGGCGGCAATGTCGCCCGCCGAGACCAGCCCCCGGCTCCAGTAGAACAGCGCGCCACCCACCAGCAGCACCGGCAGCAGCCCCGCCAGCGCCATCAGCCAGAAGCGGAAGGCGGCGCTGATCCGGCCAAATTCGATGTAGCGGTCGCGGAACGTGCCCATCGCCTCCAGTGCGGCGCGGTCTTCGTGATCGGCATGGGCAAACAGCTTCACGGTCTTGATGTTGGTCACGGTGTCCACCACCTGCCCCGTCACCATGGCCCGCGCCCCGGCCCGCGCCTGCGACCGGCTGCGGATCCGGGGCATGTAATGCCCGATCAGCCAGCCATAGATCACCATCCAGCCCAGCAGCGCCAGCGCGATGCGCCAGTCCATCCCCGCCAGCAGCAGCAGCGCGCCAAAGACCGAGGCAAGCGCGTAAAGCACGGTCTGGATGACGTCGATCACCACGTCGTTCAGCGCGCGGGCGGTCTGCATCTCTTTCTGCGCGATGCGCCCGGCAAAATCATTGTCGAAAAACGTCACCGGCTGGCCCAGCGTGTGCCGGTGCAGCCGCGACAGCACGAGGTTCAGCAGGTTCGGCTGCAGCACGATGGACTGCATCGAGGAGTTGCCGCCAAAGATCAGCGGCCTCAGCACCACGAAAAACAGCAGCGCCCCCACCAGCAGGCCGATATTGTCGGCAAAGACCGACCCGGCCCCGGTTCCCAGCGCCGCATCCACCACCCAGCCAAGGATCAGCGCCGAAGACACCTCGACCACGCCGCCGGCAATGGACAGGACCGAGGCCAGCAGGACCGGCCCCCAGGCGCCCTTCAGCGCCCATCCAAAGAACCGCAGCAGGGTCCGGGGGGGTGGGCCAGAGGCTTCGGCGAAGGGGTCGATCCAGTTTGATGGCGTCATGCGGGGTCAGCTGTCCTGCGTATCGGGGTCAAGGAACCCGCCAGACTGGCGGGCCCAGAACCCGGCATATAGCCCGCCTTGCGCCAGAAGCGCGTCATGGCTGCCATCTTCGACGATCCGGCCCTGATCCATCACCAGAATCCGGTCCATCTGCGCGATGGTCGACAGCCGGTGCGCGATGGCGATCACCGTCTTGCCCCGCATCATGCCATAAAGCGTGTCCTGAATCGCCGCCTCCACCTCGGAATCGAGCGCCGAGGTTGCCTCGTCCAGCAGCAGGATCGGCGCGTCCTTCAGGATGACGCGGGCCAGCGCCACGCGCTGCCGCTGCCCGCCGGACAGTTTCACGCCGCGTTCGCCCACATGCGCGTCATAGCCGGTGCGCCCCTGCGGATCGGCCAGCGTCAGGATGAACTCATGCGCCTGCGCCTGTTTCGCGGCGGCGATCATCTGCTCTTCGGTGGCGCCGGGGCGGCCATAAAGGATGTTGTCGCGGACCGAGCGGTGCAGCAGCGTGCTGTCCTGCTGGACCATGCCGATCTGGCGGCGCAGGCTGTCCTGCGTCACGGCGGTGACGTCCTGCCCGTCCAGCAGGATCCGTCCCGATTCCGGGTCGTAAAACCGCAGCAGCAGCTTCACCAGCGTGGTTTTCCCGGCGCCCGACCGGCCCACCAGACCGATCTTCTGCCCCGGCGGAATGGTCAGGCTGATGTGATCCAGCCCGCCCCGGTCGCGCCCGTAATGGTGGCTGAGATCCTTCAGCGCGATCTCTCCCCGCGTCAGCACCAGCGGCTTGGCACCGGGCGCATCGACCAGCGTGATGGGCTGGGAGATGGTTTCCATCCCCTCGGCCACCACGCCAAGCTGGCGGAAAAACGTGGTCAGCGCCCACATGATCCAGCCGGTCATGGCGTTCAGCCGCAGGGTCAGCGCGGTGGCGGCGGCCACCGCCCCCACGCTGGCGGATCCCTGCATCCACAGCGCCAGCGCCCAGCCCACCACGCCCACGATCAGCAGGCCATTGAGCAGCATCAGTCCCACATCCATCAGCGTATAAAGCCGCATCTCGGTCTGGAAGGTCTGGCGCGCCTGTTCGATCGCCTCCTTGGCATAGTCCAGCTCCTGCCGGTCCTGCGCGAACATCTTGACCGAATGGATGTTGGTATAGGCATCGACCACGCGGCCCGTCACGAAGCTGCGCGCGTCCGATGCCGCCTTGGAGGCGGGGCCGACCCGCGCGATGGTCCAGCGCATCAGCACGGCATAAAGCACGAGCCACAGCGCCAGCGGGATCATCAGCCGCAGATCGGCATCCCCCAGCACGATCATCGCCCCCACCAGATAGGCGATGGAAAAGGCGATGGCGTCGAACACCTGAAACACCGCCTCGCCCGCGGCGGGGGGCGTCTGCATGATGCGGTTGGCGATGCGCCCGGCAAAGTCGTTTTCGAACCAGCCGACCGACTGGCGCAACACCTGCGCATGGGCCCGCCAGCGCACCAGCGTGCCAAAATTGGGCATGATGGCATTGTTCAGCACCAGCACGTCCAGCCCCTGGATCAGCGGGCGCAGGATCAGGATGAAGGCGCCCAGCCCGATAAGCGTCCAGCCGTGATCCGCCCAGACCTGCGCCGGATCGCCGCCCAGAATGTCGACGACCCAGCCCATGGCCCAGATCAGCCCGATCTCGACCCCGGCCACCAGCACGGCCAAGAGCGCCGCCCAGATGAACACGGCGCGGAAGGGCTGCGCGTAATCCAGCAGGAACGGCAGAAGACGGGTCGGAGGGCGGTCCGTGGGCGGATAGTCCACATACGGATCCACCATGTTTTCAAAACGGCGGAACATCACATTGTCCTGAATTCTGGGGGCGGCTGGCGCCGGGTCTACAGGAACACCATGACGGAAAAGCTGCCAAGAGCCACCGCCATGACGCGGGTGAACAGGCGCCATGCCGCCGGTGTGGTCAGAAGCCATGTCAGCATCGCGCCCGCCGAGGTCCAGAACAGGCAGCAGATCAGGTTGATGCCGGAAAAGGCGGTGCCAAGGCGGATCGCCTCCCAGACCGGCCCGGCGGTTCCCGGATAGGCCGAGGCAGCGGCCAGCGCCACGCCCCAGACCTTCGGGTTGATCCACTGGAACAGCGCTGCCTCCAGCAGGGTCATGGGGCGGTCCCGCTCGGTCTTCTTGCGGCGCTCCGCCGTCCACAGGCCCCATGCCATCCACAGCATCCACAGCCCCGCCGCGATGCGCAGCGCAAGCTCCAGCGCGGGGGCCTGTTTCAGCAGCGCGGCAATGCCCAGCCCGGTCAGCCCGGCGGTGATCCCCACCCCCAGCACCACACCGAACAGATGCGGCAGCGTGCGGCGCAGCCCGAAGCGCGCGCCCGAGGTGGTCAGCAGGATCACGTTCGGCCCCGGCGAAAACAGGCCAAGGAAGACAAAGCCGTAAAGCGGATCAATCATGCAGGTCGTCCAGTAATTGCGCCCGGGTCAGGGTGAAGCCCGACGCGATCCAGCGCGCCTCTGCCGCGCGCAGGGCAGCGCCAAGCGCCGCCCCCTGCAGGCGCGGCATCAGATCGCGGGCGGTGAGGGGAAATTTTGCGGCAGCTCCCATTTCAGCCGCACGCAGATCGGCTTCGGAGACCGGCTGCTGCAGGCTTGCGGCGCGCAGGGCCAGCACGTCACGCGCGGTGTCGCGCCCGTGGCGCCAGCCCAGTTCGGCGGCACGTTCCGCGCTGCCGGTCAGGCGCTGCAGCAGGGCAAGCCGCGTCGCCTGCGCGCGCGACAGGCGCAGATCGGGGCTGTCCGCCCCCAGCACCGCCAGTCGGCGCAGCGCGTCGGGGGCCAGCCCCAGCCGCGCCTCTTCGGCCAGCAGCGGACCAAGGCTCAGGGCGGATCCGCCGGGCAGAACCTGCGCCAGCACGCCGGTCTGCGCCATGACCGACACCGCCGCCAGCGGGTCGGGGGCGGCCAGCAGGCGCAGCAGTTCCTGCCCCACCCGTTCGCGCGACAGCTGCGCCATCCCGTCCAGACCGCGCGCGATGCCATCCAGCGCGTCGGCGTCAAAGCCCTGATCGGGGTCGCCATACCACGCGGCAAAGCGGAAATAGCGCAGGATTCGCAGGTAATCCTCGCGGATCCGGTCCAGCGGCGCGCCGATGAACCGCACCCGCCGCGCCACCAGATCAGGCAGACCGCCCAGCGGATCCGCCACCTGCCCGCGCGCATCGGCATAAAGCGCGTTCATGGTGAAATCGCGCCGCGCCGCATCCTCGGCCAGCGAGGAGGAAAACCGCACCACCGCGCGCCGCCCGTCGGTTTCGGTATCAGCGCGAAAGGTGGTGATCTCGTGCCCGATGCCGTCCGCCACCACGGTCACGGTGCCATGGTCGATGCCGGTGGGGATGGCTTTCAGCCCCGCCTCCTGCGCCAGCTCCATCACCCGGTCCGGCGGCGCTGCGGTGGCGATGTCCACATCGCCCACCGCCACGCCCATCAGCGCGTTGCGCACGCAGCCGCCAACCACAAAGGCCTGAACCCCGCCCGCCTCCAGCATCTGCAGCACGGTCTGCGTGGCGGGCCGGGTCAGCCAGTCTCCGGAAACCTTCATCCCGCCATCCGTTCCGCCAGCCCGCGCAGCATCCGCGCGGTGGCTCCCCAGATGTAGTAGGGGCCGTAAGGCACCACCCAGTATTTGCGCTGCCCGCCCTGCCAGAGCCGCGATTCCACCCGAAATCGCGACGGATCCGTCACATGGGAGAAGGGCACGCGGAACACTTCGGCCACCTCGCCGGGTTCGGCGATCGTGTCGAATTCGGCATGGATCAGCGCCACCACCGGCGTCACCAGAAAGCCGGTGACGGTTTCATGGGCGGGCAGCGTGCCCAGCACCTCCACCAGTTCAGACGGCAGACCCACCTCCTCGCGCGCTTCGCGCAGGGCGGCGGCGGTGGCATCGGCATCACCCGGATCGACCTTGCCGCCGGGGAAGGCGATCTGCCCCGGATGGTGCTTCAGCCGCGAGGAGCGTTTGGTCAGCACCAGATCCAGTCCCTCCGCCCCGGGGATGAAGCCCGCCAGCACCCCGGCGGGGCGCAGGCGGCGCTGCGCGGGCAGCGACAGCCCCGGCGTCAGGTCGAAATCCGACGACGCGCCCCCGGAAGCAGTGACCGCGCGGCGCAGCGCCGCACTCTGCGCCGCAGCGGTCGTCACTTGTCCGCCTCGAACCCCACGGTCTGCGGGTCAAGTTCGTAATGCGCACCGCAGAACTGGCAGTCAGCGGTCACCAGACCTTCGGGCGTGGTCATATGCGCGATGTCCTTGGCCGAATAGATCGACAGCGACTGCCGCACCCGGTCTTCGGAACAGGTGCAGCCGAACCGCACCGGCTGCGCGTCGAACACCCGCGGGTTTTCCTCGTGATAGAGCCGCACCAGCAGATCGGTCGGGGGCAGATCGGGGCCGATCAGCTCCAGCTCGTCCACCGTATCCAGATGGAAATTCACGCGGCGCCAGTTTTCGCCATCGTCATCGTCGCGCAGCAGATCCTCGGGGCGCAGCAGGCCGCCTTCGCCGGTGCCGCCATCCTTCGCAAAGGGCGAGGCCTTGGGCATGTGCTGCAGCATCACGCCGCCCGCGCGCCAGTGGAAGGATCCGTCCGCCTGCGGCACGTTGCCGAAATTCAGCTCGAACCGGGTGGGGATCTGTTCGGACTGCGCAAAATAGCTTTCGGCGCAGCGCGCCAGCGCCCCGCCCGCCAGCGGCGTGATGCCCTGATACGGCGTGGTGCCGGGGCCCTGATCGATCAGAACGGCGAAATAGCCATCCTCCAGCTGGTCATAGGCCGGGGCCTTGGTCACCAGATCGGGGTCATAGCTGGCATAGGCGCGGATGCGCGCGGGCTCGCCTTCGGCCTCGGGGGCGAAGTAATCGGTGGCGATCATGCGCAGCGCGCCGCGGGTCTGCACCTGCAGCGACAGCTTCCAGCGCAGCTTCATGGTCTCGCCGATCAGCGCGGTCAGCAGTGTCATTTCCGCCACCAAAGCCTCGATCGGCTCGGGGTAATCATGCTGGGCAAGGATGCCGTTCAGCACCCCGTCCAGCCGCGCGACGCGACCGCGGATGTCCGACAGATCCAACTGAAAGGGCAGGACGGTATCGTCCCAGGCGATTTTGCCGATGGTCATGGGGTTTCCTTATCTGCCTGAACTTGGCATATCCGGCCCCATATAGGCAGGACAAGCCCGGAACCCAAGGGGAGCGCAGCGGATGACACCACGCTACGGAGAACCACCGCAATCCGGACGCCGCTATCGCATGCGGCCAGGGGTTTACGCGCTGCTGCCCCGCGATGGCGCGCTGCTGGTCACGTTCCAGCAGGATCCGCTGCCCGAATACCAGATGCCCGGCGGCGGCATCGATCCCGGCGAATCGCCGATCACCGCGCTGCACCGCGAAGTGTTCGAGGAAACCGGCTGGCGCATCGCCGCGCCGCGCCGTCTGGGCGTGTTCCGCCGCTTCACCTTCATGCCCGATTACGATCTGTGGGCCGAAAAGATCTGCACGCTCTATGTGGCGCATCCGGTGCATCCGCTGGGGCCGCCCACCGAACCCGGCCATACCGCGCTGTGGATGGATCCCTCCGCCGCGCTGAGCCTGCTCAGCAACGAGGGCGAACGGGATTTCCTGCAGCGCTATCTGCGCTGATCCGGCGCAAATTCCAGCAGCGCGGCAGAGATGTCATCCTCCAGCCGGGCGCCGTGACGGGTGGCTTCGGTCAGCCGCCAGAACAGATCGTCCAGATATTCCGTGCCCTCGCCCTGACAGGTGCGGGCCAGCATCCGCAGCCCGTCCTGATCCAGCAGCGTGCCATCCCGGAGCGTCGCCTCGGTGATGCCGTCTGAATAGAGCAGCAGACGGTCCCCCGGTTTCAGCCAGAGGCTGAGCCGGTCATAGCGCGCCTGCGGGATCAGCCCGATGGGCAGCCCGCCCCGCCCGACAAATTCCGTGCTGCCATCGGCCCGCAGCAGCAGCGGCGGCGGATGCCCGGCCTGCACCAGATCGACCCGCCCGGTCTGCAGATCGGCCACCGCATAGGCCATGGTCAGATATTCCACCACGCCGGGATCGGCAGAAAGCCGGGCATTCAGCCGCTGCGCCACATCTTCGGGCGGGCGGAACAGCGTGCCCTGCAGGATCCGGTCCAGCGCGATGTTCTGGTCGGGGAAATCGCCGCCCAGATAGCCCGCGATCCGCGCCGTCATCAGCGCCGAGGTGATGCCATGGCCCGACACGTCGAGGCTATAAAGCCCCAGCTTGCGGTCGCAATGGCTGAACATGCCCACCAGATCGCCGCCCACATGCCCGCAGGGTTTCAGCAGCAGGCTGACGCGGGATGTCCCGAACACCCGGCTGCGCTGCGGCACCAGCGCCTGCTGGATGGTGCGGGCCTGCCGCAGGTCGCGGTCCACCGCGTCATAGGCCGCGCGCAACTCGCCCAGCGTGTCCGACAGCTGCCGCTGCATGGCAAGGATACGCGCCCCGGCATTGATCCGCGCGCGCAGTTCCCCGGCATCCACGGGTTTGGTCAGGAAATCATCCGCCCCGGCATCCAGCCCGCGCGCAATCTCTCCCTTGTCGCTCTTGGAGGTGAGCAGGATGAAATAGCCGTAGCTGTCGCGCTGCAGCGCGCGGAAACGGCGGCAGAAATCCAGCCCGTCCATGCCCGGCATCATCCAGTCCGACAGCACCGCATCGGGCAGCAGGTCGGCGCAGAGCCGCAGCGCCGCCTCGCCACTGTCGGCCTGCCACACCTCGAACCCCCATTGCCGCAGCATGGCACACAGGATCCGCCGCTGCATCTGGCTGTCATCCACCACAAGAATGCGGCGGATCTGGCCGGTGGCTTCCCCGGCTGCGGCACTGTCATAGGCATGGGGCAGCACGGGATCTCCTGTCTGGCCGGAACTCCCGCCACCCTAGACCACAGGACCTTAACGGGGACTTTAGCCGCGGACAGGCCGGGGCCGGAAAGGCAAAAAGCCTTTGTTCAGGATTTGGCGCTAGGCTGCAGGGACTGGAGGTGTCCCATGATCGACTGGCACAGGGTCACGGAACTGCGGCGGGAAATCGGGCCCGACGATTTTGAAGAGGTGGTGCAGCTGTTCATGACAGAAGTCGAAGCCACGCTTGCACAGCTGCCCCTGCTGCAGGCCCAGCCAGAGTCGCTGGCCGCCGCGCTGCATTTCCTGAAGGGCAGCGCGCTCAATCTGGGTTTCAGGGCGCTTTCCGAACTCTGCAGCACCGGAGAGCAGGCCGCTGCGGCGGACATGGCGGTGGATGTGCCCGAGATTCTGGCCGCCTATGCCCGCTCAAAGGCGCATTTCCTGACGGATCTGCCGCAGCATCTGGCCGCGTGACCGCCGTGTCAGATCACGAACTGCGCCAGAACCTCGTCATCGGTGATGTCCCGATAGGTGTAGCCATGGGCATCCAGCGCGTCGAACAGGCGCTTGAAATGACCGGGATCGCTGGTTTCGATGCCAATCAGCACCGACCCGAAATTGCGCGCGGATTTCTTCAGGTATTCAAACCGCGCGATGTCGTCTTCGGGGCCGAGGAAATTCAGGAAATCCTTCAGCGCGCCGGGCCGCTGCGGCAGACGCAGGATGAAATATTTCTTCACCCCGGAATAGCGCTGCGCCCGCTCCTTGACCTCGGGCAGGCGTTCGAAATCGAAATTGCCGCCCGAGGTGATGCAGACCACGGTGCGGCCCCGGATGGCCTGCCCCAGATCCTTCAGCGCGTCGATGGCCAGCGCGCCCGCAGGCTCCAGCACGATGCCCTCGACATTGAGCATCTCCAGAATGGTGGTGCAGAGCCGGTCCTCGCTGAGGGCAAGCGTGTTGGCCAGCCCCACATCCTTCAACACCTCGAAAGTGCGCGCGCCGATCCGCGCCACGGCGGCGCCATCGGCAAAGGTGTCGACCCGCGGCAGCGTCACCGGCTGCCCCGCCTCCAGCGCGGCGCGCAGGCAGGCGCCGCCCGACGGTTCCACGAAGGTGTAGCCGGAGCGCATGCCGAACTGGCTCAGCAGCCCGGCGCCCAGCCCGCCGCCGCCCACCGGAATCACCAGATGGTCGGGCGCACGGCCAAGCTGCGTCTCGATCTCGACCCCGACACTGGCCTGCCCCTCGATCACGTCGGCATCGTCGAAGGGCGACAGGAAATGCCCCCCCGCCTCGACACAGAAGGCCTGCGCGGCGCGCAGGCAGTCATCGAAATAATCGCCGATCAGACGGATCTCGATGGCATCGCCGCCAAAGATGCGGGTTTTCTGGATTTTCTGCTGCGGCGTTGTCACCGGCATGAAGATGACGCCGCGCTTGCCGAAATGGCGGCACATATAGGCGACGCCCTGCGCGTGATTGCCAGCGCTGGCGCAGACGAACAGATCCTTGTCCAGCCGCTTGCGCATCGCGTTGAAGGCGCCGCGCAGCTTGTAGCTGCGCACCGGCGACAGATCCTCGCGCTTCAGCCAGATATCGGCGCCGTAAAGGTCGCTGAGATGGGCATTGCGCAGCAAGGGCGTCTCGGGGAAGACCGAGCGCATTTCGGCGGTCGCGGCGCGGGCATGGTCCAGAAAATCTGTCATGACAGAGGCGTGACCGATTACGCGCCGCTTCGCAAGCCTAGTCGATGGGGCGGCCTTCGATGAAATGGCCGTAAAGCGAGGTGAGGATGGAAATGCCGATCATCGTGGCGAACCAGTTCACCACCACGCCATAGATCAGGCTGACCGTGGTGGCGGATCCGCCGTCGATCATCGCCGGAAGCTCGATCAGCAGGCTGCCGCCAATCACCAGAAAGGCCAGCGTGATCACCGCGCCGTCATCACGTTTGGTGGCGCGCCACGCCTCGCGCACCGACAGCGGCAGCCCCAGCGCCGCGGCGGGCAGCACCAGCCCCATGCGGAAGAACAGGAAACTGCCCAGCCCCACCAGCCCGAAGCCGAACACCGCCGCCACCTGCGGCCCCAGCGCCAGCGCGACCAGCGTCACCACCAGCCCCGCCACCATCAGCGCCAGCACGATCAGCAGGCCGATCTTGATGGACCGCCAGAGATAGGACAGGATCGCCGACCCGTGCCAGCGCGGCAGCAGGCCCGCGGGCGGCTCTCCGGTCAGCACGAAACGGTGCCAGCCCACCGCGATCCACAGGCTGGCCACCGCCGCCAGCAGCGTCAGAACCAGTTGCGTCAGCCCCGGTCCCATGTCGTCGGGAAGCTGGGCCGGATCGACCGGCCCAATATAGGCTTGCACCTGCGCCGCCACCTGCACCAGATACAGCACCAGTGACAGGCGCAGCGCCGTGCCAAGATTGTCCACCACCATCCGCACCGAATGGACGAAAATGCGCCACCCCGTCATGTTCGCCCTTTCCTGTCTGCTGGATCGAGGGCTAGCACATGACATCCGCAGGTCAACGGGCGATCCTTGCCCCCTGCGCCAAAAGGCAGTAAGCCGCGTGCCCAGTCCAACCCAGAGGAAATGCCCATGTCCGCGCCCAAGAAAGTCGTTTTGGCCTATTCCGGTGGCCTCGACACCTCGATCATCCTGAAATGGCTGCAGACCGAATACGGTTGCGAGGTTGTCACCTTTACCGCCGATCTTGGCCAGGGCGAGGAACTGGAGCCCGCCCGCGCCAAGGCGGAAATGATGGGCGCCACGGAGATCCATATCGAGGATCTGCGCGAGGAATTCGTGCGCGATTTCGTCTTCCCGATGTTCCGCGCCAACGCGCTTTATGAGGGGCTGTATCTGCTGGGCACCTCCATCGCGCGCCCGCTGATTTCCAAGCGGCTGGTGGAAATCGCCGCCGCCTGCGGCGCCGATGCCGTCGCCCATGGTGCCACCGGCAAGGGCAATGATCAGGTGCGGTTCGAACTGGCCGCCTATGCGCTGAACCCCGACATCAAGGTGATCGCGCCGTGGCGGCTGTGGGATCTGACCTCGCGCACCAAGCTCATCGACTTTGCCGAGCAGAACCAGATTCCGATCGCCAAGAACAAGCGCGGCGAGGCGCCGTTCTCGGTGGATGCGAACCTGCTGCACACGTCTTCGGAGGGCCGCGTGCTGGAGGATCCGGCGGAAGAAGCCCCCGATTACGTCTACCAGCGCACCGTCGATCCGCTGACCGCGCCCGACACGCCCGAGCTGGTGGAGATCACCTTCGAAAAGGGCGACGCGGTCGCGATCAATGGCGAGGCGCTGTCGCCCGCCACCATCCTGACCCGGCTCAACGAGCTGGGCGGCAAGCATGGCGTCGGGCGGCTCGATCTGGTGGAAAACCGCTTCGTCGGCATGAAATCGCGCGGCATCTATGAAACCCCGGGCGGCACCATCCTGCTGGAGGCGCATCGTGGCATCGAACAGATCACGCTGGACAGCGGCGCGGGCCACCTGAAGGATTCGATCATGCCGCGCTATGCGGAACTGATCTATAACGGCTTCTGGTTCAGCCCCGAACGCGAGATGCTGCAGGCGCTGATCGACAAGAGCCAGGAGCATGTCAGCGGCACCGTGCGCGTGCAGCTTTACAAGGGATCCGCCCGCACCGTGGCGCGCTGGTCGGACCAGTCGCTTTATTCCGAGGCGCATGTCACCTTCGAGGATGACGCGGGCGCCTATGACCAGCAGGACGCCAAGGGCTTCATCCAGCTGAACGCGCTGCGGCTGAAACTGCTGGCCGCGCGCAACCGCCGGTTGAAAGGCTGACATCTAAGGCCGGGCGGCGCATCTGCTGCGCCACCCGGCCCTCCTTGGCGGATCCGGTCCGCCGTCATCTTGAAATACCAACAAAAAACGAGCCGCCCCCATTCACGGCATGGGGGCGGCTCAGAGACTTACCTTGTGGGGTTACGCTGATAAGCCTCTACCTCGGTCACCAAACGGCGAGACCTGAATTCTTACCATCACCGTCCCCGCGAACCGGACCGTCAGACATAACCAAACTCTCACTCATACACGACGGTCCGGGCACCACCCCAACTACCCCTTACACACAGCACTGACACCAGACAGGAGCGGCTTTCTTCGCAGGAAGGTCGTGACCTTCACCATGTCACCCAAGCGTGCCCGATCCTTTACCAACCACCCGGGTCCGGCCTTCACCGCGCCAACCCGACACATCGCAAACACACCTCAAACACACCCGCACACCAGCAAACCAACACACCGACAAACAGTCCCGGCAGCGTCTCACGTGACATCCGTAGACACGCAGGCGCGAGAAACAGAGTTTCACCGGTGACGAAAATTTTTCGAAAATGTACGACAAATTCTTCACGGCCATAAAAAATCCGGCCCGCAGGGGGAACCGCGGGCCGGGTAAAACTCAGGCTTTTCCGCGCCTTGACGCGGTTTTGCCGCTCAGAAACGGTGTTCGGTGACCTCTTTCAGGTCGGGGATCACATCGGCGGTGCCATAGCGCGTCACCATCAGCGCCGCCGCCCGCTGCGCCATCTCCAGCGCCGTGGGCATCGGCAGCCCCCGGTCGAGCCCCGCCAGCAGATAGCCGGTGAAGGTGTCGCCCGCCCCGGTCGTGTCCACCGGCGTCACCTTCAGCGCGGCAAAATCCCGCGTCGTGCCGGTGTCGGTGTTGATCCAGCGGCAGCCCTTGGCCCCCAGCGTCACCACCACGTCGCGCACCGGCAGGGTTTCCGGCGTCCGCCCGGTGGCGGCCTGCAACTGCTGCGCCTCCACCTCGTTCAGCACCAGCAGATCCAGCAGCGGCAGCACCGCCGTCACCGCTTCGGCATCAAAGGGCGCCGCAGCATAGGCCACCCGCAGCCCGCGGGCGGAGGCCAGCTCTGCCCCGTCGCGCTGCGCGTTGGTCTCGTTCTGGCACACGAACAGATCCTCCGGCCCCGCGCCTTCCAGCGCCTCGGCGATGCTCTCCGGGGCGATGCAGCGGTTGGCCCCGGCGAACAGCAGGATCAGGTTTTCGCCCGCATCCTCCACCGCGATGACCGCATGGCCCGACGGATCGTCCAGCACGGCAATGCGGCGGGTGTCGACGCCATATTCCAGCATCCGGTCGATCATCCAGCCGCCATCGCGGCCCACGGCGCCCAGATGCACCACCCGGGCGCCTGCACGCGCCGCCGCCACCGACATGTTGGCGCCCTTGCCGCCAAGCCCCCGCGTCATCGACCGCGCGCCCAGCGTTTCCCCCGGCGCGGGCAGATGCGGCACGCGGTAGGTCAGGTCGGCGTTGATCGACCCCAGATTGTAGATGGCCATTCCCTGCCCCTTCATCTTGCCAGAAAAACTCCCGCCGGAGGCTCCGGCGGCAGCCAAAGGCGCCGTCAGCCGATCTTGCAGGCCGCCAGCACCGCCATGTTCAGAATGTCATTCGCCGTCATGTTGGTCGAGCAGATCTGGATCGAACTGTCGACCCCGGTCAGGATCGGCCCGATCACCGTGGCGCCACCCATTTCCTGCATCAGCTTGACCGAGATCGAGGCCGAATGCCGCGCCGGCACCACAAGGATATTGGCGGGCCCCGTCAGCCGCTGGAAGGGATAGCTGTCCTGCGCGCGCCGGTTCAGCGCCACATCCACCGCCATCTCGCCCTCATATTCGAAATCCACCCCGCGCGCGTCCAGCACCTTCGGCGCCAGATGCATCTTCTGCGCCCGCTCGGAGACCGGATAGCCGAAGGTCGAGAAGGACACGAAGGCCACCCGCGGCTCCAGTCCCAGATGGCGCGCCACATCAGCGGCGCGGCAGGCGATATTGGCCAGATCCTCGGATTCCGGCCATTCATGCACCAGCGTGTCGGAAATCAGCACGATCCGGCCCTTGTGCAGCAGCGCCGTCACCCCCACCGCGCCATGTTCGGCATCGGCATCAAAGACATGGTTGATCAGCTCCAGCACATGCGCCGATTTGCGCGTGGCCCCGGTCACCAGCCCGTCGCCATGGCCATGCGCCAGCATCAGCGCCCCGAACACATGCCGGTCGCGCGCCGCCAGCCGGTGCACGTCCTGCCGGTCATACCCCTTGCGCTGCAGGCGCTGGTACAGCAGCGCCTTGTAGGTCTCCAGATGGCGGGTGTTGGCGGCGTTCACCACCTCCAGCTCGCGCACGGCATCGCCAAGCCCGGTGGCTTCCAGCTTGGCGCGCACATCGGCCTCGCGCCCGACCACCAGCGCCTTGCCCAGCCCGTTGCGCTGATAGCTGACGGCGGCGCGCAGCACGCGCGGGTCGTCACCTTCGGCAAAGATCATCCGCGCCTGCGCCTGCCGCGCCCGCGCATGGATCGACCGCAGGATCGAGGCGGTGGGATCCATCCGCCCTTTCAGCCCGGCCTCATAGGCCTCCATGTCGATGATGGGCCGCCGCGCCGCGCCGGTATCCATGCAGGCCCGGGCCACCGCCGGAGGGATCCGGTAGATCAGCCGGGGGTCAAACGGCGTGGGAATGATGTAATCCCGCCCGAAGGTCAGCGCCCGGCCATAGGCCAGCGCCACCTCGTCCGGCACATCCTCGCGCGCCAGTTCCGCCAGCGCGCGGGCGCAGGCGATCTTCATCTCGTCATTGATGGCCCGCGCATGCACGTCCAGCGCGCCGCGGAACAGGTAGGGAAAGCCCAGAACGTTGTTCACCTGATTGGGATAGTCGCTGCGCCCGGTGGCGACGATGGCATCCACCCGCACCTCATGCGCCTCTTCCGGGGTGATTTCGGGATCGGGATTGGCCATGGCGAAGATGACCGGATTGTCGGCCATGCTCGCCACCATGTCCTGCGTCACCGCGCCCTTGGCCGACACGCCAAGGAACACATCCGCACCCACCATCGCCTCTTCCAGCGTGCGCAGTTCGGTGGCGACCGCATGGGCGGATTTCCACTGGTTCATGCCCTCGGTTCGGCCCTGCCAGATCACGCCCTTGGTGTCGCACATGATGCAGTTCTCATGCCGCGCGCCCATGGATTTCAGCAGTTCCAGACAGGCGATGCCCGCCGCGCCCGCGCCGTTCAGCACGATGCGCACATCTTCGATCTTTTTGCCGCTCAGATGCAGCGCGTTGATCAGACCCGCCGCGCAGATCACCGCCGTGCCATGCTGGTCGTCATGGAAGACGGGGATGTCCATCTCTTCCTTGAGGCGCTGTTCGATGATGAAACATTCGGGCGCCTTGATGTCTTCAAGGTTGATGCCGCCAAAGGTCGGCCCCATCAGCCGCACCGCACGGCAGAATTCATCCGGGTCTTCGGTATCCAGTTCGATGTCGATGGAATTCACGTCGGCAAAGCGCTTGAACAGCACCGACTTGCCTTCCATCACCGGCTTCGACCCCAGCGCGCCCAGATTGCCCAGACCCAGCACCGCCGTGCCGTTGGAGATCACCGCGACAAGGTTGCCCTTGTTGGTGTAATCATAGGCGAGTTCCGGATTTGCGGCGATTTCCAGACAGGGCACCGCCACGCCGGGGGAATAGGCCAGCGACAGATCGCGCTGCGTGGTCATCGGGACCGTCGCCTGCACTTCCCACTTGCCCGGCACCGGCTCCAGATGGAAGGCCAGCGCCTCTTCACGGGTGAATTTCGGTTTCGTCATGCGCGGCCCCTCCTCCGATACGAGCGTCGTTGCTCTTACCGCAGCGGCACGCGGCGCTCAACCGGCCCGATTTGGGCCTTTCACCCGGGCGCGCGGCTTTGCTATGCCTGCCCCGCACAGGACAGGGGGGCGACATGACCGCAGCCACACCGATGATGGCGCAGTATCTGGAGATCAAGGCGCAGTATCCCGACGCGCTGCTGTTCTACCGCATGGGCGATTTCTACGAGATGTTCTTTGACGATGCCGCCGCCGCCGCCGAGGCGCTGGACATCGCCCTGACCAAGCGCGGCAAACATGCGGGTGATGACATCCCCATGTGCGGCGTGCCGATCCATGCCGCCGAAGGCTATCTGCTGACGCTGATCCGCAAGGGGTTTCGCGTGGCGGTCTGCGAACAGATGGAAAGCCCCGCCGAGGCCAAGAAGCGCGGCGCCAAATCCGTGGTCCGGCGCGAGGTGGTGCGGCTGGTCACCCCCGGCACCCTGACCGAGGAATCGCTGCTGGAGGCGCGGCGCCACAACTACCTTGCCGCGCTTGGCCGGGTGCGCGACGACTGGGCGCTGAGCTGGGCCGATATTTCCACCGGCGCGTTTCACGTGATGCCGCTTGGCCGGGCGCGGATCGGCGCGGAACTGGCGCGGCTTGCGCCGTCGGAACTGCTGACCACCGACGCGGTGGAGGAGGATCTGCGCGCCGTGCTGTCGGATCTGGGCATCGTGCCCACCCTGCTCGGCGCCGCCTCGTTCGATTCCGCCGGGGCCGAGGACCGGCTGCGCCGCCTCTTTGGCGTGCAGACGCTGGCGGGCTTCGGCAGCTTTGGCCGCGAGGAACTGTCGGCCATGGGCGCCGTGGTCGATTACCTCGACATCACGCAGAAAGGCCGCCTGCCGCTTCTGCGCGCGCCGCAGCGTGACGCGGTGTCGAACCTGCTGCAGATCGACGCCTCGACCCGGCGCAATCTGGAACTGACCCATTCGCTGAATGGCGGGCGGGCCGGATCGCTGCTGTCGGTGATCGACCGCACGGTGACCACCGGCGGCGCGCGGCTGCTGGAACGGCGGCTGTCCTCGCCGTCGCGCAGTCTGGCGGTGATCGAGGCGCGGCTGCAGGCGGTGGACTGGGCGATGGAGACGCCGCAGGCCGCGGCCCTGCGCCAGAGCCTGCGCAAGGTGCCCGATCTGGACCGTGCCCTGTCGCGGCTGGGGCTGGACCGGGGTGGCCCGCGCGATCTGGCCGCCCTGCGCAACGCGCTGATCCAGGGCGAAGACATTGCGGCGATGCTGGACGGATCCGCCCTGCCCCCGCTGCTGGACGAGGCGCGGCAGGCGCTGACCGGGCATGACGCGCTGATCGAGCTGCTGGATGCGGCGCTGGTCGCCGAACCGCCGCTGCTGGTGCGTGATGGCGGCTTCATCGCGCCGGGTCATGACAGCGCGCTGGACGAGGCGCGGCTGCTGCGGGACGAAGGCCGGGGCGTGGTGGCAGCCCTGCAGGCGCGCTATGCCGACCATGCGGGCGTGTCCTCGCTGAAGATCAAGCACAACAACGTGCTGGGCTATTTCATCGAAACCACTGCGACCCACGCGGAAAAGATGTTGTCGCAGCCGCTGTCGGATCTGTTCATCCACCGCCAGACCACCGCCAATCAGGTGCGCTTTACCACGGTGGAACTGTCCGATCTGGAAACCCGCATCCTGAACGCGGGCAACGAGGCGCTGCAGATCGAAAAGCGGCTTTATGACGGGCTGAAAGCCGCCGTGCTGGAACAGGCACCGCAGATTTCGGAAACCGGGCAGGCGCTGGCGGAATTCGACCTGTGCCTTGGGCTTGCCGATCTGGCCCGGGCCGAGGGCTGGTGCCGCCCCCGCGTCGATGACAGCCGCGCCTTTGACATCCGGGCGGGCCGTCACCCGGTGGTGGAACGCGCGCTGGCCAAGCAGGGCGGCGCGCCTTTCATCGCCAATGACTGCGCACTGAACGCGGCCCCGGATGGCGCAGCGCTCTGCCTGCTGACCGGGCCGAACATGGCGGGCAAATCCACCTTCCTGCGGCAGAACGCGCTGATTGCCCTCTTGGCGCAGATGGGATCCTGGGTGCCGGCGAAATCGGCGCATCTGGGTCTGGTCAGCCAGATTTTCAGCCGCGTCGGCGCCTCTGACGATCTGGCACGCGGGCGCTCCACCTTCATGGTGGAGATGGTGGAAACCGCCGCCATTCTCAATCAGGCCGATGACCGCGCGCTGGTCATCCTTGACGAAATCGGGCGCGGCACCGCCACATGGGACGGGCTGTCGATCGCATGGGCCACGCTGGAGCATCTGCACGGGGTGAACAAGGTGCGCGGGCTATTCGCCACGCATTACCGCGAACTGACCGTGCTGGCGGGCAAGCTGGAGGGCGTGGAAAACGCCACCGTCGCCGTCAAGGAATGGGAGGGCGAGGTGATCTTCCTGCATGAACTGCGCCCCGGCGCCGCCGACCGGTCCTATGGCGTGCAGGTGGCGCAGCTGGCCGGTCTGCCGAAGCCGGTGATCACCCGCGCCCGCAGCGTGCTGGACGCGCTGGAAAAGGGCGACCGCGACCGCATCTCGCCCAAGGCGCTGATCGACGATCTGCCGCTGTTTTCCGCCGTGGCGCGGGCCGCCCCCGCCCCTCAGGCCCCTGCCGCCCCGTCAGAGGTGGAAAGCCGCCTTGCCGGGCTGCTGCCCGACGAGATGAGCCCGCGCGAGGCGCTGCAGGCGCTTTATGACCTGAAGGCGCTGCTGCCGCAAAAATCCTGAGCGTTGCAGCGGCGCCTTCCGCCACGTCCCGGCGGGTTTCACCTGCCGTTGCGGCGGGCGGCAGTGCCGCCTGTTGCACGCCGTTCACAGGCGTTCTAGTCCTGTCGCATGGAGACTGTTCTTCCCCCCGCAAGACCCTTTCCCGCCACGGGCGGAGAGTGCAGCGCCATCCTTGACGCGCTGGACTGGCGCAGTCATCCCTTGGGCGACCCCGCCGCGTGGCCGGTCGAGCTGAAGACCGCCGTGCGCATTTGCCTGACCGCCAAATTCGCCACGATGGTGCATTGGGGGCCCGAGCTTTTCACCTTTTACAACGATGCCTACGCGGTGCGGCTGGGAAACAAGCATCCCGGCCATCTTGGCCAGCCCGCCAAGGACTGGTGGTCGGAAATGTGGGACCAGCTTGACCCGTTCTTCCGCAAGGTGCTGGCGGGCGAAAGCTATTACACGGAAAACGCGCGCTATACGCCGGATCGCGACGGCATCGCCCGCGACGCCTATTTCACCCACAGCCACAGCCCGATCTGGAGCGACAGCGGAGAGGTGGCGGGGATTTATCTGACGGTGGTGGAAACCACGCCCCAGATCGAGGCGGAGGCGCGCAGCGCGGTCCTGACCAACGAGCTGCGACACCGGATGAAGAACACGATGACCATCGTGCAGTCCATCGTGAATCAGGCAATGCGCCGCGCCGCCACCATGCAGGACGCAAAGCGGCTCATCAACGACCAGATCGGCGCGCTGGCCCGGACCAACGACCTGCTGACCCGGTCCGACGGGCTGGATGCGCCGCTGGGGGCCATCGTGGCCAGCGCCGCCGAGATTCAGGGCGCCTTTGCCAACCGCCTGTCGAGCGAGGGGCCCGCTGTCACGCTGAACCCCAAGGCCGCCATCGCCTTTACGATGATGCTGCACGAACTGACCACGAACGCGATCAAATACGGCGCCCTGTCCAATGACCATGGCCGGGTGGAGGTGCGCTGGCAGCTGGACGGATCCGCCCTGACGCTGGACTGGCAGGAACATGACGGCCCGCTGGTTCATGCGCCGGAACGCAGCGGTTTCGGCACGCGCCTGCTTGTGGCGCTGGCCGGGGATCTGGGCGGCGAACCGCAGGTGCAGTATCACGCGGACGGGCTGCGCTGCACGCTGCGGTCCGACCTGCGGGCCATCATCCCGGACTAGGATCCGCCTCCGGGCGCAAAAGAAAACCCCCGGCACGCGGGCCGGGGGTCTGGTCTGTCACAATCAGGCGGTGCGGATCAGGACGCAGGCATGGAGCTGACGCCAACCTGCGCGGGGCGCAGCAGGCGGTCATGCAGCATGAACCCTTCGGCAGACACCTGAATGATGTCGCCCGCCTTGGTGCCGGGCAGCGGCGCCTCGAACATGGCTTCGTGCTGCTTGGGGTCGAAACGGTCGCCCACCTGCGGCGTGATCGGGGTCATGCCGTGACGGGTGAACACGTTGGACAACTCCCGCAGGGTCAGTTCCACCCCCTCGATCAGCGCCTCGGCGGCGTCCGCCTCGCGGGCGGCGGCCAGCGCGCGCTGCATGTTGTCGTAAACCGGCAGCAGGTCACGGGCCAGCTTGGAGCCGCCATATTGCTGCGCCTCGCGCCGGTCCTTGTCCGCCCGTTTGCGAGCGTTTTCGGCATCGGCAAGCGCGCGCATGAAACGGTCCTTCATCTCGTCCCGTTCGGCACGCAGCGCGTCCAGTTCCGCCTCCACCGGGTCGATCTCGTCGGCGTCCTGCGCGTAGGCTTCCGCCTCGGCCGCCTCGATATCGTCCAGAAAATCGTCTTTCTTCGCGTCTGCCATAACTTACCTCTAGCTCCGCTCGGCAATCAGCCTGCCGACCAGCTGCGCCGTATAGTCCACAATGGGCACGATCCGGCCGTAGTTGAGGCGCGTGGGGCCGATGACCCCGACCGCGCCGATGATCTTACGATCCGCGTTCATATATGGAGAGACCACCAGAGAGGAACCCGAAAGTGAGAAAAGTTTGTTCTCTGACCCGATAAAAATGCGCACACCGTCGCCGGTTTCCGCCAGTTCGAGGAACTCGGCGATGTCCCGCTTACGCTCCAGATCGTCAAACAGCGACCGGATCCGGTCCAGCTCCGCCGCCTCGCCATCCTGACCCAGAAGATTCGCGGCGCCGCGCACGATCAGCCGGGCGGAGGTGTCGGCATCCTGCTCCCACACGGCCATGCCGGTTTCGATCAGATCGGCGGCCAGCGCGTCGATCTCGCGCCGCCTTGTGGCGATCTGGCGCGCGATCTCTCCGCGCAGATCGGACAGGGTCTTGCCCTCGATCAGCGCGTTGAGGAAATTCGCGGCCTCGCGCATGGAACTGGGGGTCTGCCCCGGCGGCGGGTGGAACAGGCGGTTTTCCACATGGCCATCGGCAAAGACCAGCACCACCAGCGCCCGGTCATGCCCAAGGCTGACAAATTCGATATGGCGCACCGGCGCCTCGTGTTTGGGCGTCAGCACCAGCGAGGCGCCCTGCGTCACCCCCGACAGCGCCGCCCCCACCCGGTCCAGCACCCCACCCACATCGTTGGAACCGGGGCCCATGGTGGCGTCCAGCGCCTCGCGGTCGGAATTGTCCAGATCGCGGACCTCCAGCAGGCCATCCACGAACATCCGCAGGCCAAGCTGCGTCGGCACCCGCCCTGCAGAGATATGCGGACTGTCCAGCAGCCCCAGATATTCCAGATCCTGCATGACGTTGCGGATGGTGGCGGCGGACACTTTTTCCGACAGGCTGCGGGTCAGCGTGCGCGAGCCGACCGGTTCGCCCGACTCCAGATAGGATTCGACCACCCTGCGGAACACCTCTCGCGAGCGGTGGTTCATTTCGTCCAGAAGACCAGTCCCCTGTTTCATCCAATCCCTCCGCGGTGCCCGAGCCATTAAAGGTGCTGTCCCCTCCCCGTCAATCGGGGTTGCGGGACAGGCACGGCCCGACTATCCCGGATGCGACCGAGAAAAGAGGCACCCATGCGACCTTCTGGACGAGATTTAAGCGAAATGCGCGCCGTTTCAATTGAAACGAACGTGACGAAACACGCCGAAGGCTCCTGCCTGATCAAGATCGGCGACACCCATGTGCTGTGCACCGCCTCTCTGGAGGACCGGGTGCCGCCGTTCATCAAGGGATCCGGCCTTGGCTGGGTGACGGCGGAATACGGCATGCTGCCGCGCTCCACCGGGTCGCGGATGCGGCGCGAGGCCACCACCGGCAAGCAGGGCGGACGCACCGTCGAAATCCAGCGCCTGATCGGGCGGTCCCTGCGCGCCGGTGTCGACCGCGTGGCGCTTGGCGAACGCCAGATCACCGTGGACTGTGACGTGCTGCAGGCCGATGGCGGCACCCGCTGCGCCTCGATCACCGGCGGCTGGGTCGCGCTGCGGCTGGCCGTGAACAAGCTGATGAAAACCGGCGCCATCGTGACGGATCCGCTGATCACGCCGGTCGCCGCCGTCAGCTGCGGGCTTTATGCCGGGCAGGCGGTGCTGGATCTGGACTATGCCGAAGACAGCGAAGCGGGCGTGGATGGCAATTTCATCCTGCGCGGCGATGGCCGCCTGATCGAGGTGCAGATGTCTGCCGAAGGCGCCACCTTCGACCGCAAGCAGATGGACCAGCTGATGGATCTGGCCGAAGCCGGTGTGGCGCAGCTGGTCGCAGCCCAGAAAGCGGCGGTGGCATGACTCGGAAATTCACCGGATCCACGCTGCTGGTCGCCACCCATAACGCGGGCAAACTGGAGGAGATCACCGATCTCCTCCAGCCCTACGGGATCGAGGTGGTGGGCGCCAAGCAGATGAACCTGCCCGAGCCCGAAGAAACCGGCACCACCTTTGTGGAAAATGCCCGGCTGAAGGCCCATGCCGCTGCGCAGGCGACCGGCCTGCCCGCCCTGTCCGATGACAGCGGTATCGCCATCGACGCGCTGGATGGCGCGCCGGGCGTCTATACCGCCGACTGGGCCGAGACCGGATCCGGCCGGGATTTTGTCATGGCGATGCAGAAGGCGCATCAGGCGCTGCTGGACAGCGGCGCGGCGGAACCGTGGACCGCGCGTTTCTGCTGCACGCTGGTGCTGGCATGGCCCGATGGCCACGACGAAGTGTTCCCCGGCGTGATGGAGGGCCGCGTGGTCTGGCCGATGCGCGGCGATCAGGGCCATGGCTATGACCCGATCTTCCAGCCCGATGGCCATGACGTGACCTTCGCCGAGATGGAGCGTTTCGCCAAGAACCGCATCAGCCACCGCGCCGATGCGTTCACCAAGCTCGTGCAGGGCTGTTTTGCCTGAGACCTGGCGCGAAGGGGGCTTTGGCCTATACGTGCACTGGCCGTTCTGCGAGGCCAAATGCCCCTATTGCGACTTCAATTCCCATGTGGTGCGCCACGTGGATCAAAGCCGTTGGGCGGCTGCTCTGGCCGCCGAGATCCGCCGCTATGGTCAGATGACCGACGGGCGGCTGCTGAATTCCATCTATTTTGGCGGCGGCACACCCTCTCTCATGACCCCGGACACCGTGCGCAGCGTGCTCGACGCCGCGCGGGAGCACTGGACATGGGCCAATGACATCGAAATCACGCTGGAGGCCAATCCCCGCTCTGTCGAGGCGCGCAAGTTCGAAGGCTTTCGCGAAGCGGGCGTGAACCGCGTTTCCATGGGTATCCAGTCGCTGCGCGCCGACGATCTGCGCAAGCTGGGCCGCCTGCATGATGTTGACGAGGCCCGTGCGGCGCTTGGCGTGGCGCGATCGGTCTTTGACCGGGTGAATTTTGACCTGATCTATGCGCGCGAAGGCCAGTCACTGCCCGACTGGACGCAGGAACTGCACGAGGCGCTGGAGATGGCGGGCGACCACCTGTCGCTCTATCAGCTGACCATAGAAGAAGGCACGGTGTTCTGGGAACGCGCGCAGCGCGGCCAGCTGAAGCGGCTTCCGGACGAGGATCTGGCCGCCGACATGTTCCTTGCCACGCAGGAGATCACCGCCGCTGCGGGTTTTCCTGCCTATGAAGTGTCGAACCACGCCGCCACCGGCGCACAGTCGCGGCATAATCTGGTTTACTGGCGTGGCGGAGATTACGTGGGTGTGGGCCCGGGCGCCCATGGTCGCGTCACGCTTGGAGGGATCCGTCACGCGACAGAGGCGTGGAAGATGCCCGGCGCATGGATCGAACGCGCCGAGGCGGACACCGGCGACCAGCATGTCACACCACTGGCTGCGGATGAAATCCTGACGGAATTTGTCATGATGGGGCTTCGCCTGACCGAAGGCCTGTCCCTGTCCCGCGCCGCCGAGATTGCCCCCGGCTTTCCCGAGCCGCGCAGCCTGACGGATCTGCGCGATCTGGCGCTGGTCTGGACCGAAGATGACCGCATCGGCACCAGCCTGCAGGGCAGACTGGTGCTGAACGCTGTGATCGCCAAGCTGCTGGCAGATTAACGCGCGGCGCTCAGGATCCCGCAGAGACGATCAAGATCATCGAAGTTGTCATAGCTGATCATCAGCTTGCCGCTTTCGCCGCCGGGCTGGTTCTGGATGCTGACCTTCATCCCCAGCGCGGCGGACAGATCCCCCTCCAGCGCACGGGTGTCGGCATCTTTCTGCGGCGCAGCATCAGACGCAGCGCGACGGGAGGTTTTTGCCGCACCGGGCCGCGCCATCTGCTCAGCCTGCCGCACCGACAGCTTGCGGCGCACGATCTCCTTCGCCAGTTCCTCAGGCTGTTCAGAAGTGATCAGGGTCCGCGCGTGACCTGCCGTCAGCTGCCCTTCGACGACCATGGTCTGCACCGTTTCCGGAAGATTCAGCAGACGCAGCAGGTTGGCGATATGGCTGCGGCTTTTGCCAAGCGCTTCGGCGATCTTTTCCTGCGTATGGCCAAAGCGGAACATCAGCTGCTTGTAGCCCGCCGCCTCTTCGATGGCGTTCAGATCGGCACGCTGGATGTTTTCGATGATCGCGACTTCAAGAACCTCGATATCGTCAAAATCGCGGATCAGCGCCGGCACTTCGTGCAGCTTCGCCATCTGCGCGGCGCGCCAGCGACGTTCGCCCGCGACAATCTCGTATTCGCCTTCCGCATTGGGGCGCGGACGCACGATGATCGGCTGGATGATGCCCTTGGTACGGATCGATTCCGCAAGTTCGTCCAGCTGATCCTGGGTAAAGGTCCGGCGGGGCTGATCCTTGTTCGGGAACAGCTTTTCGATGGGGATCAGCCGATCCGGATTGCGGGAAGAGGCGGAGGGATCCGCCGCAGGACGCACCTCGACATCGGACATCAACGCGGACAGGCCCCGGCCAAGCCCTCGGCGCGGTTCGCGTCTTTCCGCCATCTCTGCCCCCTTTTCGGTGTTCTCATGGTCTGTCATGCTCGTTTCTTGCCTTACGCCGCCAGTTTGGCGTTCTTTTTCAGGAGTTCCTCAGCAAGGGCGCGATAGGCTGCGGCGCCCTTGGACGTGGTGTCATAGGTCAGCACCGGCACCGAATAGGACGGCGCCTCGCTGACCCGGACATTGCGCGGAATGACGGTTGTGAACACCAGATCGCCCAGATTAGCGCGCGCGTCATCTTCCACCTGCCGCGACAGGTTGTTGCGGGCATCAAACATTGTCAGCACCACACCTTCGATCCGCAGATCAGGATTGGCGGACTGGCGCACCTCTCGGATCGTCAGCATCAGCTGTGACAGACCTTCCAGCGCAAAAAACTCGCTCTGCAGCGGCACCAGAACCGAATGCGCGGCGACCATGGCGTTTACAGTCAGCAGGTTCAGCGACGGCGGACAGTCGATCAGCACAAAATCGTAACTGAACTGCGCCATATCGGGCTGCCGCAGGGCAGCCCGCAACAGGCTGCTGCGCCGTTCATTGGCAACAAGTTCGATATCCGCCGAGCTAAGATCAACCGTGGCCGGGATCAGGAACAGCCCCTCGGTCCCGGTCTGAAGGACCATGTCGCTGAGCGGCGCCTGTTCCAGCAGCAACTCGTAAGAGGTGTAATCGCGGTCTTCAGGCTCCACCCCCAATCCCGTCGAGGAATTGCCCTGAGGGTCAAGATCCACCACCAGAACCTTCAACCCGCGCTCCGCCAGCGCCGCGCCAAGGTTGATGGTTGTGGTGGTTTTGCCCACCCCACCCTTCTGGTTGGCAATCGCGACAATCTTGGGCCCACCGGGCCGGACGGCATCAGACATGGTGCACTGCTCCGATCTTCAGAACGACCGCATCGGCATCGGTAAGGCTGCCCTGCGTCGTCAAGTCAAACTGCCACATTTCCCGCGCCGCCGCGATTTCTTTTTGCCAGGTTGCGCCCTTCTGAAACAGCGCAATGCCGTCTTCTGCAAGGTGACGCGAGGCGAACTCCAGCAGTTTTGGCAGCGGAGCAAGCGCCCGCGCGCTCAGGACCTGGGCATTGAGCGGCTCCAGCGCTTCGATCCGCTCCGACCGGACGTCCGCCGTCACCCCGGTTTCTCGCAGTACCGTGCGAAGGAATGTCGCCTTGCGCTGATCGCTTTCCACCAGCGTCACCCGTAGCTGCGGCGCCTTTTCCGCAGCAAGGATGGCCACGACCAGTCCCGGGAAGCCACCGCCTGATCCCAGATCTGCCCAATGGTTCACACCGTCATCTGCCAGCTTAAAAATCTGCGCGGAGTCTAGAATGTGCCGGGTCCAGAGCGTATCAAGCGTTGCAGGCGCCACGAGATTGATGCGTGGGTTCCACTTCAGCAGCGTTGCCGCATAGCTTTCCAGCCGCGCCAATGTTTCACGTGAAACATCTTCCAGACCGGTGACAGGCAAACTCATGCGCTTTGGCGCCGTTCAGCGCGGCGCAGCCGAACCAGAAGCAGCGAAAGCGCTGACGGCGTCATCCCATCCACCTTCCCTGCCTGCGCAAGCGTCGAAGGCCGCGCGCGTGTCAGTTTCTGCTTAAGCTCTGTTGAAAGGCCTTCCATGGCAAGAAAGTCAAAATCCGCAGGAATGGCCAAGGTCTCATCCCGGCGCAGCGCCTCGACATCCCGCTTCTGCCGTTCGATGTAATTTGCGTAAATCGCGTCTTTACCCAGCTGATCGGTTGTGTCCGCGTCAAGTTCCGCAAGCTCGGGGAATTTAGGCGCAAGGGCGTCGAGAGTAATTTCCGGGTAAGACAGCAATTGGAAAATCGTCCGCCGCACGCCATCCGCATTCATCTGCAGACCGAGCTCGTTCAGCTCCCGGGGCGTAAGCGTCAGAGATTCCAGAAGGTCTTTCCCCTTCTGCAGACGCTCCATCTTGTCGGTAAACGCTGCGCGCCGCCGCTCTGACATCGCGCCAAGTTGAATTGCCAGCGGGGACAGGCGCTGATCAGCGTTGTCCGCGCGCAGCGAGAGCCTGAATTCTGCGCGAGACGTGAACATGCGATAGGGTTCAGTCACGCCGCGCGAGGTCAGGTCATCCACCATGACGCCGATATAGCTGTCAGATCGGCTGAACTGCACCGGATCCTGCGACAGAGCCTCTGCCGCGGCATTCAGGCCAGCCACAAGCCCCTGAGCTGCCGCCTCTTCGTAGCCGGTGGTGCCGTTGATCTGTCCGGCAAGGAACAAACCTAGCGTGTTTTTTACTGCAAGACGCAGGTCTAGCGCGCGCGGATCGACAAAGTCATATTCGATGGCGTAACCAGGCTGAAGGATTTCCGCCTTTTCCAGCCCGCGCATGGAGCGGACATAAGCCTCCTGCACGTCGACCGGCAGGGAGGTTGAGATCCCGTTTGGATAGACGGTAAAATCGTCCAGTCCTTCGGGTTCCAGAAAGACCTGATGCGACGTCTTGTCGGCAAAACGGACAATCTTGTCTTCGATTGAGGGACAGTATCGCGGGCCAATCCCTTCGATATGGCCGCCATACATGGCAGAGCGCCCAAGATTTTCGCGAATGATGTCATGGGTTTGCGTATTCGTGTGGGTGATCCCGCAGGACACCTGACGCGCGACCGGGGCCTTGGACAGGAAAGAAAACATCGTCGGCACGTCATCGCCCGGCTGCGATTCTAGCTCATCCCAGTCGATTGTGCGCCCATCCAAGCGGGGCGGAGTGCCGGTTTTCAGACGACCCAGCGGCAGCGCAAGATCATCCAGACGCTGCGCAAGGCGGACCGACGGCGTGTCTCCCATCCGGCCCCCGGGCCGCGACACGTCGCCAATATGAATGACCCCGCGCAGGAACGTGCCCGTGGTCAGCACCACGGCACGCGCGGTCACCTGCGCCCCATCCTGCAGCATGACCCCCGCGATCCGATCGCCGGACATCACAAAATCAACAACCTCGCCTTCAAGCACCTCAAGCTGCGGCGTGGTGGTCATTTCTGCAAGCATGGCCTGATGATACAGCTTGCGATCCGCCTGCGCCCGCGGCCCCTGCACGGCAGGGCCTTTACGACGGTTCAGCAGCCGGAACTGGATGCCTGCGGCATCGGCAACGCGGCCCATGACGCCATCCATGGCGTCAATCTCACGCACCAGATGGCCCTTTCCCAAGCCGCCAATGGCCGGGTTGCAGGACATGACGCCAATTCCGGAGCGTTTCAACGTAACCAGCGCCGTGCGCGCACCCATCCGGGCCGCGGCGGCAGCAGCTTCGGTGCCAGCATGGCCGCCACCGACAACAATCACGTCGAAGTCGAGTTGTTTCACGTGAAACACTCCTTGGTTATCTCATTTGCCCAGGCAAAAGCTTGCAAAGATATGGTCCAGCAGGTTTTCGACGTCCACACGGCCAATCAGAGCCTCAAGCCGTCGAATCGCAACGCGAACCTCTTCAGATGCGACATCATACCGTTCGGGCCCAAGGTCAAGCAAGCGCAGCGCCGCATCCAGACAGTCCCGCCCTTCCAGAAACGCAACCCTGTGCCGTTCCCGCGTTGCAAGACTGCTGCGCTGCACGCGCTCGGACAGGGTCGAGCCCAGATCCGTCAGAAGCTGTTCGATGCCCTGCCCGGTCAGGCTGGAAATAGCCTGCGGATCCCCCGACAGATCCGCCTTGGACTGTCGGACCAGATCCCCCGGTCGCACTTCAAGCTCTGGCTCGTCACCTTCGCCCAGCAGGAAAACGCGCAGATCCGCCGTGTCCGCCCGGTCGCGCGCCCGGGCGATGCCCAGACGTTCCACCGGATCCTCCGCCTCGCGCAGGCCAGCGGTATCCAGCAGCGTCACTGGCAGACCCGCGATTTCCATGCGGACCTCGATCACATCGCGCGTCGTGCCCGCATGTTCCGAAGTAATCGCGGCGTCGCGTCCGGCCAGCGCATTCAGCAGGCTTGATTTTCCGACATTGGGCCGACCGACGATGGCCACCTCGAACCCCGAACGGATCCGTTCCGCGGCGGACATGCCGGACAGCTGACGGTCCAGATCCGCCCGCACCCGCAGCAAGCCCGCGCGCACGTCGTCAGAAACGTCGACAGGTACTTCTTCATCAGCAAAATCGATTGTGACTTCCAGCAGCGAGGCTGCCGTGATCAGCTCAGCGCGCCAGTCTTCGACCATGCGGCCCAAGGCACCGGAAAACACCGTCATGGCCAGAACGCGCTGACTTTCGGTTTCCGCCTCGATTAGATCTGCCAGAGCTTCGACCTGCGTCAGATCAAGCCGGTCATGATCCAGCGCGCGCCGGGTGAATTCGCCCGGATCCGCCATGCGGAACCCCGGCAGATCCGCCAGAACCCGCAGCACCGACCGCAGGACCGCAACGCTGCCATGCAGATGAAACTCAACCACCGGCTCGCCGGTGAAACTGGCGCCCGAGGCAAAGCACAGCACCAGCGCCTCGTCGAGCACCGCGCCAGAGGGATCCCTCAGCTTGCGCAGCGCGGCGCGCCTGGGGGCTGGAATGTCTCCCGCCAGGGCTTCCGCGGCAGAAAAGGCGTCGGGGCCCGACACACGGACCACCGCCACCCCTGCTTTGCCGTTCGCCGTGGCGAGAGCGAAGATCGTATCCATCTTCGCCTCCGCGGTGTTGTCAGCTGTTCATGGATTCGAAGAATTCGGAATTGGTCTTGGTCTGTTTCAGCTTGGAGATCAGGAATTCCACCGCATCCGTCGTGCCCATCGGGTTCAGGATCCGCCGCAGGACGAAGGTTTTCTGCAGATCGATCTTGTCCACCAGCAGTTCCTCTTTCCGCGTGCCGGACTTGAGAATGTCGATGGCCGGGAACACGCGCTTGTCTGCAACCTTGCGGTCCAGCACGATTTCCGAGTTGCCGGTGCCCTTGAATTCTTCAAAGATCACTTCGTCCATGCGGCTGCCGGTGTCGATCAGCGCCGTGGCGATGATGGTGAGGGATCCGCCCTCTTCGATGTTCCGGGCCGCGCCGAAGAACCGCTTCGGACGCTGCAGCGCGTTGGCATCCACACCGCCGGTCAGAACCTTGCCGGAGGACGGAACAACCGTGTTGAACGCCCTACCAAGTCTGGTGATCGAGTCGAGAAGGATCACAACATCTCGTTTGTGTTCCACCAGCCGCTTGGCTTTTTCGATGACCATCTCGGACACGGCAACGTGGCGCGTGGCGGGCTCGTCAAAGGTCGAAGACACCACCTCGCCCTTCACGGACCGCTGCATGTCGGTCACTTCCTCGGGCCGCTCGTCGATCAGCAGCACGATCAGATAGCACTCGGGGTGGTTCTTTTCGATGGAATTGGCGATGTTCTGCAGCAGCACGGTCTTGCCGGTGCGCGGCGGCGCCACGATCAGCGACCGCTGGCCCTTGCCGATCGGCGCCACCAGATCGATGATCCGGGCGGATCTGTCGCGAATGGTGGGATCCTCGATCTCCATCTTCAGCCGCTCATCGGGGTAAAGCGGCGTCAGGTTGTCGAAGGCGATCTTGTGCCGGGCTTTTTCTGGGTCTTCGAAGTTGATCGCGGTCACGTCGATCAGCGCGAAATACCGCTCTTCGCCATCGGGGGCACGGATCTCTCCCTCGATGGTGTCGCCGGTGCGCAGCGAATATTTGCGGATCATGTCGGGCGACACATAGATGTCGTCGGGACCAGGCAGATAGTTCGCCTCGGGCGAGCGCAGGAAGCCGAACCCGTCCTGAAGCACTTCGAGAACGCCATCCCCGAAAATCTGCCAGTCCTCATCCGCGCGTTCGCGGAGGATCTGAAACATCATCTCGCCCTTGCGCATGGTCGAGGCGTTTTCGATCTCCAGCTCTTCGGCCATGGCCAGAAGATCCTTCGGGCTCTTGGCCTTGAGATCAGCAAGGTTGAGACGTTCCGTGGTGGTCATGGAATCCTCCCGGCCATGTCGGGCCGTCGTGTCTATCGTCATACGGGAAAGTTTGTCCGGACGGACGCTGGATGTCGTAGCGGGTGCCGGGCGGGGAGTCAATCGTGCCGGAGGGATCCCCCGGGCCAGTCTGTTTAACGAAAAATAAAAGAAAGAAAGTTTAGATAGATGTGTGAGATGGGGCGAAGGGATCCGGTGGATCAAATGTTTCGCCGGATCCTGTCCACGCTCTCGGATCTTGTGTGACTCTCTGTGGAAAACCAGCGCATAGGCTGGGACGGGTTGTGGAATCCATCCGGATTCCAGTCGCTTGCGCCCGACGGATCCGTCATGGAATAACTCTGACAAAACCTGTGGCCGGAAATGTTATCCACAAGCAGAAGTTTTCCCCGCCCACAGCCGGAGGACTCGGCCCGAATCGAAGAAAAACAGGGGTTTTATGCCCATGCTTGAAACCTGAGCGGTTTTTCCCCAGAACATTCCCCTGACATGGCCGCAGAGCTGCAAACAGAGTTATCCACATGAATCCGCACCTTATCCTAGCCTCCGGCTCGCAAATCCGGGCCGATCTGCTTCGGGCGGCGGGCGTTCCCTTCACCGTGACGATTCCCCGAGTCGATGAGTCGTCGATCCGCGCCGCGCTGGAGGCCGAGGGCGCCTCGCCCCGCGACATGGCCGATGCGCTGGCGGAATACAAAGCGCGCCGCGTCTCGGACCGGCAGCCCGGGGCCTTCGTGCTGGGCTGCGATCAAATCCTGACCTGCGACGGGGTCATCTATGCCAAGCCGGAAAGCCCCGAGGACGCGCGCGCGCAGCTTCTGCGGCTGCGCGGGCAACGGCATCAACTTCTGTCTGCTGCGGTGATCTATCAGGACGGGGAACCGGTCTGGCGCCATGTCGGTGTCGCGCGGCTGCTGATGCGCGAGTTTTCTGACGCCTATCTGGACGAGTATCTTGCCCGCAACTGGGACAGCCTGCGTCACGCGGTGGGGGGCTACAAGCTGGAGGAAGAGGGCGTCCGGCTGTTTTCCCGGATCGAGGGCGATCATTTCACCATTCTGGGCCTGCCGCTGCTCGAGTTGCTTGCCTTTTTCAACCTCCGGGGGATCATAGCCGCATGAGTATGGACAAAATTCCGCTTGCCGGGGTGATCGGCTCTCCGGTGGCGCATTCGCGGTCGCCGCGCCTGCATGGCCACTGGCTGCGCAAATATGGGCTGCCGGGGCATTACATTCCCATGGATGTGCCCGCCGACCGGTTGGAAGAAACGCTGCGGCTTTTGCCGCAGATCGGGTTTGTCGGCGTCAACATCACCATTCCCCACAAGGAACGGGTGATGGAGATTGCCGATCTGGTCTCTGACCGGGCGACGCTGATCGGGGCGGCGAACACGCTGATCTTTCGCCGGGATGGCAAGATTCATGCCGACAACACCGATGGCTTTGGTTTTATTGAAAATCTGCGCCAGTCCGCGCCCAACTGGCAGCCCGAGTCCGGCCCTGCGGTGGTGTTTGGCGCGGGTGGTGCCGCGCGGGCCGTCGTCGCCTCGCTGCTGGAGGTGGGGGTGCCTGAAATCCGGCTGACCAACCGCACGCGGCTGCGGGCGGAAACGCTGCGCGAGGATTTTGGCAACCGGATCAAGGTGGTGGACTGGGTGCAGGCGGGCAACGCGGTCGAAGGAGCGGCCACGGTGGTCAATTCGACCTCGCTCGGCATGACTGGCAAGGTCGAACTGCGCGTGCCGCTGGATGGTCTGTCGCGGCGGGCGCTGGTGACGGATCTGGTCTATACCCCGCTGCAGACGCGGCTGCTGCGCGTTGCGGCAGAGATGGGCTGCACCTGTGTCGACGGGCTGGGCATGCTGCTGCATCAGGCGGTGCCCGGGTTCGAACGCTGGTTCGGCCAGCGCCCCGAGGTGGACGAGGCGCTGCGGGCTGTCGTGCTGGAATGAGGTTTCGTCTGGGACTGACCGGCTCCATCGGTATGGGAAAGTCGCAGACAGCGGCCTTTTTTGCCGAGGCGGGCTGCCCGGTCTGGGATGCGGATGCCGCCGTGCACCGGCTTTACGCGCCGGGGGGGGCCGCCGTGGCCCCGATGGCCGAACTTTTCCCACAGGCGGTTGTGAACGGATCCGTCGCGCGGCAGGCGCTGCGGCAGGTGATCGCGACGGATCCCACCGCCCTGCCCCGGATCGAGGCGCTGGTGCATCCGCTCGTTCGCGCTGACCGGGAGAGTTTTGCCCGTGCCCATCCCGACGCCATCGGTGTCTTCGACATTCCGCTGCTCTTTGAAACCGGCGCCGAGGCAGAGATGGATGCGGTGGCCTGCGTCACCATCCCGCCCGAGGTGCAGCGCGCGCGCGTTCTGACGCGCGGCACGATGAGCACCGCCGATCTGGACCGGATCCTTGCCCGCCAGATGCCCAACGAGGACAAATGCGCGCGGGCCGATTTTGTCATCGTGACCGATACGCTGGACCATGCCCGCGAACAGGTTCAGAAGGTGCTTTCCGACATCGAAAGGCAGATGAATGCGCGAGATCGTTCTTGATACCGAAACCACCGGGTTTGAGCCCGAACAGGGCGACCGGATCGTGGAAATCGGCGCTGTCGAACTGTTCAACCATCTGCCGACGGGCCGCACCTATCACCAGTATATCAACCCCGAACGGGGCATGCCGCAGGAGGCGTTTCAGGTTCACGGGCTGGGCGACGATTTCCTGCGCGACAAGCCGGTTTTTGCCCGCATCGTCGACGATTTTCTGGCCTTCCTCGGCACCGACTTCAAGCTGGTGATCCATAACGCGGCGTTTGACGTGAAATTTCTCAACGCCGAACTGCGCTGGTGCAACCGTCCCGCCCTGCCCGCTGGCTGCGCGCTGGACACGCTGGACATCGCGCGGAAGAAATTTCCCGGTTCGCCCGCCTCGCTGGACGCGCTGTGCCGCCGCTTCGGCATCGACAATTCCTCGCGCACGCTGCACGGCGCGCTGCTGGACAGTGAAATTCTGGCGGAAGTTTATCTGGAACTGATCGGCGGCAAACAGCCCGATCTGGTGCTGGCGCCGGTCTCCACGGGCCGCAGCGCCGGGGAGGCGGAGGGCGACTGGCGTCCGACCCGCAGGCCCACGCCGCTGCCCCCGCGCCTGACCGAAGAAGAAAAGGCGGCTCACGCCGCCTTTGTCGCAAAGCTGGGTCAGTCCGCGCTCTGGACGCGGACCTGATCCGGGCTCAGGCGTCCATCTTGCGCCCGTCTGCGGATTGCGAGGACGTGGCGGCCTGACGGCGCGCGATCTCGTTGCGGTAAAGCGCGACAAAATCGATGGTTTCGAGGTTGAGCGGCGGAAAGCCCCCGTCCCGCGTCACGTCGGAAATGATCCGGCGCACGAAGGGGAACAGCATCCGGGGGCATTCGATCAGCAGGAAGGGGTGCATCTGTTCGGTGGGCACGCCTTCGATGCTGAACACGCCGGCATAGTCCAGTTCCAGAAGGAACAGCATGTCCTGCGTGGCCTTGGATTTCGATTCCACCTTCAGCTTGATGACCACCTCATACTGGTTGTCACCGCTGCGCTTTTTCGCGTCGAGGTTCACCTGAACCTGCACGTCGGGCTGCACGTCGCCGGACACGCCCTTTTGCGCAAGGATGTTTTCGAAGCTCATGTCGCGCACGAACTGCGCCAGCACGCTCATCTTGACGGGGGTGGGCTGGGTTGCTTCGGCTGCGCCGTTTTCAGCGTTTTCGGCCATGGATCAGGCTCCTCTCCGGAAAGTTATCATTGGCATAGCAGCAGCACAGGGGCTTCTCAATGCTTCGTCCAGCCGGATCCGGGGTGATTTGGCCGTTTGGAGGGCGGCACTTCGGTGAAATCACCCTCGATCACCTCGCCTGCGGATTTTGGCGTCTGGGGGCCGCGCGGGCCGGGTCTGGGCTGCGGGCCAGAGGCGCCGCCCATGCTGAACCGCTGCACTTTTACCCGGCGGGCAATCTGTCGCATCACCGCCAGACGGACGCCCGGCACCAGCAGCGCAAAGCCCACGGCATCGGTAAAAAACCCGGGCGTCAGCAGCAGCGCGCCGGACAGCAGGATCATCGCGCCATGCGCCAGAGGCTGGGTCGGATCCTCCAGCCGGGAAAAGGATCCCTGCAGATTTGCCAGCGCCCGCAGGCCCTGACTGCGCACAAGCCATGTGCCCATGATCGCGGTCACCACCACGACAAACAGCGTTGGCCACAACCCGATCAGCCCGCCCACCTGGATGAACAGCGCGATTTCGATCAGCGGCACGGCGAGAAACGCCAGAAAAAGCCACATGGCTTGCCTCCCTTTCCTTCAGGCCGGGGCGGTAGACTTGCCCGCGCCCAGTGCCTACATAGGAAAGCGATATGAGATTTTCCATGAAGACCCCGTCAATGAGGTGCCGATGACATCGTCTATAGTGCAACTGCTGGTCCTTGCCGGGATCGCGATCTTCCTGATCCTGCGGTTGCGCAGTGTGCTGGGCACGCGGGACGGCTTTGAAAAGCCGCCTGCTCCGGCCCCTGCGACCCGGGACGACGCGCGGCGCGACTTCGAGGTGATCGAGGGTGGCCCGGATCACGACATCGTGGACCATGTTCCCGCCGAAAGCCCCGCCGCCGAGGCGCTTGGCCAGATGAAACGGGCAGAGCCGTCCTTTCATGTGGGCGATTTCCTGTCCGGCGCGCGCGGCGCCTACGAGATGATCCTGATGGCCTTCGAGCGGGGCGAGGTCGAAAGCCTCCGCGACTTCCTGTCGCAGGATGTCTATGACAGCTTCGCCGAGGTGGTGGAGCAGCGCCGCCAGCAGGGCCTGACCATCGAGGCCGAATTTGTCGGCGTGCGCGAGCTGTCGCTGGTGGATGCGACCTTCGACGAAAACGAACGTCTGGCCGAAATCACGGTCAAATATGTGGGCGAGCTGACCTCGGTGGTGAAAAACGCCAATGGCGAGGTGATCGAAGGCAGCCCCACCTCGGTGAAGCGCCAGAAGGATGTCTGGACCTACGCGCGCCGTATGGGCAGCGACGATCCGAACTGGCAGCTGGTCGCGACTGACGCATGACAGGGGGGATCCGTGCAGCGCTGCTGACCGGATTCCTGGTGGCCGGGACCATGAGCGCCGCGCAGACCGACCCCACTTACCGGATTATGGAGTTCAGCGATCTTGACGGCTGGGCGGAGGATGACCATGCCTCCGCCCTGTCGGTGTTTCTGGACACCTGCGGCGATCTTGACGATCCCGACTGGCGCAGCCTTTGCGGGCTGGCGCGTGACGCGGGTGATGCCCGCGCGTTCTTTGAGCTTTTTTTTCGCCCGGTGCTGATTTCTGACGGGCAGGATGCCCTGTTCACCGGCTATTTTGAACCGGAATTGGACGGATCCCTCCGCCCGGATGCCCGCTTTCGCTATCCGCTGTACCGGATGCCGCAGGACGCGCGCGATCTGTCGCCTTGGCTGACCCGGCGCGACATACTGACCAGCGACGTGATGCAGGGGCGCGGTCTGGAAATCGCGTGGGTCGATGACGCGGTGGAGCTGTTCTTCCTGCAGGTGCAGGGTTCCGGACGGATCCGCCTGCCCGACGGGCGGGTGCTGCGCGTGGGCTATGGCGGCGCCAATGGCCATCCCTACCGCTCCATCGGGCAGGAACTGGTGCGGCGCGGCACGTTTCAGGCGCATCAGGTTTCGGCGCAGGTGATCAAGAACTGGGTCCGCGCCAACCCGTCCGAGGGGCAGGAGCTGCTGCTGAGCAACCCGTCTTACGTGTTCTTCCGTGAGGTCAACGAGGTGCCGCCGCATCGCGGCCCGCTGGGGGCGATGAACCGCTCCATCACCACGCTGCGGACGGTGGCGGTGGATCCGGCCTATGTGCCGCTGGGGGCGCCGGTCTGGGTCGAAAAGGGCGGGCAGATCCCCCTGCACCGGCTGATGATCGCGCAGGATACCGGATCGGCGATCAAGGGCGCGCAGCGGGCGGATATTTTCTTTGGCACCGGCGATGCCGCCGGTCGCCGCGCGGGCCAGCTGAAGGATCCGGGCCGCATGATGGTGCTGCTGCCGATCCAGCGCGCCTATGCGCTGCTGCCGGATCACGTGCTGTGAGCCGCCGCAGGCTCCGCCCCGAAGAGCTGGAGCTCTGGCACCTTGTCGCGCGCAGCGCGCAGCGGTTGCCGGGGCGCAAACCGGTGGCGGATCCCCCTGCCCCGCCGCTGCCTGCCAAGCCCCGGCCCGCCGCGTCGAAGCCGCCGCAGGCGGATCCTCTGCCTGCCTTCGGGCTGGGCGACCGCGCGCCGCCACGCACCGAAACCCATGATTTTTATGCCAGCACGCAGGACCGGCTGGCGGGGGATCCGGTGCGGATGGACGCCAAGGCCTTCACCCGCATGCGGCGCGGCAAGCTTGATCCCGAGGCGCGGCTGGACCTGCACGGCATGACGCTGGATCAGGCGCATGGCGAACTGGCCAGCTTCATTCTGGGCACGCAGATGCGGGGATTCCGGCTGGTTCTTGTCATCACCGGCAAGGGCGCGCGGGAGGATCCGCATGATCCGATGCCGCGCCGCCGGGGGGTTCTGAAAACGCAGGTGCCGCAATGGCTGCGCCTGCCGCCGCTGAGCCATGCCGTGCTGCAGATCACCGAAGCCCATGGCAAACACGGCGGCAGCGGCGCCTATTACGTCTATCTGCGCCGCCGGAAATAGCGCCTAGCCAAAGATCATCGCGGCGTGACGCGCCAGATAGATCCGCAGCCATGGCGTAAACTCTTCGGGCGTGGCGGCGATCCGCGCGGGCAGATCCGCCAGCGGCAGCCATGCAGTGTCCATCACTTCTGCGGGATCGGGCTGCGGCTCCTGCCCTTCGGGCGCGGTGGCGGTGAAGATGTCGACCACCTCATGTTCGGTCATGCCCTGCCCCACCTCGGCGCGGTATTCGACCTGTCCGCGATGGGTCAGGCTCAGCCCGTGCAGGCCCAGTTCCTGCCCCAGACGGCGGGCGGCGCAGGTGGCGGCGGGCTCCTGCCAGTGCGGATGGGTGCAGCAGGCATTCGCCCAAAGCCCCGGCGTGTGGTATTTTCCCAAGGCACGGCGCTGCAGCAGCGTCTGGCCGCCGCGCTGGACGAACACCGACACGGCCATATGGCGCAGGCCGCGGCGATGCACCTCGATCTTGTCCAGCGGCAGCAGGCTGCCCTTGTCCCATGCGGGAATGAGTTCGGCCATGACCGGACCTCCTTGGGGTGATGCGGGGGGCTGTTTCCCCCGGACGGCAGGCGGGGTCAAGCGGCGCGCTGGCAATAGGTCGCAGCGCGCTTGCCGTCTGGCTTGGCTAGACACGGGGGGTGGAGACGCCATTGGGAGACCCCGAGATGACCGCCAGACTGGCTATAGCCCTGACCACCCTGACCCTTGCCACCGCCGCCCATGCCGAAGGCGACGTGGCCACCGGTCAGAAAACCTTTGAGACGCGCTGCCGTGCCTGCCACATGATCGCCGACCCGGCCGGAGAGGTGATCCAGCGCGGCGGCAGGACCGGCCCCAACCTGTTCGGGGTGGCCGATCAGCCTGCCGCAGCCGATCCGGATTTCCGCTACAAGGCGTCGCTGCAGGCTGCAGCGGAACAGGGGCTGGTCTGGGACGAGGCCGCCTTCGTGGCCTATGTGCAGGATCCCACGGCCTTTCTGAAGGAATTTACCGGCGATGCGGGCGCACGCTCTGCCATGACCTTCAAGCTGAAGGATGGCGGCGCGGATGTCTTTGCCTATCTGGCCTCGCTGTCGCCGGAAAGCTGAGCCGAGGGTGGGGGCGCAGGTCTGCTGCGCCCCTGTCGGTCAGTTGGAGATGGTGGCGACCTGACGGCTGACGCCGAAGGCATTGCCGATCAGACCAAAGATGGTCTGCGCCCGGGTCACCGGGCTTTCGGTCGCAAGCACGGTATCGCCGGGATTGATCGCAAACTTGCGCGCCGCAAACAGCCCGTCCGCCGAGGTCAGATCAAAGGTGAACACCACCTGCTGCATGTTGGGCGCCCCCGAACCCGACCGCAGATGCCGCACGTCATATTCGCGCAGCACCAGCACGCCCTTGGGATCCGCCCGCTGGTCGGACAGGCCCCCCATCAGCGAGATCGCTTCCAGCGCGGTCAGCCGGTCCTTGGGGAAGTAGATCAGGCTTTCGGTGCCCGAGGCGCCAAGCGCGGTAAAGCTCTTGTCGTCTTCCTCGACGATGATGGTATCGCCGGGATAAAGCAGCGCGTTGTAATCGCTGGATTCCAGCAGCGTTCCGGCAGAGATTTCATAGGTCGTGCCGCCGCGCATCAGCCGAACGCGGGGGTTGCGCAGGCTGCTGCTGATGCCGCCGCCATCCGCGATCAGGCCCAGAATCTTGTAATTGCGTGACGGCATCGGAAAGGCGCCGGGGCTGGACACGCCGCCCACCAGTTCCACCGAATTGCCGCGGCCCTGCGTCAGGCTCAGCTGCACCTGCGCCGAGGGCACGATGGATTCAAGCTTGGCCTGAATGCGCGCCCGCGCGGCGGCAGGGGTCAGTCCGCGGATCTGCACCTCGTTGACATAGGGCACGAAGACCGTGCCGTCGCCAGCCACCTCGACCCCGGGCATGGCCGTGGATTTCTGCGTGGGCGTGGTGATCAGCGAGTTTTCCTGACTGTCCCAGATGGTGATGTCGACCTTGTCGCCGGTCTGGATGACGCTTTCGCTGGACCCGGTGGCGGTGCGGGGCCACGCGGTATCATGGCCTTCGCCGGTGCGCGGCCAGCTTGCGATCAGGGGCATGGTGGCGCGGGTGACGGGCATGACCTGAAAGCTGGGAATTTCGGCATCGGCTTCGCGCAGGACTTCGGATTGCAGCGCCGCCCCCCGGGGCAGGCTGCAGGCCGACAGCGCCGTAGCGCCAGCCAGAAGCGCGATCAGGATACGAGACGTCATCAACACGGGGCCTCCCGAAGCAGTCGTTTACCCGTTTGCGGGCTTTCTTGCCGGTCAGGTTCGGTGATAGACAGTTTCTTGGTCCCGGGGAAGTGCATAGGACCGGCACAAGCGGCGGAGCGTCGGAGTTTTGCAACGCAAACGGACGGAATTTGGCCCTGAACCGGCCCGGGTGACCAAGGCTTGCCAGTGTGGCGCCAGCTTGGGCAGGATCCTGCCGATGTGCGCCGCGGAGCCCTGCGCGTGACCCTGTCGAAACGGCTGCTGGATCTGGGGCTGGCGCTGCTGCTGCTGCTGGTTGGGATGCCGCTGCTGCTGGGCCTCGCGGGGCTGATCCTGCTGCGCGACGGGCGCCCGGTGCTGTATCTGTCCGAACGCATGACCACGCCGCAGCGCGGCTTCCTGCTGTGGAAGTTCCGCACGATGCGCCCCGATGGCGCAGATCGCGGCGTGTCGGGGGGCGACAAGGCGGATCGCATCACCCGGACGGGGCATTTCCTGCGCCGCTACCGTCTGGACGAACTGCCGCAGCTCTGGAACATCCTGCGCGGCGATATCAGCTTTGTCGGGCCGCGCCCGCCGCTGCGCCGCTATGTGGAGATGTTTCCGGAGCTTTACGCGCAGGTGCTGCGGCAGCGCCCCGGCGTCACCGGGCTGGCCACGCTGGCCTTTCACCGGACAGAGGAGCGTCTGTTGGCGCCCTGCCGCAATGCCGACCAGACCGAAGCGGTCTATTGCCGCCGTTGCGTGCCCCGCAAGGCGCGGTTGGACCTGATCTATGCCCGGCGGCGCAGCCTGTGTTACGATCTGCGCCTGATCGCGGCCACGGTGATCCGGCGAATCCCTCTGAACTGACGCGCGATTACAGCCGGACGCGGTGCATCGCGACATATCCGGTGGTGGTTCCAAGCCATTGCTTGGAGCCGAGAATTTCACCCTCTGCGCTGACCACGAAGTAATCGACGAAGGGTGGTCCGTCCTCTCCGGTGCAGGCCACCACCATTTCGGTGCCGGTGGCATTGATCAGCCCCATGCTGACCGGCACGGTCTGGTCGGGTTCGACGCCGCAGCGATAGGTCAGTTCCTCGGTCACGTCTTCGGCGGTGAGAAAGCGCATGACATAGGTGGCGGTGCCGGTCTGCCGCGCGCGGATCAGCGCCAGAACCGCGTCCTCCTCCACCGACATCAGATCGCCGCCCAGACCCCGTGTCGCCACGATATAGCCGTTCCGCAGGGTGAAGGACTGCCGTTCAGTGGTGGCGAAGGTGTCATAGGCGCCGTTCTGCTGGATTTCCACCGCCAGTGCCTGCGATTTGCGGTCCTCGATGGACAGGTAGATCACGGGCCGGTCGGTGGCCTGAAGCGTGGCAAGGATCTGCTGGCCGGTCACTTCGGACGGGGCCGTTTCGCCGCGCTGGAACAGCGTCTGATAGGCGGTTTCCAGAATTCGCGGACGCTGCGGATCGTTGCCGCAGGCGGCCAGAGCGGTCAGCAGGGCGCAGAGCCCGATTCCTTGGCGCAAGCGTGTGCCGGTCATCGCCAGAACCTCCCCCAGGACGCGGCGACATCCGGTTCATGCCCCTCCCGCACCAGTTCGTAAAGCCGGTCAGGCACCGACAGCCGCGCGCCGCCGTCGCGCTGCACCGAGCGGATCGTGACATCGGTGCCCTCGCGCGAGGGGGTTCCGGTGCCGATGGCCAGCGGGATGGTCAGCATGATGCCCTTGTCAAAGGATCCCTCGCCAAAATCATCCGCCGACACGTCGGTCAGCGTGGCGAAGGCGCCGATCTTCCAGCCGTTCACGAATTCCCGGCTGAAGGTCAGCGTGGCGCCGGTATCGCCCGCCAGATAGCGGCCCACATCCAGCTGCCCGTTATAGCCGCCGCCAAAATCGTAATAGGCCGAGACATGGCCGTTCACCTTCGGGAAACTCCGGGTGATGCCACTGACGGGGTCGGTCGTCTCGTTGCCCTGCAGGCCGAACTGCTGGTCAAAATCGCGGCGTTCGACATAGTTCAGCTCTGCCCCAAGCGCGAGGCGGCTGGAAACCGGCTTCCACAGCACTTCGGCAGAGGCCCCGGCATACATGCTTTCCAGATAGCCCAGCGTCAGGCGGCTGTAGACCTGCGGCGCGGGCCGTCCGTAAAAGCTGAGCGTCAGGGTGCGCAGCGAGGGATCCCCCTCCCGCGCGAAGACGCCGTAATCGGTGCGCACGCGGGGCAGGGCGGATTCGCTCTCGCGGTCGATCTCGTCCAGATTGCCGAAAACGCGCTTTGTCAGCGCGCCGCGCAGCACGATGTTCGGCGTGATCTCCAGCTTGCCGCGCAGCGACGCGCCGATATCCACCCGCAGCGGATCGTCCGGGTCGAAGGTGCTGTAGGACAGCGAGGGGCCAAGCGACCAGGTAAAGCGCGGATGGCTTTGCAGGTCGACGGGGGGGGCGATGCGCTGCGCGTCCGAAAAGCTGGTGCGGGCCAGCATGTCCACCGCCGCGTCCTGCTCCAGCCGTTCCAGATCGCTGCGCCGCATCGTCACCGCCGACAGCGCCATGCCGCGGTCCGACGGGATGATCACAAACTCCTCGACCGAGGCGGGCAGGAGCCGGGTCATCACCCGCGCCGTGCGCCCGATGGCCTGCGCCGGGGCGCCGTAGGTGTCGTTGCGGACCCGCAGCGTGGCGCGCGTGGGTTCCAGCCGGAAGCCCTGCAGTTCCAGATTCTCGCGCTCCAGCGCGCGGGCAAGCTGGGCTTCCACGGAGTCGCTGGTGCCGGGCAGGTCGCTGGTCCAGCCCAGATCGGCTGCGCTGCCGGGCGCGCGCGGCTTCACCGGCAGACCGGCGCTTTCGGTGCCGCCGGGCACCCCCAGCGTCTTGGGGTTGATCGGCAGGGTCAGCTGTGCGCCCACGGTGGAGCCATAGGCGTAGTACAGCGACAGCTGCGTGCCGTTGTCGAAGCGGTAATCCAGCCCCAGATTGACCGGCATGCCATGGTCGAAATCGCTGCTGCGCCGTTCCTCCTCATAATCGTCTGAGGAGTATTCCAGCTTGACCGTCAGCCGTTTGTCGGGGGACCAGCTGATCCCGCCAAAGGGCGCGACATCGCCGCGGAACCAGCGGTCGGCGGTGGGCTGGCCGCCAGTGCCCAGAATGGTGTCGGAGCGCGTGCCGACCGAAGTCATCGCGCCATAGCTGCCAAGCCGCCCCCAGCCCAGACCGGCGGTCACCGCCAGCCCCGGTGCCAGAGTCTTGGTCGCCACGAGGTATTCGCCGCTATAGATGCCGGTGCCGATGAAATCCTGCAGCCCGATCACGACCGAAGGCCGCCAGTCGGTTTCGGTGAAGATCTGGAAGCGGATGTCGAAGCTGCGGTCATAGTAGACCCCGTCCACCGAGGCCGGATGGTCGAAATCCTGAATCCCGGTGTAGCGGAAGGTGCCGCTCAGCCGCGGGGCCAGCTGGAAGCTGAGCGAGCCGCGGTTCGCGCCGCCGACATAGCCATAGGTCAGGGCAAGCGTGCCGTCAGGGGCAGGTTCGGCGGTGGGCATGTCGATCAGGCCCGGCAGGCCATACAGGTTGAATGCCGGCAGCGTGTCGGCCCATACCGGTGCGGCGAGGCCCGTCAGACCTGCCGTTGCGGCCAGTGCCGCTGTCTTGCCCAGCCACGTCGCCATGTCACCCCCGGATCCCTGTGCCGTGTTGGAACCAGAGCTAGTCCGAAATGCGCCGTCTGTCCATTCACGGGCGGGGCAGGGTGCCGCGCTGTGGGATATTCGGCACGGCTCCGCCACAGGGATCCCCCCACATTTTGAATTGTTAAGCGGGCGGTAAGACCCGTTGCGCTATTCCTGACGCCGGGTGAGTTTGGAAGGGTGGTGGAGATGGGTGCGGACAGCAATGTCGCGCCGGTCATCATCAAAAGGAAAAAGGTCGTTGGCGGCGGGGGGCACCATGGCGGGGCCTGGAAAGTCGCCTATGCCGACTTCGTGACGGCGATGATGGCCTTTTTCATGTTGATGTGGCTGCTGAACGCGACGACGGAAAAACAGCGCAAGGGACTTGCGGATTACTTCAATCCGACGATTGCCGTGGCCCGGATTTCCGGGGGCGGCACTGGCATGCTGGGCGGGGACAACACGTTTTCCGAGATGACGCTGCCGCAGGTCGGCACCGGCGCCACCAGCGAGAGGCCGGCGGAAAGCGATTCCGCACGCGGCACCTTCACGCAGGGCGAGGCGCAGGATGCCGAAGAAGAGGCGCTGCGCGAGCTTGAACAGAAGCTGCTGGGCCGCACCGGCGAAAGCGCGCTGGATGATGGTCTGATGCGGCATATCGTGACCCGGCTGACCGACGAAGGTCTGGTGGTCGAGCTGTACGAGACCGCCGAGTCGCGGCTGTTCGACGACAGCGGCAGGCCGACGCCGCTGCTGGAACGGCTGGCTGCGGCGGTGGCGCGGGTGGCCGACATGGTCAGCAATCCGGTGGCGGTGGAGGGGCATGTGCGGGCCTATCCCATTGTTCTGGCAAAAAATCCGGCTTGGGATGAATCGGCGCAGCATGCCGGGCATATGCGCGACCTGCTCTGGCGGGAGGGGCTGGACCGCAACCGTGTGGCTCGCGTGACCGCCCATGCCGACCGCGATCCCGCGCATGACAACCCGATGGATCCGCGCAACACCCGGCTGGAGGTGATCTTTCTGCGCGACCGCTGAGGAGGGGGTAATGGCTTGGATTTTAGCTGTTAGCGGCCCATTAAGCTGCCGCGCGTATCTGTTGCCGGGACATCTCGAAACCGCGACAGCAGAAAGGCGTGTCCATGACCATTTCGTCGTCCCTCAACGCGGGCGTTTCAGGGCTTAGCGCAAATGCCAGCCGACTGGCGAGCATTTCCGACAATATCGCCAACGCCTCCACCTATGGCTACCGGCGGGCAGAGACAGAGTTCAATGCGATCGTGATGAACAACACGGGCCGCAGTTTTACCGCGGGCGGGGTGGTTTCGCAGAACCTGCGGCTGGTGGACCAGAAGGGGGCGCTGGCCACGACCAGCAACGCCACCGATCTTGCGGTCAGCGGCAAGGGCCTGCTGCCCGTGGTCGCGGGACCGCAATATGACCGCAACCCCGCCAGTCCGGAGATGCTGCTGACCTCCACCGGCTCGTTCCGCGTCAATGACGAGGGGTATCTGGCCAATGAGGCGGGCTATTACCTGATGGGCTGGCCCGCCAACCTTGATGGCAGCATCCCGGCCTTCCCGCGCGATACGGTGGGCGGGCTGGAGCCGATCCAGTTCAACCGCGCCCTTCAGGGGGATCCGACCACCAGCGTCGCGATGACGCTGAACCTGCCCGCCACTGGCACCATGGCGGGGGCCGATGGCGCGTCGGAAAACTTGTCCATCGAGTATTTCGACAATCTTGGCGTGTCGCAGAACATCAGCCTGACCTTCACCCCCACGGTCCCCGCCACCGGCACTTCCAATGAATGGACGCTGGTGATGGAGGATTCGGCCTCTGGCGGAACGGTGGTTGGCGAATACACCCTGACCTTCGACGACAGCCGCACCGGCGGCGGTCGACTGCTCTCCGTCGCGACGGTGACCGGCGGCGCCTATAACGCGGCGACCGGCCTTGCCACGGTCACGGTGGCAGGGGGACCCATAGAATTCGACCTTGGCGCGGTTGGCGGCACCACCGGCCTGTCGCAGCTTTCCGACAGCTTCACCCCGCTCTCCGTGGTCAAGGACGGATCCCCGGTCAGCAGCATGATCTCGGTCGAGGTCGATGGCAGCGGCTATGTCAGTGCGCTTTATGACAGCGGCATTTCCAAGACGCTGTATCAGGTGCCGCTGGCGGATCTGCCGAACGTGAACGGCATGATCGCGATGGACAACCAGACCTTCAAACCCTCTTCCGACAGCGGCGCCTATTTCCTCTGGGATGCGGGGGATGGCCCCACCGGCGAGATCAAATCCTTCTCGCGGGAGGAATCCGCGACCGATGTGGCGCGCGAACTGACCGACATGATCAAGACGCAGCGCGCCTACACGTCCAATGCCAAGGTCATCCAGACCGTGGACGACATGTTGCAGGAAACCACCAACCTCAAGCGCTGACGCGCTGCAGAGCCCATGAATGGAGGCCGCTGAATGTCGCTGACCGGAGCCCTTTCCAACGCATTGAGCGGCCTTACCGCAAACAGCCGCAAGGCGGGACTCGTCTCGTCCAACATTTCCAACGCGACGACCGAAAGTTATGGCCGCCGGGTGCTGGAGCTGTCGCCGCGCAGCAGCGGCACCTCCGGAGGGGTCTGGATCGAAGGGGTCGTGCGGCTTGAAGATGCGGCGGTGCTGTCGGATCGCAGGCTTTCCGACGCACAGTCGGGCTTTGCCGACAGCCTGCAGTCCTATGCCACTCAGGTGGAGACCCTGTTTGGCGCAAGCGGCGCGGCAGGGTCGCTGACCGAACGTTATGCCACGTTCGAGAACGCGCTGCTGACGGCATCCAGCGATCCGGCCTCGACCCAGCGGCTGGATGCCGTGGCGCTGGCGGCGCAGGATCTGGCGGCCAAGCTGACGGTCATCAGCGCTGGCGTGCAGTCCGCCCGGACCGAGGCGGATACGGCCATCGCGACGCAGGTCGAGGCGCTGAACAGTGCCCTGTCACGGGTCGACCGGCTGAACGTGGCAATTTCGGACACGGTGCTGCGCAATGGCGATGCCTCCTCGCTGATGGATGAACGGCAGCGGGTGATCGACAGCGTGTCCGGCATCGTGCCGCTGCGCAGTGTCCAGCGCGACCGGGGCATGGTGGCGCTTTACGCGGGATCCGGCACGGTGCTGCTTGATCCCGACATCAACAGCGCGCCTGCGGTTCTTGGCTTCACCCCCGTGGCGACCGTCACCAGCGACATGACGCAGGATAACGGGCTGCTGTCGGGCATCACCCTGAACGGCAAAGCCATTCGCGCCAGCAATGCCGGACCGCTGGGGGGAGGCACGCTGGGCGCGCAACTGCTGATCCGCGACGAGGCCGGGGTGGCGACGCAGGTGGCGCTGGATGCGCTGGCCCGTGATCTGATCGACCGTTTTGGTCCGGGCGGCCCGGATGCCACGCTTGGCGCCACCGATGCGGGGCTGTTCACCGATGCCGGGCTTGCTTTTGATCCGGGTGACGAAACCGGCATCGCAGGCCGGATCCGCATCAACGCGCTGGTCGCCCCGGGAGGTGCCGGATCCTGGCGCCTGCGCGACGGGCTCGGCGCCGCCGTGACGGGGGCCGTGGGGGATGCCACGCTGATCAATGGTTATGCCGATGCGCTGGAGGCGCTGCGGACCCCGGCGTCGATCGCGCTGGGCACTGGACCCAAGAGCTTTGGCCAGCATGTGGCGGATCTGCAGTCGCAGGTGGCGATGTCGCGCGTCCGGGCCGACTCCGAACAAAGCTTCAGCCGCGCCCAGAATACGGCGCTGCGCGAGCTGGAGCTGTCCAAGGGCGTGGATACCGATGCCGAGCTGCAGGACCTGATGCTGATCGAACAGCATTACGCCGCCAATGCCCGGGTGATGACCGTCGTCGACGAACTGATGCAGAGACTTCTGAACATCTGAGGAGAGCGGGAATGAACACTGTCGGAGACATGGCGCGCACGCTGCTGCTGCGGACGCATCACACACGGCTCAACCGCGAGATGGATCAGCTGGGGGTCGAGCTCGCCACGGGGTTCGTCCGCGATCCGGCCACCCATCTGGCGGGGGATGTCACCGGTCTGGTCGCCATTGACCGCACCCTCGCGCAGCTGGAGGCCTTTCGTCTCAATACCGCGGAAGCCTCGCTGCTGGCGGGGACGATGCAGACGACGCTGTCCGAAATCCAGACCCGCGCCGAGGCCGTCTCGCAGGTTCTGCTTTCGGCGGCGTTGACCCCGTCGTCAGAAATGCTCTCCACCCTGTCGGAAGAGGCGAGCAATGCGTTTGGACAGATGGTCAGCGGCCTGAACCGGGGGATTGGCGGCCGCTATCTTTTTGCCGGAACCACGACCGACACGCCTCCGCTGGCGGATCCGGAGGCGATGCTGGCCGATCTGCGCGGCGCGCTTGCCGGAGAAACGACGGTGGCCGGGGTGGATGCCGCGCTCGACGCATGGTTCGGTTCCGGCGGCGGGTTCGAGACGATGTGCTATCTTGGATCGCAGGACGGTCTTGCGCCGCTGCGGCTGAGCCGGACCGAAACCGCGGCCCTGGACATCCGCGCGGACAATCAGGTGTTCCGGGACGTCCTGAAGATGATGGCCAAGGCGGCGCTCGCCACCGATCCGACGCTTGGCCTGCCTCTGGAGGTGCAGACGGGACTCATGGCGAAAGCGGGTCGTGATCTGCTGCAGGCGCAGGCTCCGGTGGTGGAACTGCGCGCGGGCCTTGGCGCGCTGGAAGCCCGGATCGAGGAAACCACCACGCGCAATGCTGCCGAGACCACTGCGATGAGCCTCGCCCGGCTGGATCTGGTGGGGATCGACCAGTTCGACACCGCCGCCCGCTACGAAAACACCCGCTCCCAGCTGGAGGCGCTTTATGCGATTACCGTGCGTTCCTCACGCATGTCGCTGACGGAGTTCTTCTGATGCGACGGCTTCTGCTGGGCGTGACGCTGGCGGTTGCGGCCATGGCGGGGCAGACCGAGGCGCAGGCGGTGCGGATCAAGGATCTGGTGGAGGTCGACGGCGTCCGCGCCAACGATCTGGTGGGCTACGGGCTGGTGGTCGGGCTGAACGGCACGGGCGACGGTTTGCGGAACGCACCGTTCACCGAAGAAATCATGCAGAATATTCTGGAACGGCTCGGGGTGAACGTCACCGGAGAGCAGTTTCGCCCGCGCAATGTCGCAGCCGTGTTTGTCACCGGGCGACTGCCGCCATTTGGCCGCGCCGGTGGCCAGATCGACGTGACGGTGTCGGCAATCGGGGATGCCAAAAGCCTGCTGGGGGGAACGCTCATCATGACGCCGCTCAATGCCGCGGATGGTCAGATTTATGCCGTGGCGCAAGGGACGGTGATCGCGGGCGGGGTCGAAGCCGAAGGTGATGCCGGTCGTGTGGTGCAGGGGGTGCCGACCTCCGGGGTCATTCCCGCCGGGGCGCGGATCGAACGCGAGGTGGATTTCGAGTTTCAGGATCTGTCCACCTTGCGGCTGGCGCTGCGCGAGCCGGACTTTACCACCGCCGCCCGGATCGAAGCGGCGATCAACCGGGCGGTGGGGCGGCGTGCGGCCAACATGACGGATGCCGGCACCGTGTCGGTCGACCTGCTCAGCACGGGCGCCAGCTCTCCCGCCCGGGCCGTCGTGGCGATTGAGAACCTTGCGGTGGAACCGCAGCGCCGGGCACGGGTCGTGGTCGACCAGAGGTCGGGCACAATTGTCATGGGGGAAGATGTGCGGATTTCCCGGGTTGCCGTGTCGCAGGGCAACCTGACGCTGCGCATTCAGGAAGCGCCGATCGTGGTGCAGCCCAACCCCTTTGCCGAAGGCGAGACCATCGCCGTGCCCCGCACCGAAGCGGATATTGTCGAAGAGCCCGGCATCGGGCTTGCGGAAGTTCCGGGCGGCACCAGCCTGTCAGAGGTCATCGCCGGGCTCAATGCGCTGGGTGTGTCCCCGCGCGACATGATCGACATTCTGAAAAGCATCAAGGCCGCAGGCGCGCTGCATGCGGAATTCGTGGTGATGTGACGCTGAGCTCGCCGCGAAAGGCCATCTTAACGGTCGGCGGTCTATCCGGTTACGAAGGCTGATTTAGGAGCTGCCCAGATGCTGGGAATCATCGGGATCGTTGTGATCTTTGCCATGGTGTTCGGCGGCTACATTGCCGCTGGTGGCAAAATGGCGATCATCATCAAGGCGCTGCCTTTCGAGATGATGATGATCGGGGGGGCCGCCGTGGGCGCCTTTCTCATCGGGAATGACGGGAGCGTCGTCAAGCATACGCTCGCGGATATGGGCAAGGTCTTCAAGGGGCCAAAATGGAAGACCTCTGACTACAAGGACCTGCTCTGCCTGTTGTTCGAACTGATCCGCCTTGCCCGACAAAGCCCGGTCGCCATCGAAGAACATGTGGAATCGCCCAAGGACTCGTCGATCTTTTCGCGCTATCCGAAAATTCAGGGCGACAAGCTGGCGATCGAACTGATCTGCGACACCATGCGCTCCATGTCCATGAATTATGACGATCCCCATCAGGTCGAAGAGGTTCTGGACAAGCGCATTGAGGCGGTGGAGCATCATCGCATGCATTCCAGCCACGCCTTGCAAAGCATGGCGGATTCTCTTCCCGCCCTTGGCATCGTGGCTGCCGTGCTCGGGGTCATCAAGACCATGGGCTCCATCGACCAGCCGCCGGAAGTGCTGGGCAAGCTGATTGGCGGTGCCCTGGTCGGGACCTTTCTGGGGGTCTTCCTCGCCTATGGGTTCGCCGGGCCATTTGCCGTAAAGGTGAAAGCGGTTGTCGAAGAGGATCTGCATTTCTATCAGCTGATCCGAGAGGTGCTTGTGGCCAACCTGCACAACCACGCCACAAACATCTGTATCGAGGTCGGTCGTCAGAATACTCCGGCGCATTTCCGCCCCAGCTTTGTCGATCTGGAAGAGGCGCTGAAATCCGTCAAGCAGGAGGCGGCATGATCCGCATCCTGAGGGTCTCCATTTTCCTGTGGCTTCTGGCTTCGGCAGCTGGAGCACAGACGGTGTTGGTCCGGTCTGGGGAACATGGGGACTTCACCCGGCTTGTGCTGGACCTGCCGACCGGGGTCGAAATCACTGTCGCACCCTTGGCGGACGGTGGCGGCACGCTGCTGAAACTGCCCGGGCCGGGATATCGTCTCGACACATCTCAGGTGTTTGACCGCATCACCCGGACGCGGATTGCTTCCGTGACAGCCCTTCCGGACGGGGCAGGGCTGGACATCCGTTTTGGCTGCGCCTGTGGCACACGGCTGTTCCGCGCGGGCGACCGCATGATGGTGCTGGATGTGGGAGAATCTTTGCCGAAGGCACAGGATGTGGTGCCATCAGACGGAAATTCTGCTCCGGAAACCGGGATGCTCTCGGAAGTTCGTCTGGGGGCCGATCCGGGGATTGGTCCCAGACAGGTCGAAAACCCGCTGATGCCGGCACCCTTCTTTCAGGACCGGATCCGGGCGGAGGAAGATACCCGGATGCTGACCGATTTGACGGAGTTCGAACAATCACTGGCGCAGCAGGTGGCCAGCGCCGCCACTCAGGGCCTGCTGGAGACGGTGCTTGATCCGCGGCTGCTTGCACAACCGCCCAGCCCTTCGAAGCCGCCGGCTGCCCTGCCTCAGAAAGCACGGGAGCATGTGGGAGCTTCGCTCGTCCCGTCACAGCCAAGCGATCCGGAGCAACGCATAAGGCTTGGCGGTCAAATCCCGTGCACGGCTGACTCGGCGCTGGATCTGTCCGCGTGGGGCGGAGAGGCTGACACGCCGCTCGACAGCCATATTCCGGCACTGCGCAGCAGGCTCTATGATGGTCGTGACCGGCTGGATCGCGAGGTGATGCATGATCTGGTCCGCGCCTATCTGTCCATCGGCTTCGGGGTGGAAGCACGGGCTTTGCTCGCGCTTGATGAGCAGCGCCCGCCCGAACTTCTTGCGGCGCTTGCGTTGATTGTTGACGGCAAGCAGGGTGATCTTGGCGCCTTTGACGGTCAGACCGAATGCGACGGTGCTGCAGCTTTGTGGTCGGTTCTTGCGGGTGGCAACGGTGCCGACCGGGCCGAGATCAATGATGCCGCCGTCCTGCGGGCTTTTGAAGCGCTGCCTTTGGTGCTGCGCGATCTGCTGGGACCTCAGCTCGCGACCCGGTTAGCTCAGGCGGGGCACGAAGATACCGCGCGGAACGTGCTGTCTCGTCTGCAGCGGGCCACCGGCAGCGTCAGCCAGGAAATGCAGTTCACAGGAGCGCGGATCGATCTTCTGTCCGGAGAGATTGAGGCTGCAAAATCGGTGCTCGACTCGTTCACCCATGAAAATGGGCCGCGCACCGCAGAGGCCGTGACCGCCGCGATCGAAGTTGCGACGCAGCAGGGGGCTCCGGTCCCGGCACGCCTGACAGACCTTTCCGCCGCCTATCTGACAGAGCTGCGCAAGACCGAACAGGGCCCGGATATTTGGCTGGCACATGTGCGTTCGCTATGGGCCAACGGGCAGTTTCAGGAAGCAGTAACGGAGCTTCTGCAGACCGACGAAATTCCGGACGCCACACTGGCGAAAGCCGCTTCGGAAGTGGTGCTGGCGATGGCCGAAAAGGCGGAAACGCCGCTTTTCCTGCGCCATGTGCTTGACCCGCACGTGTTTGCGCTTCCTGGTCTTGACGGGGATGTGTCGCTTGATGTGGCGTCGCGCCTTCTGGATCTGAATTTGCCCGACAGTGCGGACCAGTGGCTGGGGAGATATGCCGCCGAGCCGGAGGACAGGCGCAAGGCGCTGCTGCTCGCCCGCAGGCATCTGGCAGGCGGCGAACCCGAAGCAGCGGAAATTGCGCTGATCGGGTTGCAGGGTGAAGACGTTTTGGCCCTGCGCGTCCAAGCCCGCGAAATGATGCAGGACTTTACCTTTGCAGCCGACGCCTTCGCCCGGCTGGGCCGCAGCGACGAGGCGCAGGATGCGGCTTGGCTGGCAGGGGACTGGGCGGCCTTGGAAAATGGCGCAGAACCGACCTATGCCGCCACTGCCGACCCCGTTCGATCTGAGCTACCGGATCTTGAAGCCGCGCCCATCACCTTGGCGCTTGGGGAAACGCTCGCCGCGTCTGGTGCAGAGACGTTGCAAACGCTGCGAAGCCTGCTGGAAGAAACGCGGCTTCAGGACTGAGACAGCCAAGCCAGATACCAAATTTCAACCACTCTGGCGGTAAAGCTTGGAACATATCGCTAACAAGGGGATTGAGATGATCAACTTCGCCGCTGTGCTGCTTGTGCGGCATCGCTTCTCCAGCAGGGCGGTGATGTGTCTGGCGGGGATGCTCCCTATGTCCCCTTTTTCCGTTTCTGCGGCGGTCCCGGCCGGGTCCGTCTGTGATCAGGCCGCCGCGGAGGCGTCGGTGCAAAGCGGCGTGCCACTCGCTGTGCTTATGGCGCTCTCGCGTACGGAAACTGGTCGGCTGAAGGACGGACAGGTGCAGCCCTGGCCCTGGACGGTCAATGTCGAGGGGACGGGAGCATGGTTTCCCTCCGAGCCGGAGGCGCTTGCTCATGTCCGCCAGCATCTGGAGGAGGGCAGGCGCAGCATCGATATCGGATGTTTCCAGATCAATCATCGCTGGCATGCTGACAAGTTTCCCTCGCTTGATGCCATGTTTGCACCGGTGGAAAATGCCCGCTATGCGGCGCATTTCCTGTCAGAGCTTTACGCCCGCACGGGAGACTGGACCGAGGCGGCAGGGCTCTATCACAGCGGCACTCCCGAGCTTGCGGCCCGGTACAAGGCCCGGTTCACACAGATTTCTGCCGAACTCGATGCCGGATCCCGCCGGATGGTGAGTGCCGCGCGCCAGAATGACTATCCTCTGCTGCGCGCAGGAGGGGAGCGGGCGCTGGCGTCCCTGACGCCGATTTCTGTCCGGATTCGCCCGCTGATCGCGCGGGAGACACAGTAGATATGGCGGGCCGCTCCGACTCCTACTTCCGGCCGACAGTGTTTCTTGCTGTCGCGTTGATGGCGATCATCGTGATGATGATCCTGCCCATGCCTTCCTGGGTGCTGGATATCGGTCTTGCTGCCTCATTCGGCGTGGCCATCCTGATCTTTACCGTCACGTTGTTCATCGAACGTCCGCTCGACTTCTCTGCCTTCCCGACCATCCTGCTGGCATCGCTGATGCTTCGGCTGTCGCTCAATGTCAGCTCGACCAAACTTATTATCGGTCAGGGACATACCGGCACGGGCGCTGCGGGTGAGGTGATCGAGGGGTTCGCGAATTTCGTCATGGGCGGCAGCGTGTTCCTTGGTCTGGTGGTGTTTGGCGTGCTGCTGATCGTCAACTTCACGGTAATCACCAAGGGCGCGGCACGGATGGCCGAAGTTGGCGCGCGCTTTGCCCTTGATGCAATGCCGGGCAAACAGCTTGCCATCGACAGCGACATGGCAGCTGGCGCCATCGACCACGCTGAAGCCAAACAGCGCCGCGAGCGGGAGCAGCAGGAAACCACCTTTTTCGGCTCTCTCGACGGCGCCTCGAAGTTCGTCAAAGGAGACGCGGTCGCAGGGCTGCTCATCACTCTGCTGAACCTTGTGATGGGAATGGTCATGGGAATCTTCGGGCATGGCATGGCCGTGTCCGACGCTTTTGAAACCTACGCGATTCTCACCGTCGGGGACGGTCTGGTGTCGCAGATTCCCGCGGTCATCATTTCCATCGCGTCGGGTCTGCTTCTTGCGCGGGGAGGTGCCACCGGCGCTACCGACGTGGCCATGATCAGCCAGCTGGCGCGGCATCCCGCCGCGCTGGGGACCGTCGGAGTGCTGATGGCCCTGTTTGCGCTGGTGCCCGGCCTGCCGTTCCTGCCTTTCATGCTGGGCGCGGTCATCCTGTCATTTGTCTCTTATCGCCTGTCGCGGCAGCCCGTCGCGACGGCTGCGACCGGACCCGCTGAGCTGATACCGCCAGCGCCGCGTGAAAAGCCGATCGGAGACATCCTGGATGTTGATGACATCCATGTGGAATTCGCGCCTGATCTGGTGAACATGGTTCTGGATCCCGGAACTGGTCTGGATGTCCGGATCGCCAACATGCGCCGTCACATTGCTTCCGGCTTTGGCTTGATCCTGCCCGAGATTCGCCTGACTGACGCCCCGGCACTGGCGACCGGTGTCTATGTCATCCGCATCCATGGGGTGGAGGTGGCGCGCGGCGAGCTCAACCCCGATCTGGTGCTTGCGCTCATGCTTGATGACAAGCGGCAGCTGCCCGAGGGGCGGGATGTGACTGAACCGGTCTATGGTGCGCCCGCCCGATGGATCCGTCCGCTTGATCAGGATCGGGCGGCCATCACTGGCGCAACCATCGTAACTCCGACCGAGGTTCTGGCGACCCATCTGCTGGAAGTTATCAAGCGGAATTTTGGCAGGCTTCTTACGTTGAAATCGCTTCGGCGCATTCTTGATGAGATGGTCTCGCTCAGCGACAAATCGCGCGCGGAGGCAAACCGGCGCCTGCTGGACGAGCTCATTCCTGACAAGGTGCAGATCGATACACTGCACGCGACGCTTCGCCTGCTTCTTGAGGAACAGGTCAGCATACGCAACCTGCCCCTCATTCTGGAGGCGGTGGCCGAGGTCCGGGGACATCACTCAACTCCGGAGGCCATCTGCGAACATGTCCGACAGCGGCTTGGCTTCCAGCTTGTCGCCGCCATGCGGAGGGAGGACGGAACGATTCCATTGATCCAGCTCGCCGCGGAATGGGAAGATACCTTCAACACCTACCAGATCGACGGCGGGCGCGGTGCCTTGGATGTCGCATTGCCGCCCGAAGCGTTTGAACAGCTGACCCGCAACATTGCTGACGAAGTGGCTCAGGCCAGCGCACGGGGGGTCTTTCCAGCGCTTGTCATTTCGTCCCGGCGCAGGCGCTTTTTGCGAACTCTCATGGCCGCAAAGGGGATCGCAAACCCGGTGCTTTCCTTCGAGGAAATTGGCATCGAAGCGCGTCCCTCCCTGGTTGGTGTGGTGGCCGCATGACGGCGCTGGAGCAGGCATTTCCGCAGCTTTCTCACGGGCTGTGGCTCGGGTTTCTGGTTTTCCTGCGCATTGGGGCTATGCTGACCGCATTGCCTGGGCTTGGCGAGCAGTGGCTGTCGGTGCGTATTCGTCTTGTTCTGGCAGGATTGCTTACCGCCGCTGTTCTGCCAGCGGTTGAACCGTTCTTTCCCGAGGCTGAGCCGGCTCTGGAAGTCTTTATGCCTGCGCTTCTGACAGAAACCGTGTCCGGTCTGCTGCTTGGTCTGACACTGCGGCTTTTCGTGTTTGCCTTGCAGATGGCCGGGACAATTGCCGCTCAGGCCACCTCCCTGTCACAGCTCCTGGGAAACAGCACCAGCGAACCCCTTCCCTCAATCGGACATATCCTGACGTCGGCGGCACTGGCACTGCTGATGCTCACGGGTTTTCATGTGAAGGCTGCTGTTTTCCTGATTCTGTCCTACGAAATCCTGCCACCGCTCACCTGGCCATCACCGGGCGCGGTCGCGGAAGCCGGTCAGGCCGAAGTCGCTCGAAGCTTTGCCCTCGCCTTCACTCTGGCGGCACCCTTTGTCATCCTGTCAGCGCTGTATAATCTGACCTTGGGCTTCATCAACAAAGCCATGCCGCAGCTGATGGTGGCTTTTGTCGGCGCTCCAGCAATCACTTTCGGCGCCATTGCGCTTCTGGGGCTGGCTGCCCCCCTTCTGCTGGCGGTCTGGCTGGATCGGGTCGACGCCTTTCTGTCCAATCCGTTCTGGTGAAGTCATGGCAGCGGATGATGACGGCGAAAAATCTCATGACGCGTCGCAGCGAAAGCTGGAAGACGCGCGAAAAAAGGGGGAGATTCCTCGATCTGCGGATCTTCTGACGGCCGCCGCCTATTCCGGGCTGGTGGTGGCCGCCCTGGCTATGGGCGGGCAGTCGCTGGAGTCATTTGGCGAGTCGCTACTGCCTATGCTGGATCAGCCTGAAGAACTGTCAAAAGCGCTGTTTGGCGGTATGGCGACAGCCGCCACCGCGGGGCTGCTGCAATCGACAACGACGCCGCTCTTGTCATGGCTGGGGCTTCCGCCGCTTCTGGTAGGGTGTGTGCTCTTTGCCAGCCGTGGTGTGACGGTGACGGCCTCACGGCTTGCACCGAAGCTTAGCCGCATCTCTCCGCTGGAAAACGCGCGCAACAAATTTGGTCGGCGCGGACTCTTCGAGTTTATGAAGAGCTTTGTGAAGCTGGTCATCTATGCTTCGGTGCTTGGGATCTTTCTGTCCAACCGCCTTGATCAGATGATGGGGTCGCTTGGCGGAACTCCGGGACAGGTTACGATGCTGATGGCCGCTTTGCTGACCCAGCTTCTGGTTCTGGCGGCCTTGGTTGCAATGACTTTGGGCGTTCTGGATTTCCTCTGGCAGTATGGAGAACATCTCAGACGGAATCGTATGTCCCATAAAGAACTTCGGGATGAATTCAAGGAATCCGAAGGCGATCCGATGTTCCGTCAGCACCGCAGGGCACGCGCACAAGAGATTGCCATGAATCGGATGATGCTGGACGTCCCGAATGCCGATGTGGTCATCGTTAACCCTGTTCATTACGCCGTGGCGCTGAAATGGAGTCGAAAACCGGGCGAGGCGCCCATATGTGTGGCGAAGGGTGCGGACGAAATTGCGCGTCGCATTCGTGAAATTGCGGAGGAGCATGGAGTTCCAATCCATTCGAATCCCCCCGCCGCCCGCGCTCTGTTTGCCTCCACAAAGATAGGGCAACAGATCAGCCGGGATCATTATCGCGCCGTCGCTGCCGCGATCCGGTTTGCAGAAGAGATGCGGCAAAAATCGAAGGCAGTCCCAGGAGGCGCGCGATGACCGGAAAAACATCAGACCTTGGCGAGCTGCGCCACATCACCTCGCTGCTACGCGCGCGCGCGCTCGAAGATGTGCGTCGTGAACGTCTGGAAGAAGACCGGCTGCGGGCGGAGCAGGGAGAGATTGACAGAATGCGGGAAGCGGCACGTTCTGCGGCGCAAGCTGTGTCTCTGCAGCGCCTGATCGGCGCAGATACACTGTGGCAGGGCTGGCTGACCAGCCGACGGATGGAGATCAACCGGCAGATGGCCATGGTGCGCGCGCGCCAAGCCCACCACCTCGCGGTTGCCCGCCTCGCGTTCTCGCGCGACGAGGCGGTGGCGTCTCTGCAGTCCCGCGAAAGGCAGGCCCGACAGTCAGATGCAGAACGGCAACAGGCTCAGAAACTGGAGGCGCTGCTGTTCCTGCGGCGGCTTCAGGCCTTGGATCAGGCCGAGACATCATGAACGTTGCGAACTGGCTCGGCCCGTGGTCTCCCCGGCACTGTTCGTGCGAGGGTTGTGGGTCCCGGAGTTCAAAGAGGGTGAGGGGCCTTGTGCAGGACGGCATGTTCATTTGGCATGGGGACGAGTTGCGCCACTGGGGCAGGACCCGCACTGACACGATCATGTGAGTAAGCTGTCGGAAAATATGGAAGAGAATGCGTGGAGATGCGCGTGTCAAGATCGACATTAGCTGAACAGCATTCAATTCGCCTAATCCGTTTGACCTGCCCCCCGCGAAATCGCTCACCTCAATGTAGAGTCCTCGGCACCTCTGAAGGAGCAGACGAATGCGAAAGAGCCGTTTCACCGAGGCGCAGATAATCGGGATGATCAAGGAGCAGGGTTCAAGCGTTAAGCGATTGATCCAGTGGATCAATCGTAGCGCAGAATGGGATGCCGATTGCGGAAGTATGCTGCAGGCACGGCCTGAGCGCCGCAACGTTCTACAAGCTGACGTCCAAGTATGGCGGACTGGAAGTGTCCGAAGCTACCCGGCTGAAGGCCCTCGAGGATGAGAACGCCCGGCTCAGCGCCTGCTGGCGGACACGATGCTGGACAACGTCGTGCCGAAGGATCTGCCGGGAAAGAACTGACGACATTGACCAGGCGGCGAGACGCGGTGCTCCGGGTGATGCGGGATCATGACATCTCGTAGCTCAGGGCCTGCAGGCTGATCGGTGTCGATCCCAAGACGCACCGCGCGTAAACGCTCGCCGGATTTCGCTGACATCCGCAAGGGAGATGCAGGACATTGCCGACAAGCGGCGTCGGTTCGGCTATCGTCTGCTGGAGCGCAAAGACGTGAACATGACCCACGTCGGAGCCGGATCAGAAAACGATCCGGGGAATCGTTTTCCCTGTGGAACGCTCGACCGGATATATCGGGAAGAAGGGCGATCGGCGAAGCGTTGGCGGGGCCGCCTGCTGCGCAATTTGTGGGCTGCGCAGGCGGCCATAACCTTCAACGGCGCGTCATTCCCAACATACCACGGGTCGAGTTCACCAGTCGGGCGATCCTGAAGTTCGTGGATGGTCGCAAGTTTGACTGGCATTAATTCGCACCCTGAAAACCGACCCAGAATGCCTTTATCGAAAGCTTCAACGGCCGCCTGCGGGACGAGTTTTTGAACGAGGAGATATTCGACGGCCGGGATGATGTACGGCGGAGGCTCGCCCTGTGGCGCTACGACTATAACACGGTCAGGCCGCACTCCTCGCTGGGCAACCAGACACCGCAACAAGCGCGCCGAAAGCATGAGAAATTTGAAGGCTCTGCGCCCGGCGCGCTTGCGTCTGACAGAGCACGCGAATGCCAAAATCCAACCTGCAGCCTCTCGCTATGAATGAGGGGCCCTTAGGGGGCAGGTCACGATCAGCGCATCATAATCCCCAGAGATGCTCGCGAGGAGTGAACCATGTTCTGCACAGTGGCTTGAAGGCCGACGTCTTCAGCGGCCTGAATCCTCAGTAGGCTCTGCTAACTCGGGCACGGTGCGTTCACCCTGCGACATCTCCAGCGCCTCGCGGGACGGGGTTTTGTACCGGAATTCTTCATCAATTAGATCTTTATTTCCTCGTCCTGGAGGGTCAGAAAACTTCAATCATAGCTTTCTTCTCTGACTTCTTGCCGGGTGTAGCTCAGAACTTCAGCTGACTCAGCTGTCCTGCCTTGCGATGTCAGTCACCAGAACGTCGATGACACGGGGGCCGAGGGCGTTTCGGGCGGATTCGAACAGGATGCGGCGCAGCACATCCATTCGGTGCGCTTCGGTGAAATTTCCGTCGAAGCCGCCGATATTGGCGTGATCAAATAGGGCGCGCAGGAATGCGTCCCGCAGCTTTGGCTCCTGCGCATAGATCACCTCGGTGCTGCCCGCCGTCGCCTCGATGCTGATGGTAAGCACCACCAGCGCGGATACCCGCTGCTGCCCGACGACGGGGATGATGAACTGATTGCTGAGCTTTACAAATTCGCTGGTCGTCCCTTCCGCCGCATGACCGTCTTCGGCATGGGCGTCCTCTTTGGCGGGCGGGGCAGCGTGACTGTCTTCACCGTGACCTTCCTCGCCTGTGGCGGGTTCGACTTCTGTAGCCTCCTCCATGGGAGGTGCGGGGGCCAGCATCAGACCGGCGCCAATTCCGGCCCCTGTTCCGAAGAGCGCAAGAAGGACGGGCAGCAGCTTTTTCATGTGCTGACCCTCAGAACGGCAGGATCACGTCAAGCACCTGCTGCCCGTAGCGCGGTTGCTGGACATCCGTAATCTGCCCACGTCCGCCATAGGACACGCGGGCCGAGGCGATCTTGTCATAGGTGATTTCATTCTGCCGGGAGATGTCTTCAGCACGGACATAGCCGCTGACCAAAAGTTCGCGCAGTTCGAAATTCACCCGCACCTCCTGAGACCCTTCGATGGCCAGAACGCCATTCGGCAGGACGCTGGTGATGGTGGCCGCCACCCGCAGGGTCAGTTTTTCGTTGCGCCGGACGGTGCCATTGCCGTTGGCGCTGCTCTGACCGCTGACATCCACGGCCTCGGACAGCGAGGCTCCGTCGGGCAGCTTCGGGTCATGTCGCTGCGGGATGCCAAAAAGCTGTGGAAGCCCCATGGTCTGCGAGCCGGACCGGGATCGCGCGGTGCTGTTGGACATCTCTGCCTCCTCATCGATTTCGATGACCACAGTCAGAATGTCGCCCGCCTTCACCGCCCGCCGGTCCCCCAGCAGGGAGCTGCGCTTGCCGCTCCACAAGGAGGCATTGTCGGACAGCCGGTCGGGCAAGGTCAGGTCGGGCTCCGCGGCATAGGCCATGGCGGCATGTTCCGGGCCGGACGCCTTGGGGGTGAAGCTTGGCGGCTTGCCAAGGTGATCCAGACTGCTGCAGCCGCTGGCGGCAAAGAGCCCGATCAGAACAAGGGAAAAACGGGTCATGACTTACTCACCGGCAACATTGATGGCCCCCTCCGGCGTGATGGTGCCGGTCAGGACAGTGCGGGACGACAGGTTCATCACGCGGACCCGGTCGCCCGCCCCGCCGCGGGCCAGCGCGCGCCCTTCGGTGACGATGAAGAGCCCGTTGCGGGAAAACACCAACTCGACGATCTGGTTGCGGTCCACAAGGGCGGGCGGACCAAACGCGTCCAGCCGCAGGGCCTGTCCGGGATAGACGGTCACCCGCGCTTCGAGCCCGATCACCTCTTCGAAGCGCGTCGCGATGCCGGGGACGGTGCCGGGATCAAGCCGCAGCGCATCAGGGGCCACGATCTCCTGCGCGCGGATGGTGCGGGTGGCGACCACCGTATCGGCGCCAGCGCCGGTGGCGGCCAGCAGAAGCAGCAGGCGCAGCATCATCGCACCTGCACGGTGGCGCCGAGCATCTGGTCGGCGGCGGAAATCACTTTGGAATTGAGCTCGTAGCCGCGCTGCGCCTCGATGAGTTCGGTGATTTCATAGACCGGATCAACCGAGCTTTCCTCCAGATAGCCCTGCCGCAGCGTTCCGAGCCCCTCCTGCCCGGGGGTGGTCTGCAGCGGCGCGCCAGAGGCTTCGGTTTCGGTGAAGAGGTTGCTGCCAATGGCCTCCAGCCCCTTGGGGTTGGTGAACCCGACCAGCGTGAACTGCCCCAGCAGCTGCGCCTCCACGGTTTCGGAGAAATAGGCGTAGACTTCCCCTTCGGCGTTGATCGTGATGCTCTGCGCATCTTCCGGAATGACGATTTCGGGTGAAACGGGCAGGCCGTCAGAGGTGACGATCATGCCTTCGCCGTTGCGTTTCAGCCCACCATCCCGGGTATAGGCCGCCTCGCCAGAGGGCTGCGTCACCTCCAGATAGCCGCGGCCTTCGATGGCGATATCCAGATCGCCATTGGTCGCGGAAAGACCGCCCTGGGCGAGGTTGACCGACACGGCAGCGGGTCGCACCCCCAGCCCCAGCTGCACACCGGTGGGCAGGACAGTGCCATCGGAGGCGCTGATGGTGCCCGCCCGCGCCACCTGCTGATAGTGCAGATCGGCAAATTCGGCACGGCGGGCGTTATAGCCGGTCGTGCTCATGTTCGAGAGGTTGTGCGAGATCACTTCGACCCGCATCTGCTGGGCGCTCATGCCCGTGGCGGCGATCTTGAGGGCGCGCATGGTGGCTGGTCCTTATCTGATGAAGGCCTTGATGGCGGTTCGGATGCGGTCGTCTTCGCCTTCCAGAAAGCTCTGGCCCATTTCATAGGCGCGCTGGACTTCGATCATGCGGGAGATCTGCAGGATCGGATCGGTGTTGGAGCTTTCCAGAAACCCCTGCATGACCTTCGGGGCCTCCACCGGCTCCACCCCTTCGGCGGCGGCAAACAGCACCCCGCCTTCGCGGGTGAGCCCGCGCAGGTTCACGGGCTGGACCACGCCGATCTGGCCGATGGGACGGCCCGCGCTGCTGAGCGTGCCGTCCTGTGCGATGGCCAGATCGCTGGCATCGGGCGGCACGAACAGCGGCGCACCGCCCGCGTCCAGCACCGGGAAGCCATCGGGGGTCACCAGATCTCCGGCATTGCTGAGCGCAAACGCCCCCGCCCGGGTCAGCCTTTCCCCCTGCGGGGTCTGCACCATGAAGAACCCGTCGCCTTCGAGGGCCAGATCCAGCTGCCCCCCGGTGCGGGTCAGGGTGCCTTGGGCAAAAGAGGTGTTGCGCACATGCGCGGCACTCATCGAGACGGAGCCTTCGCGGGTGTCGCGGACATATTCCGAAAAGATGATGCCCTGCTGGCGATAGCCCGTGGTGGCGGCGTTGGCGACGTTGTTGGCGATCATCTGCATTTCGCGCAGCAGGCCCTGCTGCCGCGACAGCGTGGTGTAGCCCGTGGTTTCCATCTCAGCCTCCGGCAATCATCGGCAGGATCCGGCCCTGAAAGAAGCCGATCAGCGTGTCGGTCATGAAGCTCATGGAGATCCAGAACACCGCGACGATGGCCATGAGCTTCGGCACGAAGGTCAGCGTCATCTCCTGAATCGAGGTGAGGGCCTGAAAAAGACCGATCCCGATTCCGGCCACAAGGGCTGCGCTGAGGATCGGCACCGAGGTGACGGTGGCCACCCACAGCGCCTGCCGCAGCGTGTCGTAAAAGACGGTCTCGTTCAGCATGGTCTAGACCGGCATCCGCAGGATTTCCTGATAGGCCTCGACGACCTTGTTGCGCAGCGTGACCACGGTTTCGACCGCCAGTTCGGACTGTGCCAGCGCCTGCACCAGCGCATGGGGGTCGGCATCGCCGGTCATCGCCGTGCTGGCGTTGGTCTCTGCCTGCAGAAGGGTTTGTTGGAACTCCTCTGCCGCAGCGGCAAAGGTTTCCTTCACGGTGCCGGTGCCGGTGCCGGTGCCGGGCTGCGGTGTCATGGCGGGCAGGGTGGCCGCGTATCGCTGCGCGGCATAAAGCGATCGGATGTCCATTCTGGATACCTTTTCAGTGGGTTAACGACGCAGAAGATCCATGAGGCTGGAGGACATCTGCCGGGTCTGTTCGAACATCTTGAGGTTGGCCTCGTAGCTGCGCTGCGCCTCGCGCGCGTCGGCAAGTTCCACGATCAGGTCGACATTGGACCCGTCATAAGTGCCCGCCTCATTCGCCAGAGGGTGGCCGGGGTCATAAACCTTTTCCAGATCGCTGCGGTCAAAGCCGATCCGTCCCGGTTCCACCCGGGCCAGTCCGCCGGGACCGGAGCGATCCAGATCGAAGGGGATGGTCTTGCGGTGATAGCCCGGCGTATCGACATTCGAGATGTTTTCGGACAGCACGCGCAGCCGTTCAGACTGCGCCCGCAATCCGCTTGCGGTTACCGACAGGGCTTCGGAAAAAGCGCTCATGGCAGGTCTCCGGATCAGCGGCCAAGGCTGGCGCGCAGCAGGTTGAGGTTGGACCGATAGATGGCCAGCGCCCGGTCATGGGACCGCATCGCCTCTGTCGCGGTGACCAGTTCAAGTTCGATGGAGACGGTGTTTCCGTTCGGATCCTCCGCCTCCCGCCGGGTTTCGGGGTCGGCGGCACCAGGCGCGGAACCGCCGTGCAGGTGGCTGTCGCGGGTGGCGCGCATGCCGGACCCCTCCGTGCGGAGCGTGCTGGCGAAATCCGGAATCTCCAGCGCGCGATAGTCGGGTGTATCGGCATTGGCGATATTCTGGGCGCTGAGCGCCTGCTGCGTGCCCGCATGTCGGGCCATGGCGATGGCCGTCCTGAACACGTCCAGTGATTGGAACATCGGGGCTTCTCCCTCGATTGGCTTCAATCAAGGCTTAACGGAGATTCCTTTAGAAATGGTTTGAGCCAGATGAAGGGACCGTCCGATGGAACATAGTGAGCTTGCCGGCCTGCGCAGCCGGATCGCGCAGGTGCAGCCCGTGCGCGCCGTGGGGCGGGTGCGGTCAGTGGATGGCACGGTGATCTGGATCAGGGGGCTGGCGCATGTGGCCTGCATCGGCGACCGGATGCGGCTCTACCGCGCCTCTGGTCCGCTGGACGGCGAGGTGCTGCGCATCCGCGAGGATCTGGTGGCCATGCTGCCAGATGAAGGCTCCGAAGGTGTGTCGCAGGGAGATCGCGTGGCGGTGCTGGGCGCGCCGACGCTGGCGCCTGCGGATGGCTGGATCGGGCGCGTGCTCGACCCTTATGGCAAGCCGCTGGACGGGGGCGCGCTTGGATCCGGACCGCGGCGACGGCCTTTCCGTGCCAGTCCGCCGCCCGCTGCGCAGCGTCGCGGGCTGGGGCCGCGGCTTCCGACGGGGCTTGCCGTCTTCGACACGCTGCTGCCCATCGTGCAGGGTCAGCGGATCGGCCTGTTTTCGGGATCGGGCGTGGGCAAGTCGCGGCTGCTTGCCGCTTTGGCGCAAGGTCTGGCCGCAGATGTGGTCGTTCTGGCGCTGGTGGGGGAACGCGGTCGCGAAGTGCATGATTTTGTTCACAATGTGCTGGGACCAGAAGGCATGGCGCGCAGTGTGGTGGTGGCCGCCACCTCGGACCGGTCGCCGCTGGAGCGGCGGCGCTGCCCGCTCGCAGCGATGACCATCGCGGAGCATTTTCGCGATCAAGGGCTGCATGTGCTGTATCTGGCCGATTCCGTCACGCGCTTTGCCGAAGCGCATCGCGAGGTGGCCACTGCGGCAGGCGAGTTGCCCGCGCTGCGCGGCTTTCCCCCCTCGACCGCCCATCAGATCATGCGGCTGGCGGAACGTGCCGGGCCGGGCGTTCCGGGGCAGGGCGACATCACGGCGGTGTTTTCGGTGCTGGTGGCCGGCTCCGATATGGAAGAGCCAATCGCGGATATCCTGCGCGGCGTGCTGGACGGGCATGTGGTGCTGAGCCGCGAGATTGCGGAACGTGGCCGCTTTCCTGCCGTCGACGCGCTGCGTTCGGTGTCGCGCAGCCTGCCGGAAGCCGCCACGCCAGAGGAAAACGAGCTGATTCTGAAGGCGCGGCAGTTGCTGGGATCCTATGCGCGGTCCGAAACCATGATCCGGGCCGGGCTATATCGTGAAGGAGAGGATCCGATTCTCGATCAGGCCATCCGGATCTGGCCGGATCTGGACGGGTTTCTGGCCGAAGCCTCGCCGCATGGGGTGGAGGCGGCGTTTTCCCGTCTCACGCTGTTGCTGCGCCGGTCGGGCGTGGCAGGGCCAACGCGACCACCGGCGCGCGGCGGTGCCGGACGGGGCGCCGTGCGTGGGGTCGGCTGACAGAAAACCCCGCCGGACCGAATCCAGCGGGGTAAAAATTTCTCAAGGTCAGAGGCTTAGCCGATGATCGCGTTCAGCGTGGCCGAGGGGCGCATCACCGCTGTCACCTTCTCCGGATCGGCACGGTAGTAGCCGCCCAGCTCGGCCGGTTTGCCCTGCGCTGCGGCCAGTTCCGACAGGATCGCCTCTTCGCCTTCGGCCAGTGCCTTGGCCAACGGGGCAAAATGTTCGGCGAGCGCGGTGTCGCTGTCCTGAGCCGCCAGAGCCTCTGCCCAGTAGCGCGCGAACCAGTAATGGCTGTCGCGGTTGTCCGGCTCGCCGACCTTGCGCGACGGCGACCGGTCATGGTCGAGGATGCCCTGCGTGGCGACATCTACCGCCTCGCCCAGCACCCGGGCTTTGGCATTGTTCCGCTGGTCCGCGAGGAATTTGAACGATTCCCCAAGCGCGCAGAACTCCCCGAGGCTGTCCCAGCGCAGGTGGTTTTCTTCCACCAGCTGTTGCACATGCTTCGGCGCAGAGCCGCCGGCGCCAGTTTCGAACAGTCCGCCGCCCTGCATGAGCTTGACGATGGACAGCATCTTGGCCGAGGTCGCCAGTTCCAGAATCGGGAACAGGTCGGTGAGATAGTCGCGCAGCACGTTGCCGGTGATGGCGATGGTGTTTTCGCCTTTGGTGATCGTTTCGAGGCTGGCGCGCGTGGCGTCACGCGGCGACATGATCTCGAACTTGTCGGCGACACCCTTCGCCTCGAGGATCGGTTTCACATAGGCGATCAGTTCGGCATCATGGGCGCGGCTGGAATCCAGCCAGAAAATCGCGCGGCAACCTTCAGCCTTCTGCCGGTCAATCGCAAGGTTCACCCAATCCTCGATCGGCGCCTTGCGGGCCGAGGCAGAGCGCCAGATATCGCCCGCTTTCACCTCATGGCTGTGCAGCACGCTGCCATCCTCGAGGATCATCTTGACGGTGCCATCTTCCGGAATCTCGAAAGTGGTCGGATGGCTGCCATATTCCTCGGCTTTCTGCGCCATCAGCCCGATATTCTGCACCGTGCCTGCCGTCGCCGGGTCGAGCTTGCCGTGTTCTTTGAAGAAACGGATCGTCTCGTCATACACCGGCGCATAGGAACTGTCGGGAATCACGCAGGCCGTGTCGTGTTCTTTGCCATCCGGGCCCCAGCCTTTGCCGCCCGCACGGATCAGCGCGGGCATGGAGGCGTCGATGATCACGTCCGAAGGCACATGAAGGTTGGTGATGCCGCGGTCGGAATTCACCATATACATTGGGGGGCGTTCGCTGCGCACGGCTTCGATGGCGGCCATGATTTCGGGCTGGTCTTTCACCCGGTCCAGAAGGTCGCCCATCCCCGAGTTGGGATTGACGCCGAGACCGGCCAGAGTCTCGCCAAACTTTTCGAAGACCGGCGCGAGCCAGGTCCGCACGGCGTGGCCGAAGATGATCGGGTCTGACACCTTCATCATCGTGGCCTTCATGTGCAGCGAGAACAGGGTGCCTTCGGCCTTCGTTGCTGCGATTTCTTCTTCAAGAAAGCGGTCCAGCGCGGCGGCGCTCATGAAGGTCGCGTCGACCACGGTGCCCGCAGGGTAGCTTACGGCCTCCTTCAGGACGGTTTCGCCCTTGGCCGTCTCCAGCACGATCTTTGCCGTGGCGGCGTGATCCAGCGTGGCAGAGGCTTCGTTTGCGAAGAAATCGCCGCCCTTCATCGTGGCGACACGGGTCTTGCTCTCTGCGGTCCAGTCCCCCATGCGGTGCGGGTTAGCCTGGGCGTATTTCTTGACGGCGATAGCGGCGCGACGGTCGGAATTGCCCTCCCGCAGGACCGGGTTCACGGCGGAACCCTTGATCGCGTCATATTTCGCCCGCGCGGCTTTTTCGGCGTCGGTGGCGGGGGCTTCCGGATAGTCCGGCAAGGCGTAGCCCTTTGCCTGCAGTTCACGGATTGCCGCCACCATCTGCGGGACCGATGCCGAGATGTTGGGCAGCTTGATCACGTTGGCCTCGGGCGTCTTCACCCAATCGCCAAGCCAGGCCAGATCGTCGGACGGACGCTGCGCCTCGGGGAGAGTGTCTGCGAAGGCGGCAAGGATACGTCCGGCGAGAGAAATATCGCGCGTGCCCACAGTGACACCGGCGGCAGCGGCAAAGCTGCGGATGATGGGAAGCAGCGAGGCCGATGCCAGCTCGGGCGCTTCGTCTACCGTGGTATACACAATATCGGGAGTTGCGTTTTCAGCCATGAGAGTCAGAGCCTTTCCATGTCGGTGAGTCCCGCAGGGCTTAGCCGAGGCACGCGCGAAGATCCACAGTGCTGTCCCGCTGACCGTCGCAAACATGATCCGCAAGTGACATGAGAAGTCTGGCACTACTGGCCATGAACCCAAGTGGAAAGACCAAGCGAGAGGAGCCGACATTTGACACGGTGCTTGCTCTTGCCTCGATTTCGAGAGGGCTGCCGCAAGAGCGACGCTGTGCTGGCAAGAAAACTGTCGGAAAGCCAAAGTTCGTGGCCTCATGTTTAAAGCCAAGACTGTGACCTGCTAAGACCGTCCAGCGGCGAGCAGCCTGTCCTCTCGGGGGATCAAAGCGCGCAAAGCCTTGAGGCAGTGATAGAATTGCCCGTCCAGAACGGCGTCTGTAGCGCTTGTGAGGAGTTTCCGGCTGTCCGCATCGGTAAGGATGCGGCTTAGCTCTTCGATATTGCGGAGCAGCTGTTGCCGCATGTCCAAGGCTTGGGCATCGCCGGTAAGAACCAGCTGGGCAGCGTAGCACATCCGCCGTACGGGCGTCTGCGCCTCGTCGGGATGAATCGCGTCCCGTAGGCGCAAGATATGTGCATTCGGTGTGATGATGGACAGGCGGCTGCGCCGATCGCCATTTTCGATGACAGCACCGTTTATAAGCACGCGCTCCTTCGGGCCGAGCTTGAGAACCAGCCCGCTCATCGCCGCGCACTCCGCCCGCCAAGACCGCGCAGGATGGCCGCATTGACTTCAAGGAGGGGAGCAAGGCGCGCTTTCTTGGCGAGGACTTTTGCCGAGTGGATCTGGACAAACTCGGCAAGGTAGAAAATCTGAGCACGTAGTTCTGGCGGAAGACGGTTGGCGGGGTCGGCTACATCGACCGCGAGCGCCGTCCATAGCCGCCGGTTGTCGTAAAGCGCTTCCACGAGACGGGGATAAGCCATCGGACCTGCTTCGGCGGCGGATTTTATCCGGTGCGTTACGCGGGCAATCATCTCGTATTCAATCGAACGGTCTGTGCGTGTGCTGGTGGTATTTTGAGCATAGGCGCGCTGCGCCAGGATTTGGGCGTTCACGGCAGAACCTTCTGACTCTGGAGAAAGAGCTATGGTGTTCAAAGGCGTCGGAGGCTGGAATATCCAGCCTCCGAAACTTCAGATTACCGGAACAGGGACAGGAGAGACTGCGGGGCCTGGTTCGCGATGGACAGCGCCTGAACACCCAGCTGCTGCTGCACCTGAAGCGCCTGCAGTCGGGCCGAAGCTTCTTCCATATCTGCATCAACCAAGGTGCCGATCCCGGACTTCAGGGCATCGGTCAGGCCTGTGATGAAATCAGCCTGAGTCTCGATCCGGCCCTGCACAGAGCCGAACGCAGAAGCAGAGTCGATGGCAGTTTGGATCAGGGCCTCGATCTCGACGATTGCGCTGTCCACTCCAGTCTGCGTGGTCACGTCGATTTCGCTCAGCTTCTCGAGCCGCCCGCCGATCGTGGTGTCGGTTGTGGCCGTGCTGGCAAACTGCACGGAAATGGCGCCGGCGCCTTGGCTGGTGTTGGGACCAGTGATGTCGATCTGGTTAGCGTTGGTGCTGTTCACGCTTGCCGAAATGCCGGCAGCCACGGCAGTGGAGTCGCCGTTGATGTAGCTGTTGAACGCGCTGACCAGCCCCTCAGCCACGTCGGCTTCGGTATCGCCGTCGCGAGCAACGTAGATGATCTCCTGATTGCCTGCGGTGGTTGTGGTGTTCAGCCCGGTGAAGACACCTGCGCCAGCGCTGATGGTGATGGTGAAGCCCGTGCCTGCGGCAATGGCAGCGGTTCCGGCACCAGCGGTCTGTCCAACCACAGCGTTGGTGGTCGGCGCGGTGGCGGCAGCGGTGAGTGCCACGGCGGCCGTGTTCGCCGCGCCACTGAGCGCGTCGGAGGCGGCCGCGGTATAACCGGCAGCGGCAACGTTAATGGAGCTTGCGCCCGTCCCAAGGTCCTGCTTGGCGACGTTGATGTCGCTTGCGACAACACCGGTGCCAGACCGGTCCAGCGATGCCAGCACGTTGATGCTGCCGGTGCCGGCAGTCTTTTCGGTGTTCGAGATGAGGTTCAGGCCGTTGAACTGTGCTGCTCCCACAACAGCCGAAATCTGACCGCGCAGGGCGTCGATGTCGGTCTGGATCTTGGCACGATCAACGTTCTCTTCCTGAGCGGCGACGATCTTGCCCTTCACCTCGGTCAGAAGATCGGTCACGGTCTCCGAGGCCTGCCGGGCCACGGCCACCGTGGACTGGCCAAGGTTGAGGCTGTCGGAAATGCCTTTGAAGCCTTTCACGTCGGCTTCCATGACCTTGGAAATGGCCCAGACAGCGGCGTTGTCCTTGGCGGTTGCCACAGTCTTGCCGGTGGAGATTTCGCTCTGGGTCGTTGCCAGGTTGGAGTTGATCGACTTCAGGGTCTGCAGCGCGACCATGGCGCCATTGTTCGTCAGAATGCTAGACATGGAGGTTCGTCCTTTAGGTCATGGGGCGCTTTGCGCCGATGTTTATGGGTCACCAGTGCTGGTGAGGGCGTCTTTCTGACGAAGGCGGCCAAGGCTTTGCGCCTTCCGCATCATCCACCCGGATGTGAGCACACCATGACGGCCAATCCCTAATGCTCGGCTAATCCCATTGCGGAAGGTTCTCCGCATTTTTCCGAAATTTCCCTAGACCCGGTGCTCCAGGCGCGTCTCTCCGGCATCGCCGATGGTTTCCCGGCGTCCCAGCGCGTCATAGACCTGCACCACTTTTCCCTGTTCTCTCAGGTGGGTGAGCCTGTCGGATACGACGCGGATTCCCGCGAGTGCATGATCGAAAAGCTCCTGATTGCGGCGCATTTTCAGCTGCAGCGGGGCGATCCGTTCGGCAGTCTCCGGGATTGTGTCCCGTAAGGCTTCGATCAGAAGGGACTTTTCACTCACGAGCTGAGCAATTTGGTCCAGCCTTCCCTCCAGAAGCACTTGCCGTTCCCGATCGACCAGAGATTCCAGCCTGTCGAGGAGATCTTCGAGCTGAGATGGTTCAGACATCTGCGCGATCCTTCAGTGACTGGTAAATGGAGTCAGCGAGGCCAATTCCGCCCCGCTCGGCAAGGGCAGTCGCGTGCTCCTGACGAAGAAAAGAAGCAAATTGCGCCTCGCCCGCACCACCTCCGAAAGCGGACTGCGCCTTGTCCAGACCAGCGGCCCTGAGCATCTCGGACAGGTACGCTGCCTCCATCCGGCGTGCGGCTTGGCGAAGGGGGTCGGCGGGGTTGGGTGGGATCTTCATGACTGGCTCCAATTCGACTCATCTCAGACAAGTCAACTCGAAGTCGGTAAAGGATGGGTAAGGATGTTCTGTTTAAGTTCACAGCAAAGACAGAAGGTCCAGATCAATGTTGCCACAACTCACTGCCATATTTGGGCGAATCGCGGTTCTTGTCGACAGGGTGGGAAAACCGGACGAAGGCTCTGATTTTCTTTCTGTTCTGCAGCAGTTTGATCGCGCAAGCGCCCCCTCGGCAGACCAGAGCGCCCCTGTATTTTTCGGCGTAGCCGAGGCGGGCCTTTCTCCCGAAGAAGGCGAGGTGGATCCTATGGTGACGGTGAAAGACCCGCCAGATTCTGATGACTTCTCGCCTTTCGAAGAGGAGGAATCTGTTTCCTTGCCCGAACCTCCAGATCTGAACCCGCTGCCCGCGCAGACGGAGGTTTCCGCGGCGCACCCTGTACAACAGGAGGAGCCGGAAAAATCTTCGCGTGACGCCTTACCTCTGGCCGACGTGCCCCATGGCCCTCCGGCAAAAGAGCTTGACGCTCAGGACGGAGGTGAGCCGGACAGCCAGTTGGCCTCGCGTGAAACGGTGCCGGGGCGCCTCGGTCCGGGATCAGTCAACGTGGAGCAAGAAGGGGTCCAAAGCCGGCAGGACAAGCGCAGTCTACCTCCGCTTGCGCGCAGCTTCGGTGAACCAAAGACCAGCACAAAGGTGCAATTCGGGGTAGTCGACCCGCAAACTCTACCCCTCCAGTCAAAAAGCCGCGCAGTAGATTCTCGCCCTTTCGTGGTGCCGGGCTTTCCCGGGCAGTCCCATGGGCCCTCCAAGGTCATGCAGCCCGGCGCAGTGCCGCAGCTCCCCGACCATTCGACCGGCCATGGCCAACCTGATGGCCCGCACATAGGTTTTGAGGGGCCTGAGGTGCGACCCGAGCCACAAGCATTGCGGGTACTGCCCGCGCGAACTGCTCCGACCAAGGAGGTACCTGCGCAAGCGGGCAAGCAGGCCTCTACCCTGCCCTACGCCCTGAGTCCGAGGGATGTCGCGAAGGAAGCGCTTCGGAAGCCGCAGGTATCTGAGCCTCTTGATCCAGCGACCGACAGAGCGGCGCCTCAACTGGCACCGTCGCGCTTGCAACCTATTGATCTCCCTGACACACGCAGCTTAGGAGCGCCATTACAGGCGATTGCGGAAGTCGCTCGCGACGACGGCGAGGCAGTCGTTCCAAAGATGCGACGCGAGCTTGCTCGCGCCAGCGATCCCGAAACGGCCGACCAAGTGACGCTGCGCACATCGAGCCCGGCGTCGGCGGGTGCGGAGGAAGGGCCACAGCTCCGGAAGGTTCCTCCGGCAGACGCGCCCATGGGCCGGATTCATCCCCATCAACAGCCTTTAGACGTTCTCGCCAGAACAACACCCGATCTTGTTTTGGCACAGAATTTTGTTCCCGAGCTTGAGACACCGCTCCAGCCCAAACGGGCCATTGAGCCTGTCCAGAACTTGCTCCCCCAACGCGCGCCAACTCATTCCAGACCACGCAATTCCTTTGGTTTACTTGCTCCTGAGGCAAAGTCAGCCTCGTCCGCTATGGTCCCTTCGATAAAAGTTTCCGAAGGGGCCCTCGGAAGCAACTTTTCGTCGGACTCCGAAAATAACTTAAATCATAAGGTGGGGGAGATGCCATCCCTCAACCTATTGGGGAAGAATACGCATCAAGACTCCCATTCCGGCGTAACACAGCCTGAGGCTGAAAGGGAAAAGGGAAGATTCCCGACCAGACTTCCAGAATTTCCTGGGCCGGAACGCCGCCTCCCCACCAAGGGGCGGTCAGCGATGGGGTCTATGCCAACGGCTGTAGCCAAGTCTCCGGATCTGGAAATGTCAGAGCGATCAGTATACCAAACAACGCCGGTCGCCGCGACAGTCCTTTCCTCAAATACTGGGCCTCGGCAGCTCGGGCCAAAGCTTGAAATATCTCCAGCCTCGCGCCCAGTTGTGAATACGGTGAATGTTGTTTTGAAGCAGGATCAGGCCGAGATATCCAAGTCAGATGTAGGTGGGACGGTAGCAGTTCGCAGCGAAAAATCGTCTGCACTAAAAGCGCCGCCTTCACTCGGTGAAAGTCGGGCAATTCTGGTTGTGTCTACCCCGACCGCCCTAGTTCCCTCAGGCGGAGAGGGACAAAGCCCTGGCGCGCAAGAAATTTCAGTCGCGCCGAGATTTCCCTCGCCCTCGGGCGCAAGCGCAATCCCAGCAGAACCACCTCTAGAAGAGCTGCCCTTGTCGGATGTGGTCAGGCAGGTCGCAGGCAGCAAGGCAGCGTCGCCGACATCACCCCAAGCTTTTCCCTCCGTCGCAAGATCTGCGGGTAGGGTTTCTCCCCCTGCGATCAGCGTATCTGTTTTGGCTGGGGATCGGGCGATCACAGGTGACGAGGCGGTATTGCCTGAGACAAGTCGTCTGCCACCTGTTGAAGGTCATGCAGTTTTGGTTAGTTCGCTCAAGGCTAGTTTCCCCCCGCCCATTCCAGATGCGCAACGCAGCGACAATATGGTGTCTCCCCGTGCACAGAGATCAACGGTTACATCCGTCCCGACCCACTCTGTCACGGGGGAGCCAGTTCCGGTTGCTCAGGCCCTGTCGGTTGAGAGGGCACAAAGCGCCAGTGACGTGACAATGCCCCCCGTGCCAAAAGCACCTTTTTCCTCGGTCGAAAGCCGTCTGGTTACTGAAAAGACCACTTCGACTGAACCAAGCGTGCCAAATCCAGATCTGCAAAGCGTAGTTGAGACGGAATCACCCGCAGCAAGATCACCGCTGCGCCCCAGTGTCGATGCTTCAGGTGCGGCTGTCCCATTCCAGGCCAACCATCCTCTGCCGGATACAGAAGGGAGGCACGTAACTGGAAACAAGGCGCGACCCGCTTCAAGCCCGGTCCTTCCTTCAGCCGCCACCCCACTGGTTCCGGCGGAATCTTGGCCGTCATTTGAAGTAGATGCCGCGCCGCGCCGTTCAGAAACTCCTGTCCTGCCAGCGGCTGTCAGACCGGAGTTTGCACCAGCTATGGCTCCAAAGTCTGACAGCGCAACAGCCGAGTTCTTGGAGTTGCCTGAGGGGGGAAGCCAGAAGAAGGGCATACCTGTCTCAACGCAGACGCACCAAAGGGATTCGGGGTTCCCTATCCGAGCTGACGCCAAGATTTTGACCCCAAATCCGGCCTCTCAGGCGGAGGCCGTGACTATTCGCCCGCCAGCTCCCACAACCGGCCATTTACGGGCCGCCTCGCCCGTACCGGCTGAGTTGCTCAAAACAGGAGCAAAGAGCCAACCGCTGGACGAGCGAGGTGAGGGGGCGGGTGAAATGCTCCCGCGCAGCTCTGATGAAGAGGCGAGTGCGCCTGTGCCGCTGGCGCGCTCTCACTTCAAAGTGGCCTCGGTGGATGAGGTGCAAGTGCGGGGGGGGCCGCCTCTGCAAAGCAGGGCGTCTGTCGATCAGCCACCTGCCGAGATTCGTGGCCGCCCCAATGCGTGGGTCGCAGTGCAACAGCCCTCACCGGAGACCGGACGAACGACAGAAGAGGCGTTGCCTGTGCGCATAGACGAGACTGCTTTGGGGCAAGGGCCATCCGCCACGGAGCGAATGCCAACCAAAGCTTCAGCTTTCCCAAGGACTGTTCATAAAAATCCGTCCCTAAACATCCCTTCCAAAGATGTCGCTTTCAGGGGCGTGTCTCAGCAAGAGGCCCCTCTGTCGAGACAGCGCGGCGCGTCTGTGCTGGCCCCGCGGATCGAGGAGCCGGAAGACCCGAAAATCGATCCCCTTCCCGCTGTCGCCGAGCCGCGCGCGCCACAGGCGACCTCGGGTTTGCAGCTACGAGCGCACCGGCACGAAACAGCAATGCAGGTGATTCGTCAGATCGGGGAGGCCATCGTAGACCGAGGGGGCGACGTAGTGGAACTGCGTCTGGAACCGGAGGAGCTTGGCCATGTCCGGTTCCGCATGACCGGGGGCGAGCATGCTCTGAGCATGACAATCTTGGCGGACCGCCCCGAAACGCTTGATCTTCTGCGGCGGCATGTCGACCAGCTGGCGCGGCATCTCGACGATCTCGGCTATTCCGCGACGCAGTTCCGGTTTGGCGAGGGTTCAGGGCAAGGGGGCGCCTTTCGCGGTTCTTTTGCCGGGGGAGACGGACCTGAAGACCTTGACACAATTCCGCAAAACGACACCAGCGAGCCTTCATCCGGGCTCGACATACGGGTTTAGGAGACTCAGATGGACCTGACCAGCACGCAGACCATTTCCCCGACCACGGCTCTGACTGCCACGCCTCAAACTCCACCAGCTGTGTTGAACAGCGACTTTGAGACGTTTCTCCGCATGCTTACGACGCAGGCCCAAAATCAGGATCCGTTCAATCCTGTCGATGCCACCGAATATGCGTCGCAACTGGCAACATTTTCTTCGGTTGAACAGCAGGTAAAGACCAACCAGATTCTCGCCGGACTGGCCGAGCAGCTGACGGGCAGCGCGTTTGAGCGCATTGCGGGCTGGATCGGGATGGAGGCTTTGGTGGACACTCCGGTGCGGTTTGAAGGAGTTCCGCTGACCCTGCGCCTTGATCCGCACAAGGAAGCGGAGTCGGCCAAGCTGGTTGTCAGGAATGAGGTGGGCACGGTCCTTCAGTCGGTGGCCGTGGACCTTGCGAAGCCCGAATTGGAGTGGACGGGACTGGACGAGTCCGGTGCCGCGCATCCAAGGGGCCTCTATCGGTTCGAAATCGAGAGCTATCGGGGCGAAGAGCTGCTTTCGACCACCCCCGCTTTGACCTATGCGCGGGTGCAGGAGGTGCGGCAGCAGGGACCTGATGTGCTGCTGACGCTCGCCAACGGCACCCACCTGTCTGCCGCGGAAGTCCAAGGGCTGCGCACCCCGAATGGCTGAGCCGGTTCGCCTAAAGCCAGCTTTGCATAAGGCTGACTGCTGCCGCGCCGATCGCTGCGCCCATGACAAGCCACAGGGCGTTTCTCCGCCAGCGCCGGTCCGGGTGGCGATCCTTCTGCTCCGCCTGGCGTATCAGCGCCTCTTCCACAAGGCCCGGCAGTCTTGGTCCAAACCGCGCCAGCACCACGGCCGTGCGCTGCAGGTCGCGCAGCACGGCGCGCGGCCCGATCGACGTCTTGATGTACTGCTCAACAACGGGATGCGCGACGCTCCAGATGTTCATGCGGGGGTTGAGCGATCGCGCGACACCTTCGACCACGACCATGGTGCGCTGCAGCAGGATCAGCTCTGTCCGCGTTTCCATCCCGAAACGCTCGGTCACGTCGAACAGATAGCTGAGCAGCCGCGCCATGGAGATGCGGGTGGCATCCATGCCAAAGATCGGCTCGCCGACGGCGCGCAGCGCGCGGGCGAATTCATCCACGTCGCGATCGGCTGGCACATAGCCCGCCTCGAAATGCACCTCGGCCACGCGCCGGTAATCGCGCCGGATGAAGCCATAAAGGATCTCTGCATAGACGCGCCGGGTGTATTCGTCGATATGGCCCATGATTCCAAAATCATAGGCGATGATGTCGCCATTGGGCGCCACCTTCAGGTTCCCCTGATGCATGTCGGCGTGGAAGAATCCGTCGCGCAGGGCATGGTTGAGAAAGAGCTGCAGAACCCGCTCGCTGAGCGCGACGCGGTCATGTCCTGCGGCGTCGATCGCGGCATTGTCCCCAAGCGGCACGCCTTCCGCCCAGCTCATGGTCATCACCCGCCGTCCGGACAGGCCCCAGACCACCTCCGGCAAGGAAAAGCCTGCATCATTGGCGGTGTTGGCGGCAAACTCACTGGCGGAGGCGCTTTCCAGCCGGAAATCCAGCTCGCCCATCACCACGCCTTCGAAATGGGCGATCACGTCCCGGGGACGCAGGCGGCGCGAGGCCGGAGACAGGAATTCGATCACATCGGCCGCAAGCCAGAAGGCATCCACATCGCGACGGAACGCGCGTTCGATCCCGGGCCGCAGCACCTTGACCGCGACCGTCTCCCCCGTTTCGGCCAGCCGCGCCTTGTGGACCTGCGCGATGGAGGCGGCCGCGACGGGGGCGCTGAATTCGGAAAAGACCTGATCCACGGGAAGACCAAGCTCGGACTCGATCTGGGCCTTCGCGGCATCGGTCGGGAAGGGGGGCAGCTTGTCCTGCAGCACCCGCAGCTGATTGGCAAGCTCGTCGCCGACCACGTCAGGCCGGGTCGAAAGCACCTGCCCGAACTTGATATAGGCGGGGCCAAGGGCCGAAAGGGCACGCGGCGCCGGGGGCATCGACGGGTCGCCTTCGATCCCGAGCCATTTGAAGGGCCAGCCCAGCACCCGCGCGGCGATGCGCAGCGCAGGCGGGGCCTCCATCGCGTCCAGCACCACACGCATCGCCCCCGTGCGCTCCAGCGTGGCGCCGGTGCGCACGAGCCGCCAGATATTGTGCGGTCCCTTCATCCTAGATCTTCCAGCCCGAATGCAGGCAGGCGATGCCAAGGCTCAGGTTGCGATACTTGGCATTGCCGAAGCCAGCCTCCCTGACCATCTGCAGGAACCGGTCCTGATCCGGGAAGCGGCGGATCGATTCCACCAGATACTGGTAGCTGTCGCGGTCATTCGCGATGACCTGTCCCATGCGGGGAATGATGTGGAAGGAATAGAGGTCATAAACCTTCTGCATCATCTCGTTGGGAATCTGGCTGAATTCCAGAACCATCAACCGCCCGCCGGGGCGCAGCACACGGAACGCCTCGTTCAGCGCCTGCTGGGGCTGGGTCACGTTCCGGATCCCGAAGGAAATCGTGTAAACGTCGAAGCTGTTGTCGGCAAAGGGCAGCGCCATGGCATCCCCAACCACCCAGTCCAGACTGTCGGCGCGGGCCGCCGCCTCGGCGCGCTTCCGCCCCTCGACCAGCATGGGCTCGGTCAGATCGCAGACGGTGGCATGGCCGGACCCGGCGCGGTCCAGAAAGCGGAAGGCGATGTCGCCGGTGCCGCCCGCCACGTCCAGCAGCCGCTGTCCCTTCCGCGGCGCGAGCCAGTCCATCATCGCATCCTTCCAGATGCGGTGGATGCCAAAGGACATGGCGTCGTTCATCACGTCATATTTCGACGCGACGGAGCCGAAGACGCCGCGCACGCGGCCCGCCTTTTCGCTTTCAGGGATTTCGGTGAAGCCGAAATGCGTGGTTTTTGCGTTCTCGTCGGTCATGGGCCTTGTGTCCTTCCGTCCGCACCTCCTTATAGGGCGCGCGTGCCGCGCTGCAATGCGGCCCTTTGGAAAGGAACCCCATGCCCGAACTGCCCGAGGTCGAAACGGTGCGCGCCGGACTTGCCCCCGTGATGGAGGGACAGGTGATCGCCGAGGCGCGGGTGAACCGGGCGGATCTGCGCTGGCCCTTCCCGCCGCGTATGGCCGACAGGCTGAGCGGGGCAAGGATTCTGCGGCTGCGGCGGCGGTCCAAATACCTTCTGGCCGATCTCGACCGGGGCGAAACCCTGCTGATCCATCTGGGCATGTCGGGGCGGATGCTGGTGTCGGGCGATGCGCTGGGACGGTTCGTGCACGACCATCCTGCCGCGCAGAAGCACGATCATGTGATCTTCGACATGGCCACCGGGGTGCGCATCACCTTCAACGATCCACGCCGCTTTGGCGCCATGGATCTGATGCCGACCGCGGGCGCGGAGTCGCATCCGCTGCTGGCGGCGCTGGGGCCGGAACCGCTGGGCAACGCCTTTTCCGAATCCCATCTGCTGGCGGCGCTGGCCGGGCGCAGCCTGCCGGTCAAAAGCGCGCTTCTGGACCAGAAGATCGTCGCCGGGCTGGGCAATATCTATGTCTGCGAGGCGCTTTACCGGGCCCGGCTGCATCCCGCCCGTCGCGTCAACCAGATCGCGCCGGAGCAGCTGGCGGCGCTGGTGCCGATCATCCGCGCGGTGCTGACCGAGGCGATTGCCGCAGGCGGATCGTCGCTGCGCGATTTCCGCCAAGCCGATGGCGAGCTTGGCTATTTCCAGCACAGCTTCGATGTTTACGGACGCGAGGGGCAGCCCTGCCGCACCCCCGGTTGCGCAAACATGATCCACCGTCTGGTGCAGTCTGGCCGGTCGTCCTTCTACTGTCCGGACTGCCAAAGATAGCTTGATTGCAGGCATCAAGTTGTTAAGGCTGCGCGACAATGCCAACGGACGGGAGCCCGAAGTCATGGCCTATGAGACGATTATCGTCGAAGTAGACGACGAGGTCGCTACGATCACCCTGAACCGACCCGATGCCCTGAACGCGCTCAACAGCCAGCTTCTGGGCGAGCTGTCGCAGGCGCTGGCCGAGGTGGATGCCAGCGACAAGGTGCGGTGCATCATCGTGACCGGCTCGGCCAAGGCCTTTGCCGCCGGGGCCGACATCAAGGAGATGTCCGAGAAGAGCTTTGTCGAGATGTTCCTCGGCGATTATTTCGGCACGGCCTCTGAGGCGATCGGGCGCGTGCGCAAGCCCGTGATTGCGGCGGTGTCGGGCTATGCGCTGGGCGGCGGCTGCGAACTGGCGATGATGTGCGACTTCATCATCGCGTCGGACACGGCGAAATTCGGCCAGCCCGAAATCAATCTGGGCGTGATCGCCGGCATCGGCGGCACGCAGCGGCTGACGCGTTATGTGGGCAAGTCCAAAAGCATGGACATGCACCTGACGGGCCGGTTCATGGATGCCGAAGAGGCGGAGCGTGCCGGGCTGGTCAGCCGCGTCGTGCCCGCCAAGCAGCTGATGGACGAGGCGCATCAGGCGGCGGCCAAGATCGCCGAAAAATCGGTGCTGGCCACCATGGCGGCCAAGCAGGCGGTGAACCGCGCCTATGAAACGACCCTGACCGAAGGCCTGATGGCCGAACGCAGCCTGTTTCAGTCGCTTTTCGCCACGGAAGACCAGAAAGAAGGCATGGCCGCCTTTCTGGAGAAGCGCACCGCGCAGTTCCGCGACCGCTGAGCCGGAACCGGGCCCGCCGCGACGGGCGGGCCCCAGATATCATTTCTGCAGCGGACCGCGCACGCGGCGGATGGCGGCCTGAATCGCGCGCCAGTCCTGCGCTTCGGCGGTCTGGCCACTGGCGGTCTTTTCCCGGGCCTTCTGGGCGGCTTCCGCTTCGGCCCGTCCGCCATGGGTGCGGTAAAGCGCCTGAGCGGCCTGAGAGATCTGCATAGCGTTCATGTCTGTCCTCCTCGGTCAGAATGGGCTCGTCCCCTGCTTGCAGGGACTCCCCTTTTACAGGATTTTTGCCCAAAATCCCATGTCGGATGCCGCCGGGGCTTTGCATTGGGCGGGAAATGGTCTATGCGCCGCCGTTACATGCGCGTGATGCCCGCTCTGGCAGGAATCGGTCCGACAATGACAGGTCCGGGTCTGGCGGCTTTCGCGCGCCCAAAATTCAGACCCTGAGACAAAGACAGGACCGATCCAAATGGCAAATTCGCCCCAGTCCAAGAAGCGCGCTCGTCAGAACGAGAAGCGTCACGCCGTCAACAAAGCACGCCGGTCGCGCATCCGCACCTTCCTGCGCAAGGTCGAAGAGGCGCTGGCCTCTGGCGACAAGGACGCCGCCACCGCCGCCCTGCGCGCCGCTCAGCCCGAGCTGATGCGTGGTGTGACCAAGGGCGTCTTCCACAAGAACACCGCCTCGCGCAAGATTTCGCGCCTGTCCTCGCGGGTCAAATCGCTGGGCTGAAAAGCCACACAGGACATTTGTCTTGATGGAAAAGGCGCCACTTCATGTGGTGCCTTTTTTCGTTTCAGACCCTACATTTACGAAAGATAGATTCTTTTAGGGGATTCACCGGAGTCAAGTTTGAAGATCGGTTGCTGCCGTTCCGCGAAGGTTGGTAATTTGCCCGAGCGAGTCACATCGCTTGGGGGGACAGGCACGCGGAAAAGGTCCACAATTTCGTGAGATATGTTCCGCCGATTCAAAGGTCTGCTGCTCAGACCTTTGGAGCTGAGGGCTAAGGCGCCCGGCCAGTCCAGCAATACGCGCGCACAGCGCAAGTCAGGGATGCTCCGGATTGGGATTTTCCGGAGGCACTCCTTTTGTGTCTGTGACGCCGGGGATGGCAGGCCATCCCCGCACCTGTGCTCACTCGGCACGGGAGGGTGTCTTGCGTTCCGGGCTGTGTGACCGTTCGGGGCCAGTGTGTGTGAAGACCCGAAGGACAGACCAAAACGGAGCGGGGTTGATGACGAAGGAACAGTGGGGCGCATTGCAGGACAGGCTGAGCGACACGATCGGTGAGAACAACTACCGGACGTGGATCAAGCCGCTGCAATTCCACGGAATGGAGGCCGACGGGGTGGCGGTTCTCCTGGCGCCCACGAACTTTATCGGCACGTATGTGTCGCAGAACTTTGGCGACCTGCTGCTGTCACAGCTGGCGTCCCTAGATACCACAGTGCGCCGGATCCAGTTCCGCGTCGCCAATCTGCAGCGTCCGGCGCCGCGTCCCGCAGCGGCTTCGGCCCCTGCAGCTTCGGCCCCGGCTCAGGCGGCTGCGTCCAACGACCTGCTGCCCGGCGCGCCGCTGGATGGCCGGTTCACGTTCGACAATTTCATCGTGGGCAAGCCGAACGAGCTGGCCCATGCCGCCGCGCGCCGCGTGGCGGAGGCGGAAACCGTCACCTTCAACCCGCTGTTCCTGTATGGCGGCGTGGGCTTGGGCAAGACCCACCTGATGCACGCCATCGCGCTGGAGCTGCGCAACAACCGGCCCGATCTCAACGTGCTCTACCTGTCCGCGGAGCAGTTCATGTACCGTTTCGTGCAGGCCCTGCGCGAACGCCGCATGATGGATTTCAAGGAGCTGTTCCGGTCCGTCGACGTGCTGATGGTCGATGACGTGCAGTTCATCGCGGGCAAGGATTCCACGCAGGAGGAATTCTTTCACACCTTCAACGCGCTGGTCGACCAGAACAAGCAGATCGTCATCTCTGCCGACCGTGCGCCGGACGAGATCAAGGATCTGGAAAACCGCATCCGGTCGCGCCTGCAGTCGGGGCTGGTGGTGGACCTGCACCCCACCGATTATGAACTGCGTCTTGGCATCCTGCAGTCCAAGGTGATGAACTACCGCGCGCAATATCCCTCGCTGAAGATCGATGACGGCATTCTGGAGTTTCTGGCGCACCGCATCTCGACCAATGTGCGGGTGCTGGAAGGCGCGCTGACCCGGCTCTTCGCCTTTGCCTCGCTGGTGGGCCAGCCCATCACCATGGAACTGACGCAGGACTGTCTGGCCGACGTGCTGCGCGCCTCGGACCGCAAGATCTCCATCGAGGAGATCCAGCGCAAGGTGGCGGATCACTACAACATCCGGCTCAGCGACCTGATCGGGCCGAAGCGGCTGCGCAACTTTGCCCGTCCGCGGCAGGTGGCGATGTATCTCTGCAAGCAGCTGACCGCCCGGTCGCTGCCCGAAATCGGTCGCCGCTTCGGCGGGCGCGACCACACCACGGTCATGCATGGCGTCAAGCGCATCGAAGAGCTGCGCAGTCAGGACAGCCAGATCGCCGATGACGTCGAGCTTCTGCGCCGCGCGCTGGAAGCCTGAGACCCCGTCACAACACATCCGGCTGGGGCTGCCGCAAGGCGGCCCCGCGGACTTGACGCTGTCGTGAAAGCGTCGGATCAATCGCAAAACAGGTTGGAGCGGTTCCGGCACGATGCCGGGCGGCACCTCCGGCCCACGGAGGAACAGGGTGATGAAAGTCAGCATTGAACGGGCGACGCTGCTCAAGGCCGTAAGTCAGGCGCAATCGGTGGTCGAACGGCGCAATACCATCCCGATCCTTGCCAATGTGCTGATCGAGGCCGAGGGCGATGCGGTCAGCTTCCGCGCCACCGATCTGGATATCGAGGTTCTGGACCGTGCCCCCGCTCAGGTGGAGCGGGCCGGATCCACCACGGTGTCTGCCGTGACGCTGCATGAAATCGTGCGCAAGCTGCCCGATGGCGCGCTGGTGGGGCTGACGGCGGATGCCGCCTCCGGACGGCTGACCGTGGCGGCGGGCCGCTCGACCTTCAGTCTTGCGACGCTGCCGAAAGAAGATTTCCCGGTGATGGCCTCGTCGGAATACAGCTCCAACTTCACGGCCAAGGCCGAGGTGCTGCGGCGGCTGTTCGACAAGTCGAAATTTGCCATTTCCACCGAAGAAACCCGCTATTACCTCAACGGCGTCTACATGCATGTGTCTGACGGCGAAGATGGCCGGGTGCTGCGCTGCGTGGCGACCGATGGTCACCGGCTGGCGCGCATCGATGCGCCGCTGCCCGGCGGGGCCGAAGGCATGCCCGGCGTGATCGTGCCGCGCAAGACCGTGGGCGAACTGCGCAAGCTGCTGGACGAGGATGACATGGACATCGATGTGTCGGTGTCGGAAACCAAGGTGCGCTTTGCCACGCCGCAGATCACCCTGACCTCCAAGGTCATCGACGGCACCTTCCCCGATTATTCCCGCGTGATCCCCACCAACAACACCCGCCGTCTGGAAGTGGACGCGGGCGAGTTCGCCAAGGCGGTGGACCGCGTGGCCACGGTGTCGTCGGAGCGGTCGCGTGCGGTGAAGCTGCAGCTGGACGAGGACCGGCTGATCCTGTCGGTCAACGCGCCCGACAGCGGCGCCGCCGAGGAAGAGCTGGCCGTCGCCTATGCCGACGAGCCGCTGGAGATCGGCTTCAACGCCAAGTATCTGCTGGAAATCGCCAGTCAGGTGGACCGGGAAAACGCCGTGTTCCTGTTCAACTCCTCGGGCGATCCGACCCTGATGCGCGAAGGTGGCGACATGTCTGCGGTCTATGTCGTGATGCCGATGCGGGTCTGAGGCGGCGCGCATCCCGTTTGCAGCGCGCGCCCGGATCGGCGATAGCATCGGGCCATGGTCCAGCATCTGTCCCGCCTGACGCTGTCGCATTTCCGGTCCCATACGCGGGTCGCACTGGATCTTGACGCGCGTCCGGTGGCGATCTTCGGCCCCAATGGCGCGGGCAAGACCAATCTGATCGAGGCGGTGTCGCTGTTTTCGCCGGGGCGGGGGCTGCGCCGCGCCTCGGCGCAGGACATGGTGCGGCGCCCGGAATCGCTGGGGTGGAAGGTGACCGGCCTGCTGCGCGACGGCGACAGCGCGCATGACCTTGCCTTCCTGTCCGATCACGGCGCCGCGCGTCAGGTCAGCGTGGATGGCAAGCCCGCGCCGCAGGTGCATCTGGCGCGGCTGGTGCGGGTGCTGTGGCTGATCCCCGCCATGGACCGGCTGTGGATCGAGGCGCCAGAGGGGCGGCGGCGGTTTCTGGACCGCATGACGCTGAGCTTTTTTCCGGATCATGCCGATCACAGCCTGACCTATGAAAAGGCCATGCGCGAACGCAACCGGCTGCTGCGCGACGAGGTGCGCGATGGCCATTGGTATGCGGCGCTGGAAAACCAGATGGCGCAAAGCGGCGCCCTGCTGACCGCCAACCGCCGCGCGGCGCTGGAACGGCTGGCGCAGGCTCAGGACGGGGCAGAGACGCAGTTTCCCGCCGCCACCCTGTCGCTGCTGGATGGCGAGGCCCCGCTGCCAGAGGCTGCGGCGGATCTGCGCGCCGCTCTGGCCGATCACCGGGGCCGCGACATGATGGCGGGGCGCACCCTGCTGGGGCCGCATCGCGCCGATCTGGCGGGCGTGTTCGCGGCCAAAGGCGTGGCGGCGCAGGACTGCTCCACCGGCGAACAGAAGGCGCTGCTGATCTCGCTGATCCTTGCCAATGCCCGGGCGCTGGCGGCGGAAACCGGCACGCCGCCGCTTCTGCTGCTGGACGAGGTGGCGGCCCATCTGGACGCCTCCCGCCGCGCGGCGCTTTATGATGAAATCTGCGCGCTGGGGGCGCAGGCGTGGATGACCGGGACCGGACCCGAGTTGTTCATGGACTTGGGCGCCCGGGCGCAGTATCTGGAAGTAACGGAACGTGAGGGCCAATCGGTCGTTGAAAACCGCCGGTTGTGACACCAAATCTTGTGTCAGCGGCGTGACATTCTTTGCGGAAACCCGTATAAAACCAACAAAAATCATGAAGGAAGGCGGCATGGCCGAACCGGCAAGCGCACCGCAGGAATACGGCGCGGATTCCATCAAGGTTCTCAAAGGGTTGGAGGCAGTCCGCAAGCGTCCCGGTATGTATATCGGTGACACGGACGATGGCTCTGGCCTGCATCACATGGTCTATGAGGTCGTGGACAACGGCATCGACGAGGCGCTGGCGGGCCACGCGGATTTTGTGAGCGTGAAGATTCACGCCGACAGTTCCGTGTCCGTGCGCGACAATGGCCGCGGCATCCCCGTGGATCTGCATATCGAAGAAGGCGTGTCCGCGGCAGAGGTCATCATGACCCAGCTGCATGCGGGCGGCAAATTCGACCAGAACAGCTACAAGGTCTCGGGCGGTCTGCACGGCGTGGGCGTGTCCGTGGTCAATGCGCTGTCGGTCTGGCTGGAACTGCGGATCTGGCGCAATGGCAAGGAACATTACGCCCGGTTCGAACATGGCGACACGGTCGAGCATCTGCGCGTCGTGGGCGATTCCAATGGCGAACAGGGCACCGAAGTGAGGTTTCTGGCCTCTACCGGCACCTTCTCCAACCTCGAGTACAGCTTCGAGACGCTGGAAAAGCGCCTGCGCGAACTGGCCTTCCTGAATTCCGGGGTGCGGATCCTGCTGGAGGATGAACGCCCCGCCGAACCGCTGCGATCCGAACTGCATTACGAAGGCGGCGTGCGCGAATTCGTTAAATATCTCGACCGCTCCAAGCAGCCGATGATGGCGGACCCGATCTACATGACCGGCGAACGCGACGGCATCGGGGTCGAGGTGGCCATGTGGTGGAACGACAGCTACCACGAAAACGTGCTGCCCTTCACCAACAACATCCCGCAGCGGGACGGTGGCTCGCATATGGCGGGCTTCCGCGGCGCGCTGACCCGGACGCTGACCCGCTACGCCACCGAAAGCGGCATCGCCAAGCGCGAAAAGATCAGCTTCACCGGCGATGATGCCCGCGAAGGTCTGACCTGCGTGCTGTCGGTGAAGGTGCCGGATCCCAAATTCTCCAGCCAGACCAAAGACAAGCTCGTTTCCTCCGAAGTGCGGCCCGCGGTCGAGAATCTGGTGAACGAGAAGCTGGGCGAGTGGTTCGAGGAAAACCCCGGACAGGCCAAGATCATCGTCGGCAAGATCGTCGAGGCGGCGCTGGCGCGGGAAGCCGCGCGCAAGGCCCGCGAACTGACCCGTCGCAAGACGGCGATGGACGTGAACTTTCTGGCGGGCAAGCTGAAGGACTGTTCGGAAAAGGATCCGTCCAAGACCGAACTCTTCATCGTCGAGGGTGACTCCGCCGGCGGCTCCGCCCAGACCGGGCGCGACCGGGGCACGCAGGCCATCCTGCCGCTGAAGGGCAAGATCCTGAACGTGGAGCGGGCGCGGTTTGACCGGATGCTGGCCTCGCAGGAGATCGGCAATCTGGTGATGGCGCTTGGCACCGGCATCGGGCGGGATGAATTCAACATCTCGAAGCTGCGCTACCACAAGATCATCCTGATGACGGATGCGGACGTGGACGGCGCGCATATCCGCACGCTGCTGCTGACCTTCTTCTACCGGCAGATGCCCTCGCTGATCGAAGGCGGGTTCCTGTACATCGCGCAGCCGCCGCTGTTCAAGGTGACGCGCGGCAAGTCCGAGGTCTATGTCAAGGATCAGGCGGCGCTGGACGATTACCTGATCAATCAGGGTCTGGACGGCGCGCAGCTGGTGCTGGGCACGGGCGAGGCGATGGCCGGTCAGGATCTGGCGCGGGTCATCGACGAGGCGCGGCAGCTGAAGCGGGTGCTGGATGCTTTCCCCACCCATTACCCGCGGCATATTCTGGAACAGGCGGCGATTTCCGGCGCCTTCGTGCCCGGTGCGGTGGAACAGGATCTGCAGGGGGTCGCCGACAAGGTGGCGAAGCGTCTGGATCTGATCGCGGTGGAATACGAACGCGGCTGGCAGGGCCGGATCACGCAGGATCGCGGCATCCGTCTGGCCCGCATCCTGCGCGGCGTCGAAGAGGTGCGCACGCTGGACGGCTCGCTGCTGCGCTCGGGCGAGGCGCGGCGCACCGGCAGCTTCACGCAGGCGCTGCGGGGGGTCTATGACCTGCCCGCCACGCTGGAACGCAAGGACCGCAAGCAGGCGATCTATGGCCCGCTGGGGCTGCTGCAGGCGATTCTGGAAGAGGGCGAAAAGGGTCTGTCCCTGCAGCGCTACAAGGGTCTTGGCGAGATGAACCCGGGCCAGCTGTGGGAAACCACGCTGGATCCGGATGCGCGCACCCTGCTGCAGGTCAAGATCGACGATATGGCCGAAGCGGATGACATGTTCACCAAGCTGATGGGCGACGTGGTCGAACCGCGCCGCGATTTCATCCAGCAGAACGCACTGAACGTCGAAAACCTCGATTTCTGATCCCGTGCCTGCCCCTTCGGGGGCGGGCGCCTTGCACTGCCACAGACCCCGCCGCGCGTTTCTGCGCGGCGGGGTTTTTGCTGCGGCTCAGCCCCGGTCCAGCCCGAACAGCGCGCGCAGCGCCTGCGGCCCGCCCCCCGCGCCCAGATCGGCCATCTGCGCAGGGGCCACCGCCCGCCCGCTCCCCAGCGGCGCCGCGCAGAGCGCGGGCACCCGCGCGCCCTGTGCGGCCTCTGCCAGCAGCAGCCGGTTGAGCCTTGCTGCCCCCGGCGCGCGCGGCGCGCGCCCCAGCGGATGCGCAACCCCGGCCCAGAGCGCCATCTGCAGCGCCTGATTCAGCAGCCCCGGACGCCCGGCAAAGGGCGGGATGGCCTCGATATCGCCGAACCGGGCCGGACCCTGCGCCAGCCGCGTCAGCAGCGGCGCATAAAGCCGGGGATCCGCCTCCACGGGGCCGATGGGGGTGGTGAAGGTCAGCGCGGCAGGCGGCGGCGCGCCGGGCAGCAGCGCCCAGACCACGCCGCGCAGCAGCGCCAGATGCGCCTCGTCCCCGGCGGGGGCTTTGGGCCGGGTGAACAGATCGTAGCGCAGCGCCTGATTGCGGGCGAGATCCTTCATCGTCTCGCGCAGCACAGTGTCGCGCACGCCAGAAAGGCTCCGCGCCGCCTCTGCGGGGATCGAGGCGGCATCGATGTTGTCAAGCGGCGTGGCGCTGCCCCGCCAGACCAGCCCGTGATCGGAAAACAGCCCCGCCACCTCGCCAAAGGTCAGCGGCTGAAAGGTGGCGTTCATGTATTCGTGCCGGATATAGCCGGGCGGCTGGGTCAGCAGGTTGTCCAGCGTCTGCGCGGCATGGGCGTGCATCTGGAAAAACCCGGCCTTTGCCTCGCGCAGCGCGGTCAGCCGGGCCAGCCCTTCGGCCACCGGATCGGGCGCCCCGGCGCAGGCGCGGAACACGGCGTGAAAGGCGCGGAAGGCGGCACCACCCGGTTCGCTCATATACTGCACCGCCGCGACGCCGCCGGGCGCCAGATGGGTGACGATGAAGGCGGCGAGGGCGGTGCGCACCTCTGGCCCCACCCATGACAGCACGCCATGGGTCACGATCATGTCGAAGGGCCCCGCCAGCCCCTGCGGATCGCGCAGGTCGGCGCAGTGAAACTCCAGATTGTCGAGCCCCGCCGCCTTGGCCCGGGCGCGGGCGGTGGCGATATGGCGCGGGTTCAGGTCGATGCCGGTAAAGCGCATGTCGGGATTGGCGGCGGCCAGCAGCGCGGCGCTGAACCCCTCGCCGCAGCCCAGTTCGCACCAGTGCCCCCGCGCGGGCGCGGGATGCCCCAGCGCCGCCAGCACCGCCGCCAGCCAGCCGGGCGCCTGTTCGGGATGGAACACCGGCGGATAGTCGTGGTCGGTCAGGTAATCGGGCTGGGGGGCGGTCATGCGCTGCTCCGGAACTGCGGCGCCGCCCGGAGCGGATCCGGGCGGCCCGTAATGGTCGGGACGAGCCGATCAGAAGGTCTTGGTCAGACCGATGAAATAGGCACGCCCCGGTTCGTTGAAGGTCTCCGACCCGTTGCCGGTGCGCTCGATCGAGGTGTCGAACAGGTTGGTGACCCCGGCAGAGATATGGGAGTCGTTGCCCAGATCCCATTTGGCTGACAGATCGACCAGCGTGTAGGGATCACGCTCGGTCAGATCGGCCTCGTCGGTGACCTCGACATTGGTGCTGAGCGTGGTGGTGATGGTCGGGATCGTGCCGTAATGGGTGGCCGACAGCCGCAGCAGCAGATCGTCGGTGGCCTGCCAGTCCAGCGCCGCGTTGACCGTGTAATCGGGCACAAGGCTCAGCGGGTTGCCGGTCTGCTTGTTTTCCGATTCCGTCATCACGGTGAAGTTCATGTTAAAGGCGAAATCCTCGGCAATCGGGGTGTAGAAATTGCCTTCCCAGCCCGCCACCACCGCTTCGGGCACGTTCGCCCACTGGAAGACGGAGCCGCCGGTTGATGGATCGACCTCGCCGCCGACCACATCCGCAGCGATGCGGTCGCGGTAATCGTTGTGGAAATAGGTCAGGCTGAAGCTGCGGCCCGAAAGGCCGTTATAGGCCACGCCGATTTCCTTGTTGATCGAGATTTCCGGATCCAGATCGGCATTGCCCTGAATCCGGCAGGGGCCGCTGAACCCGTCCGGGCAGCCCATGCCCATGGTGTTGTAATAGTAATCCGGGTTCAGCTGGAACAGGTTCGGCGCCTTGAACGCCCGTGCGATGCCCACTTTCATCGACCATTCATCATCGAAATCATAGGTGGCGTTCAGGCTGGGCGACCAGTTGCCGCCGAACTTGTCGGACCTGTCGTAGCGCAGGCCCGGAGTCAGGGTCAGCCGGTCATTCACAAGGATGTTGGCTTCGGAATAGACGCCCCAGATGGTCTGGCGCTTGGCGTCTTCGTCCTTGAACTCGTCGCGGGTGGGGCTGGCGGCGAGCAGCGCGTCGGGGATGTCCTGATTGATGCGCTCGGCCCGCAGTTCGGCCCCCAGCGTATAGGTGGTTTCCGCCCCCATCAGGCTGCCATACAGATCCCACTGCGTCTTGCCCGACAGCGCGTCATAGTCGGTATCGACCCACGCCACATCGTCATTGGTGCCGTCGCCGTCGCTGTCGACGCAATAGGACAGCGTGCCTTCGCCACCGCCGGACGTGCCTTGGCACAGCGCGCTGTTCAGCGTGCGTTCATACTGAAGATAGCTCTGCGAACTGCCGAAATCGTAATCGCCAGTATGGGTGACCGCCAGAACGGTGCGCGTGTCGCGGCGGGTTTCTTCGCCCACGGGGCTGAAGGTGCCGGTGGTGTCGTCGCCGATTTCCTCGGTCACGCCCGAGCCGAAGCCGGTTTCCCCCGCAAAAAGGTTGGTCTGCCGCGAATGGGTCAGTTCGAAATCCAGCGTGTTCTGCGCGTTCAGCTGCCAGCTCAGCAGGGCGCCCAGATCGCGGTTGGTGACCCCTTCGCTGCCAGCGGCCTCGCCCTCGTTGATGTCCGGATCGTCGCCATCGGTCTTGTTGACATTGGCATAAAGCCGGTAGCTCAGCCGGTCGTTCAGCGGGCCTGCGAACAGCACGTTGGCGCGGCGGGTGACGCCCTCCTTGTCGCTTTCGGGGGCATCAAAATGCAGGCTGACCTGTGCGGTCGGTTCGTCGAGCTGCTTTTTGGTGATGATGTTGACCACACCGCCCGCCGCGCCAGAGCCATAGCGGGCGGCAGCCGGGCCGCGGATCACCTCGATCCGCTCCACCAGTTCGGCGGGCACCCAGTTGGAATCGCCGCGCGTGTCGCGTTCGCCCTGACGGCCCATGCGCGCCGCATTGCGCGAGGTCACCGGGCGGCCATCGACAAGGATCAGCACGTTTTCCGGACCCATGCCGCGAATGTCGATCTGGCGCTGGTTGCCGCGCTGGCCCGAGGCGCTGTTGCCGGTCAGGTTGACGCCGGGCTGTTTGCGGATGATGTCGGCGATGTCATTGACGACAGGCTGCTTTTCCAGATCTTCCCCTGTCACCGTCGAGGCGCCGAGCGCCTGCTTGATCTGGTCCTCGGCGCTGATGACCAGCGTGCCAAGGTAGCCGTCACCGGCGGTTTCGGTGTCTGTGGACTGGGCGCGGGCGGTGCCGACCAGCGTGCCCATCGACACAAGCAGAAGAATGGCTGTGCCGGACGCAAGGCTTGCGCGTTTTGTCGCCATGGGACGGATCCTGACCTAAAAGGGTGTCTGGCTGGCGAAAAGCTTGCTTTGCCGGTCAAAGACGCTCTGGGGGCGGATTTCTCAAGTGTTTCTGTCAAGTATATGCCGCGACTGTTGCAGCCCTGCATCTGTGCGCGCAGGACGCGCGCGCACATGGCTCTGGCCCGACGGGACATGCACAGAAAAACGCCCGCAATCCCGCTGCGAGCGGCGGGACATATCGGGTGATTTTTAGGGGGGAGTAAGTGGTGCCCAGGAGAGGACTCGAACCTCCACGGCCTTGCGGCCACTGGCACCTGAAGCCAGCGCGTCTACCATTCCGCCACCTGGGCACAGGTGGTGAAGGGGCGTTTAAGGGGAGTAGCAAACAGTGTCAACGGGTTTTTTTCATTTCGTTTTCCCGGCGACACCACGCCACCTTGCCCGGCCCGGCCTGCATGGGTATTCAGGTCCGGAGAACCTCGCAGCAGGAGTCGCCAGATGAGCAAACTCGTCACCATTTATGGGGGATCCGGCTTTGTCGGTCGTTACGTCGCCCGTCGTATGGCCAAGCTTGGCTGGCGCGTCCGCGTCGCCGTCCGGCGTCCGAACGAGGCGCTGTTTGTCCGCCCCTATGGCACGGTCGGTCAGGTGGAGCCGGTGCTGTGCAACATCCGCAACGACGAGTCGGTGCGGTCGGTGATGATGGGCGCCGATGCGGTGGTCAATTGCGTGGGCACCTTCGATGCCCGGGGCAAGAACAGCTTTGACGCGGTGCAGCACGAAGGCGCCGCGCGCATCGCCCGCATCGCCGCCGAACAGGGCGTGGCGCATATGGTCCATATCTCGGCGCTGGGGGCGGACCGCGACAGCGAGTCGGCCTATGCCCGGACCAAGGCGCTTGGCGAGGATGCGGTGATGGCGGCGTTCCCCGGTGCCGTGATCCTGCGGCCTTCGGTGATCTTCGGCCCCGGGGACGGCTTCTTCAACCGCTTCGCGGGCATGTCGCGCATGGGGCCGGTGCTGCCCGTGGTGGGGGCCAACATCCGGTTCCAGCCGGTCTACGTCGATGACGTGGCGCATGCCGCGGTCAAGGGCGCCACGGGCGAAGCGGCGCCCGGCATCTATGAACTCGGCGGGCCGGAGGTGGAAACCTTCCGCGAGCTGATGGAGGGCATGCTGAAAGTGATCCGCCGCCGCCGTCTGATCGCGGACATCCCCTATGGCGTGGCGAACATCATCGCCAGCGTGTCGGAATTTGGCCAGCGCATGACCGGCGGGCTGTTTCCGGCGCAGATCACCCGCGATCAGGTGGTGATGCTGCGCAAGGACAACGTGGTGTCCGAAGGTGCGCGCGGCTTTGCCGAACTGGGCATCATCCCCACCGCGCCCGAAGCGGTGCTGCCGGAATATCTGTGGCGCTTCCGCCCGTCCGGCCAGTACGACGCCATCAAGGAATCGGCAGGCGGCCTGCGCGCCGACTGATCCCGCCCGGCTCTGCCCCGAATAGAAACGGCCCCCAGTTCGGGGGCCGTTCCTGTCTGGGGCGTCAGGCGTCGGTCTGCGCCAGCGCCTGCAACGTGCCAAAGAGCCGCCGGTTGGCGCATCCCTCGGGCAGGGGGCGCGGGCTGACCTCGGGACGGTCGAGCCAGCGGCCACAGGCCTCGGCCCAGGCGCAGCCCCGGCAGCGCCGCACCATCCCCGCCCAGTGTCGCGGATCCAGCGCGCCATCCTGCTGCGCCTCCACCAGATCAAGCCCGGTGGCGCGGGCCATGCGCTGCACGCGCCAGTAATGCTCTGTCGCATCGCCCAAGGGCCGCGGCGGGCGGGGTCTGGCGACGGTCACGGCTCAGCCCTTGCGCAGATCGCTGAACAGGGTGGCGTTGCGGCAGTAGTCCGGCGGGGCCTGCTCCGGCGTCCCGTTATGCTGCGCCAGCCAGCTTTCGCAGTCGCCGGGACGGGTGCAGGCGGTGCAGCTGAACACCGCCTCCTCCAGCCCGTCCATGTCGAGCCTGCCGCGCAGCATCTGCTCCTGCAGGTCAAGGCCAAGCGCTGTCGCCATGTCATCGACCAGCCGGGCGTGGCGTTTCAGATCTTCGCGTCCGGGCATCGGGGCCTCCCTCTGTGACCTGTCAGACCGGGGAAGCGTAGCATCGGGCGGGCGCGCGGCCCTTGATGCAGGTCAATGTCGCGGGGGTGTGGATCAGACTCCGCCCGCGCGCGCGGCTTCGGCGGTGCGGCGCACGATTTCCATGCGGGCGGCGTTCGGCGGATGGGTGCCAAGGAAGCGGTTGCCGGGATCGGGCAGGCGGGTGAAGAATTCCGCCCCCCGCACCGGATCATAGCCCGCGCGCAGCGTGACGATGGTGCCAAGCTGGTCGGCCTCCAGCTCGTAATCCTTGGTAAAGGTGCGCGCCCCCAGCGAGGCGCCGAATTCCTCGGCAGAGCGCACGGACTGGGCATCCGCCCCGGTCATGGCGGCGAGCCCGGAAAACACGATGGCGCCGATGGTCGCGTCCTGCTGCACCCGGCCCAGATGCCCAAGGATGTGATGCGACGCCTCGTGCCCCATGACGAAGGCCAGTTCATCAGCATTGTCCACCGACTGGATGAGCGGGATGTTGAAGGCAAGAATGGGCCGCCCAGAACGGTCCAGCGTCTGAAAGGCGTTCGGTTCCTGCCCCGGACGGTCATCCACCACGATCAGGAAATCGCAATTGGCGGACATCCGCAGCAGGCGGCGGCATTCCGCCTCCGCCACCGGTTCCACCCGGTCCACCACCTGCACGAACTGCCGTGCCGCCCGTTCCGCAGGCTGGCCTTGGATCGCGGAGGGCTGGCCGGGATTGGTCATTACCGGCACGGTGGCGCAGCCGGCCATGGTCAGCAGGGCGACGACAAGGGGAATCAGGCGGTGCATCGGTGGCGCGCTCTCCGGTTCGGGGTGGACCTTGGGCCAAGCGTAGCCCGGCTGCGGGCGCGGCGCCAGCCTGCCGCCACGGGCATACACGCAGATGCGATTTCGGGGCTGGGCAGGACCACGGGGCTGGTCTAGGCTGAGCCCATGTTCAGCATAGAGCACGAATTTGACGCCACCGTGGTCACCCTCGTCGACGAGGGCAGCCCACATTTGCAGGAAGACGTGATCGTTTCCAGCTTCGAGGAATGTATCACGGTCGAACAGTATGACCCGCGCACCGACCGCGTGAACCGGATCACCCTGTCGCTGTCGCAGATGAAGGATCTGGCGGCGGCGCTTAGCCTGCCCGAAGGCGTCTATACCCGCGCCAAGGGCTGATCACGGCTCGATCCGGAACAGCTTGTCGCGCGAGGTGGCGCCCCGGACCAGCGTCAGCCGCGATTTTGGAATCCCCAGCGCCTTGGCCAGCAGCTGCACCACGGCGGCATTGGCCTTGCCGTCCTCCGGCACGGTGGTGACGGTGACGCGCAGCTGCCCGTCCTTCAGCGTGACGGCATTGCGCGCGGCGCGCGGGGTGACGCGCAGGGCAAGCGTGGTGCCGGGCAGGGCAAGATGGCGCAGATCCTCCATGCCGCTGGCTGTAGCAGCCGCCTGCGGATCCGGCAACGCGGGCGGTTGAATCCCGCGCCGCAAAGGCTGACATAGAACCGGCAATCCAAGGAGATGCGCATGCCCAGCCCCAACCCGCAGGCGATGGACTTCCTGCTGACCCGGCGGTCCCGCCCGGCCAAGACCCTGACCACTCCCGCGCCGGACCGCGACCAGCTGGTGCCGATCCTGACCGCCGCCGCCCGCAGCCCCGACCATGGCAAGCTGGAGCCGTGGCGGTTCATCGTGCTGGGCCGCACCGCGCTGGAGCGGCTGGCGCTTGCCGCCACGGGCCGCGCCGCGGCGCTGGGTCTGGACGAGGATCAGGCCGCCAAGGCCCGCGCCGCCTTTGCCGACAGCCCGCTTTGCGTGGTGGTGGTGGAGGTGCAGAAGGACAGCCCCAAGATCCCGCCGCTGGAACAGACCTATTCCGCAGGCGCCGTCTGTCTGGCGCTGCTGAATGCCGCGCTGGCCTCGGGCTGGGGGGCCAACTGGCTCAGCGGCTGGGTGGCGCATGACCGCGCCTTCGGCGAGCAGCAGCTTGGCCTTGCCCCGCAGGAGCGGGTGGCGGGCTTTCTGCATATCGGCACCGAAACCTCTGCGCCGCCGGACCGTCCGCGCCCGGATCTGGACCGCATCACCACATGGATGGACACATGATCCTTGCGTCTTTCTTCGCCGCGCTCGCCCAGCTGGGTGATGTCCGGTTCCGGTCGGTGCTGCTCAAGGGGCTGGCGCTGACGGTGGGGGTGTTCGTTGCGATCTATGTCGCCTTTGTCTGGCTGGTGGGCTGGCTGGTGGGCGACAGCGTGACCCTGCCATGGATCGGCCAGATCACATGGGTCGACACCGCCATCAGCTGGGGCGCGGTGCCGCTGATGCTGCTGCTGTCGGTGGTGCTGATGGTGCCCGTGGCCTCCGCCATCACCTCGTTCTTTCTGGACGAGGTGGCGCAGGCGGTGGAGGACCGGCATTACCCCGCACTTGGCCCGGGCCGCAACGTGCCATGGACCGAGGAGCTGCGCGACAGCGCCGCCTTTCTGGGGGTGCTGATCCTCGCCAACCTCGTGGCGCTGGTGCTGTATCTGATGTTTGCACCCTTCGCCCCCTTCATCTTCTGGGGGCTGAACGGCTTTCTGCTGGGGCGGGAATATTTCACCCTTGCCGCCATCCGCCGCGTCGGACGCGCCGAGGCGACGCGCCTGCGCCGCCGCCATCTGGGCACGATCTGGATCGCCGGGGTGCTGATGGCGCTGCCGCTGACCATCCCGCTGGTGAACCTGCTGATCCCTATTCTGGGGGCCGCGACCTTCACCCATCTGTTCCACCGCCTGCAGGGCCAGCGCCCCGCAGGCTGATCCGGTCAGGATCCGCTGAGCGGTGCCATGCGGTTGAACATCCAGCTGTCGATGTCGCGCACGGTGATGAAGCCGCCAAGGATGATGGTGGCAAGGATCGCCCAGATCACCAGCGCGACGCCGCTGGTGATGATCGCCTTGCGCTTGAGGTTGTGCACCTCGGGGCTGCTGGCATGGGTGCCGGGCACGACCTGCCCCAGATCGCCCTGCGTTTTCAGCCGCAGCGGGATCACGCAGAGAAAGGTCATGAACCAGATCACGGCGTAAAGCACGAGCGCGGAAGTGATGGCCATTCGAATATCTCCTGTCGGTCCGTCAGACCTGTTCCAGTTCCACCAGCGTGCCCTGAAAATCCTTCGGATGCAGGAACAGCACGGGTTTGCCATGGGCGCCGATCTTGGGCTCGCCGGTGCCCAGCACGCGGGCGCCCGCCGCTTTCAGATGGTCCCGCGCCGCCAGAATGTCATCCACCTCGTAGCAGACGTGATGAATCCCGCCTGACGGGTTCTTTTCCAGAAATCCCGCGATCGGGGAATTTTCGCCCAAGGGATACAGCAGTTCGATCTTGGTGTTGGGCAGTTCGATGAAGATCACGGTCACGCCGTGATCGGGTTCGTCCTGCGGCGCGCCGACCTTTGCCCCCAGCGTGCAGCGATACTGCGCGGCGGCGGCGTCAAGGTCGGGGACGGCGATGGCGACATGGTTCAGGCGACCGATCATGCTGGACACTCCAAGGGCAAGGCTGGTCCCGCTTATGGCTTGGCCGAGGGGATTCTCGCAAGGAGGGTGCGTCCATTAACCGCCTGTTAGGGAGGAGACCGGAGGATGTGGAGGTGGCTGAAGGAGACTCAGATGACCGACAAGGATGGACTGAACCCGATCGCGCGGCCGTCGCAGTCGCGGCCCCTGCTGGGCATGACGGTTCTGGTGGTGGAAGACAGCCGCTATGCCTGTGATGCCATGCGGCTGCTCTGCCTGCGCAGCGGGGCGCGGATCCGGCGGGCGGACTGCCTGCAATCGGCGCGGCGGCATCTGGCGGTGTATCGCCCCACGGTGGTGATCATCGATCTGGGCCTGCCCGATGGGTCCGGCGCCGAACTGATCGCCGATCTGGCGGCAGCCGCGCCGCGGGTGTCGGTGATCCTTGGCACCAGCGGCGACCGCTTCGCGGAGGATGTGGCGCTGGCGGCGGGGGCGGATGATTTCCTGCCCAAACCCGTGGAAAGCCTCGCGATCTTCCAGAACACCATTCTGGCGCAGCTGCCCGAAGAGCGGCGGCCCAAGGGTATGCGGCTGGTCTGCGACGACGTGATCCGCCCCGATCCGCTGGCCTATCGCGATGACATGGCCCATGCCGCCGATGTGCTGGGGGACGAGACGGACGATCACCTGCTGGGCTATGTGACCCATTTCCTGCGTGGCGTGGCGCATAGCGCGGGGGATCACGTGCTGGAACAGGCGGCGCAGCGGCTGGCCACCGCCCATGCGCAGGGCAGGCCGGTCCAGCCCGATGTCGCGCGGCTGGCCGGGCTGGTGCAGGACCGGCTGGCCGAGCGTGTGGCGATCTGACTACAGCAGCAGCCGGGGATCGGCGCCCAGATCCACCCCCGGGAAGACGGTGCGTTCCACCACGCCGCGGTCCAGCCCGAACAGGCCCTGAATGATCCAGCCGGCATGGGCGCGCAGGTCGCGGGTGGGCATCAGATCGCGGCGGGCATACAGATCGGCCTCTGACAGGCCGGGCCAGTCCGCCACCACCTGCCCGCCACGGATCGCACCCCCGGCAAGGATCATGGCACCGCCGGTGCCGTGATCGGTGCCGCCGGTGCCGTTCAGCCGCACGGTGCGGCCGAATTCGGTCATCGCGATCACCGCCGTCTGCTGCCAGACCGGCCCGCCCAGCCCGTCGCGCAGGGTCAGGATCACCTCGGACAGCTTGGCCAGCGCGCGGGTCAGGGCCACCTCCTGCCTGTCATGCGTGTCCCAGCCGTTGATCGAAAAAGACGCGATGCGCGCCGCCCCCGAAAGCTGCTGCGCGGCAAATTCGGCGATCCGGCCTTCGGGCGAGGGGCCCTTCTTGCCCCGCGCCTTTGGCTGGTCCGACCCGCCCATCTCTGGCTGGCTGGTGATGTCATAGGCCTGCGCCAGCGCCGCCGCGAACAGCGGATCATCCTGCATCACCAGTTCGGCGAGCTTCAGCGCCTGCGGGCTCAGCGTCAGATCGGCCTCTGGCGACCAGCGCGACACCGGCGCCGCACCGCCAAGGATCGGCAGCGCATCGCGCCCGATGGCATAGGCGGTGTCGGTGCCTACGCCCGGATAGTGCTGCAGCAGCCGGTTCAGCCAGCCATCGCGGCTAAGCCCGGCGCTAAGGTCGGTGATCCCCGCCTCCAGCAGATCCTGCCCGTCAAAATGGCTGCGCTTGTCGCGATAGGGGGTGGATACGGCATGCACCACGCCCAGCTGGCCCTGCTGCCACAGCGGCATCAGCGGCGCGAGCGCGGGATGCAGCGCATGGAACCCGTCCAGATCCGCCGCGCCTTCGGGCAGGGCGCCGCGCAGCCCGGCATAGGCCGGATCGCCATGCGGCATCACCGCGCCCAGCCCGTCCATGGCGCCGCGCAGGATGATGACCACCAGCCGCGCGTCGCCGGGGGTTGCGGCAAAGGTCACCGGCGTGACCAGCGGGCTTGCCGCCAGCGAACATCCCAGCGCGGCGGAGCGGGTCAGGAACAGGCGGCGGGTCAGATCGGCAGCCATGGCTCACATCCTCTGAAAAGCGGGGGAGGCCAGCACCAGCCCCACGCCATCGGCGCGGGTTTCGGCGGCGCGGGCGGCAAAGGCGACGGCGGGCGGGACACGCGGCCCCAGCGCCACCTCGACAAAGGCGCGGGGGTCGGGCAGGTCGGCCATCAGCTGTTGCGGCACGGCCACGGCCCATTGCAGCCGCGCCGACAGGCCCTGCGGCGAAATCCACGCGCTGTCGGCCTCGGGCAGGCCATCCGGCCCGTCGGGTTCTTCCCAGACATGGCCCATCAGCGCCATGGGATAGTGCACCAGCTGCCGCCCCTGCTTTTCGTCCAGCTTCACCAGCCGCGCCGGATCCACCGCCAGCGCGCGCAGCGCCGAACCGATGAAGTCCAGCGGCGGTTTCACGTTCGGACTGGCCGCCGCCCATGTCGCGGGGTGGCCGATCAGCGCGGCATAGCCCGCGCGCAGATCGGTGCCGCTGTCCAGAAAGGCGCGCTCCACCGCCGTGACCAGCGCCGGATCGGGCGTGTCGCTGACAAAATGGACGGCAAGCTTGCGGGCCAGATGCCGCGCGGTGGCGGGGTGGCGGGCAAGATCGCGCAGCACGGCATGGACGTCGCGCAGGCGCGCGCCCTTGCCATCGCCATAGGACACGCCCAGCACGGTTTCCCGCCCCGGTTCGTCCAAGGCCTTGCGGAACTGCTGCCCCTGCCGTTCGGTCATGGTGAGCCCGGTCAGCAGTTCAGCCAGTTCGCGCACGTCATCCTGAGTATAGGGCCCGTCCGCGCCCAGCGTGTGCAGTTCCAGCACCTCGCGTGCGAGGTTTTCGTTGAGCCCGCCGGATTTGGCCTTCTTCGCCTGCGCGGCGGGGGAACTGGGGCCGATGGACCGGGTCTGGTCCAGATAATGCACCATCAGCGGATGGGTGACGGCGGCGATCAGCAGATCCTCGAACCGCCCGCCAAGGTGGGGCCGCAGCGCGCTTTCCACATAGGGCGAGCTGCCGAAGCGCAGCAGCCCGGTCTTGCCGGTTGCGGTGAAATGATCCGCCCAGAAGACGGTCAGCCGTTCGCGGAAGGGCGCCGGAGTGACCACGCGGCGCGCCAGCTGCTGCCGGAGCCAGAGCATCTGCGCGTTGCGGGCCTGCTTGTTCAGACGTTTGAGCTGTTTGATCGCGTTCTCGGCGGCGGGGGAGCCTTTTTCCTTGCTGCGGATGGCGCGAAAGTCGAGCCGCGCCTGCAGCCGGGTCAGGAAGGTGTCGAAATCCTCCACCGGAAACTGCTTTGCCACCTTGTCCGGGGCATCAAGCTGCGCCAGCAGCGCCTTGGCCTCGCCGGGCGGGGCGATCCGGGGCGACAGGCCACAGCCGAAACGGATATCGGCAAGGATCGGATCGAACGCGGCCATGGCGGTGCTCCGTGCAGGGGCTTTGCACAAAGATAGTCGCACGCGGGCCGGATTTCATCTCTGCCGTAGCGAAACGGGCGGGCAGGGCGGCGGAAACAGGCCGACCTCTCTGCGTCATCTGGCGCAGATCTGGAGTTCCAATTTTGTTCCGGCTGTGACAAGCTGGTGTTTGATGCTGAAAGCCGCGTGACAAGCGGGCGAACCGGAGGCTATATCTTGGACATGAGCCAAATCGCCGCGCAAGACCTGTCCGGGTTCCTTGGAAGGGACCGTTTCGCCACCGTCATGGCGGACCCGCCGTGGCGGTTCACCAACCGTACCGGAAAGGTGGCGCCGGAGCACAAGCGGCTGGCCCGCTATCCGACCATGACGCTGGAGGATATCTGCGCGCTGCCTGTCGCGGATTTCCTTGAAGATACAGCGCATTGCTACCTGTGGGTGCCCAACGCGCTGCTGCCCGAAGGGCTGCAGGTGCTGACCTCGTGGGGGTTCGAATACAAATCGAACATCGTCTGGCACAAGATCCGCAAGGATGGCGGGTCGGACGGGCGCGGCGTCGGGTTCTACTTCCGCAACGTGACCGAACTGCTGCTGTTCGGGACAAGGGGCCGCAACGCGCGCACCCTGTCGCCGGGGCGCAGTCAGGTGAACATGCTGCAAACCCGCAAGCGCGAACATTCGCGCAAGCCGGACGAACAGTATGAGCTGATCGAAAGCTGCTCCAAGGGTCCGTATCTGGAGATGTTTGGCCGTGGCGTGCGTCAGGGCTGGACGGTCTGGGGCAATCAGGCGGATGCGGATTACAAACCCAGCTGGAAGACCTATTCCTACAATTCCTCGCTCGCGGCGGAATGATCAGTCGTCAAGGCTGAACAGGTCCAGCGCGCCGGGATCCTCCAGCGGCTGATCGGTCAGCAGGCTGTCCGGCAGCCCGATCAGCAGCAGCGGGCAGGGGTTGCCCACCCCGCGCGCCACGCGATCCTCCAGCTTTGACCAGTGGGTGGAGGCGGGGCCGAACTTGCTGGTCACGAAGGTGCGGGCAAAGGCTTCGGCAAAGGACATGCCGCGCGCCATGCGCGTGGCGACAGAGGCACGCTGCGCCCGCGTGCGTTCGGTTATGTTGAGCCGGTCCAGATCCGCTTCGGAATTCAGCCCCTGCTGGTTCATCCATGCGGCGATGCGGGGAAAAAACGCCTCCTGCATCGAGGCGCCGCGGGTCACCACGATGCCCAGACTGATCGCCGACAGCGCGTGCAGCCGCTGGAAATTTTCCAGATCGCGGTCAAAGAACGGATCCTTGTTGTTCCATTCGATTTCCAGCGCCAGCGTGCCGGTGGGACCAAAGCGCACATGATCGACCTCGTGGCTGATCGCCTCGCGCTCGCGCCCGTCGACCACGGTGCGCACGTTGAAGCTGTGCTTGGCCCAGCCGGTGGCGGACAGCGCGTGGCGCAACCGCTGGGTCTGGCGCGACTCGCCGCCGCCACCCCCCACCAGTTCCGCAAGCGAGATGCGGAAGGCGGTCAGGGCGGCGACCAGTTCGGCCAGTTCCTCGGGGAAGTCGAAGGCGAGGATCGCCTCCGCATGGTTGCGGGTCAGGACGTCGAAGCCCTGATCCCGCAACGTCTGCAGCATCGCGCTCACTCCTGCGGAATGACCCGCAGGGACAGCTCCATGAGCTGGTCCGAGGTGGGTTCGGAGGGCGCGCCCATCATCAGATCCTCGGCGCGCTGGTTCATCGGGAACATGATGACCTCGCGGATGTTGGCGGTGTCGGCCAGCAGCATCACGATCCGGTCAATGCCCGCCGCACAGCCGCCATGCGGCGGGGCGCCGAAGCGGAAGGCGTTGACCATGCCGCCAAAGCGGCGCCGCACCTCGTCCTCGCCATAGCCCGCCAGTTCAAACGCCTTGAACATGATCTCGGGCTTGTGGTTGCGGATGGCGCCGGAAATCAGCTCGTAGCCGTTGCAGGCAAGGTCATACTGGAAGCCCAGAACCTTCAGCGGATCACCCTTGAGAGCCTCCAGCCCGCCCTGCGGCATGGAGAAGGGGTTGTGGCTGAAGTCGATCTTGCCGGTGGTTTCGTCTTTTTCATACATCGGGAAATCGACGATCCACGCAAAGGCGAAGCGGTTCTTGTCGGTCAGGCCAAGCTCTTCGCCGATCACTGTGCGGGCGCGGCCCGCCACCCGTTCAAAGCTGGCAGGCTTGCCGCCAAGGAAGAAGGCGGCATCGCCCACGCCCAGACCAAGCTGCTGGCGGATCGCCTCGGTCCGCTCGGGGCCGATGTTCTTGGCAAGCGGACCGGCGGCCTCCATCTGGCCGTCGGTTTCGCGCCAGAAGATGTAGCCCATGCCGGGCAGACCCTCTTTCTGGGCAAAGGCGTTCATCCGGTCGCAGAACTTGCGCGAGCCGCCGGTGGGGGCGGGGATGGCGCGGATTTCGGTGCCGTCCTGTTCCAGCAGCTTGGCGAAGATGGCAAAGCCGGACCCGGCAAAATGCTCGCTCACCACCTGCATCTTGATCGGGTTGCGCAGGTCGGGCTTGTCGGTGCCATACCACAGCGCGGAATCGGCGTAGCTGATCTGTTCCCATGTCTCGGGGGCGTCGACCTTCTTGCCGCCGCCGAATTCCTCGAACACGCCGGCGACCACGGGGGCCACGGTGTCGAACACGTCCTGCTGGGTGACGAAGCTCATTTCGAGGTCGAGCTGGTAGAAATCGGTGGGCGAGCGGTCGGCGCGCGGATCCTCGTCGCGGAAACAGGGCGCGATCTGGAAATACTTGTCGTAGCCCGACACCATGATCAGCTGCTTGAACTGCTGCGGCGCCTGCGGCAGGGCGTAGAACTTGCCCGGATGCAGCCGCGACGGCACGAGGAAGTCGCGCGCGCCTTCGGGGCTGGAGGCGGTGATGATCGGCGTCTGGAATTCGCGGAAGTCCTGCGCCCACATCCGCTTGCGGATCGACGACACCACATCCGACCGCAGCACCATGTTGCGCTGCATCGCCTCGCGGCGCAGGTCAAGGTAGCGGTAGCGCAGGCGGGTTTCTTCGGGATATTCCTGATCGCCGAACACCATCAGCGGCAGTTCGTCGGAGGCGCCCAGAACCTCCAGATCGCGGATGAACACCTCGATCTCGCCGGTGGGCAGCTTGGGGTTCACAAGGCTCGCATCGCGCGCCTTCACCACGCCGTCGATGCGCACGCACCATTCCGCCCGCAGCTTTTCCACCGCTGCAAAGACGGGGCTGTCGGGATCACACAGCACCTGTGTGATGCCGTAATGGTCGCGCAGGTCGATGAACAGGATGCCGCCATGGTCGCGGATGCGGTTCACCCAGCCCGACAGGCGAACGGTTTCGCCCTCGTTGGCCTTGGTCAGGTCGGCGCAGGTATGGCTGCGATAGGCATGCATGTGGAGTGCCCTTCGGAAACTGCTTGAAAGTCAGGCGCCGATACACAGGGGCGCGGGGGGGAAGTCAAGGGAAGCCCGGTGTCTTTGCCATATTTCGCATCTGTTGTAACCTAGGGGAACAATTTTGCGAGTCTGCGCGTTTGGCTTCGTTTTCTGGAACAGGGTCACTCGGGGGTGTGACATGTGGGAAACCGTACTCGACAGAATGCTGCATCGCCTGATCGTGACCGGGCGGCTGCGGGTCACCTATCCGGAGGGCACCGTGCGCGACTACGGGCCCGGCGGCGCCGAGGCGGAGGTGGTGCTGAAGGAGGCCCGGCTGCTGCGCGAGCTGTGCCTGCGGCCGGTGCTGGCGCTTGGCGAGGGCTACATGGACGGCAGGCTGCAGGTGCCGCCCGACCGGCTTTACGATCTTCTGGCGCTTCTGATCCGCAACCAGCAGGCCGGGCGGCTGCCGGTCTGGGTCAATGCGGTCCATGCGCTGCGCGGGCAGCTGCGCGGGCTGGTCCAGCGCAACACCCCGCTGCTGTCGCAGAGCAACGTGCAGCATCATTACGACATTTCCGATGATCTTTACCGGCTCTTCCTTGACCGGGACATGCAGTATTCCTGCGCCTATTTCACCGATCCGGATCTGTCGCTGGAGGAGGCGCAGCAGGCGAAAAAGGACCATATCGCCCAGAAGCTGCTGCTGAAGCCGGGGTTGCGGGTGCTGGACATCGGCTGCGGCTGGGGCGGCATGGCGCTGACGCTGGCGCGCGATCACGGCGTGCATGTGACGGGGGTCACGCTGTCGGAAAACCAGCTTGCCACCGCGCGCCGCCGCGCTGCGGAGGAAGGCCTTGCCGACAGGACCGATTTTCGCCTGCTGGATTACCGGCTGCTGCAGGACCGCTTTGACCGCATCGTCAGCGTCGGCATGCTGGAACATGTGGGGGCGCCGCATCTGCACGACTATTTCGCCAAGCTCGACGATCTGCTGGCCCCGGAAGGCGTGGCGCTGGTCCATTCCATCGGCCATGTCTCGCCGCCCGCCGCGACCTCGGCCTGGATCGATAGGTATATCTTCCCCGGCGGCTATGTGCCCTCGCTGTCCGAAGTGGCGGCGGCGGTGGAACGCACCGGGCTCTGGGCCGCGGATGTGGAGGTGCTGCGCGGCCATTACGGCCCCACGCTCAACCACTGGCGGCAGCGGTTCGAGGCGGCGCTGCCCCGCGTGCGTGCCATGTATGACGAGCGGTTCATCCGCATGTGGCGGTTCTATCTGGCCGTCTGCGAAGCCGCGTTCGAGGAATCGTTTCAGGCGGTCTTCCACATGCAGCTGTCGCATCGGCAATATGCCGTGCCCGTCACGCGCGATTATCTGTATCAGCGCGACCCCGCCCGCGACCACAGCCGCCCCCGCGACGGGATGCTGCACGCGGCGCAGTAGCGCGCCACAGCGGCGGATCCCGGTCGGATTGGGGTTGCACGGGCAGGGCTTCTGTCTATAACCCACGACAATTTGCGGGGAGCTGCGACTCCCGCGCAGGATGCCCCGTGCCTGAACCGCACCGCCACACCGTCAAGACGAGGTCCGACCATGCCCAAAAGAACCGATATCAAATCCATCATGATTATCGGAGCGGGGCCCATCGTGATCGGGCAGGCCTGCGAATTCGACTATTCCGGCGCACAGGCCTGCAAGGCCCTGCGTGAGGAAGGTTACCGGGTCATTCTGGTGAATTCCAACCCCGCCACGATCATGACCGACCCGGAACTGGCCGATGCCACCTATATCGAGCCGATCACGCCCGAAATCGTGGCAAAGATCATCGAAAAGGAACGGCCCGACGCGCTGCTGCCCACCATGGGCGGCCAGACCGGCCTGAACACCTCGCTGGCGCTCGAGGAAATGGGCGTGCTCGCGAAATACGGGGTCGAGATGATCGGCGCCAAGCGCGAGGCCATCGAGATGGCCGAAGATCGCAAGCTGTTCCGCGAGGCGATGGACCGCATCGGGCTGGAAAACCCCAAGGCGACCATCGTCACCGCGCCGAAAAAGCCCAACGGCAAGGCCGATCTGGACGCGGGCGTGGCCATCGCGCTGGATGCGCTGGAAGGCATTGGCCTTCCGGCGATCATCCGCCCCGCCTTCACGCTGGGCGGCACCGGTGGCGGCGTCGCCTATAACCGCGAGGATTACGTGCATTACTGCCGGTCGGGCATGGATGCCTCGCCGGTGAACCAGATCCTTGTGGATGAATCCCTGCTGGGCTGGAAGGAATACGAGATGGAGGTGGTCCGCGACAAGGCGGACAATGCCATCATCGTCTGCGCCATCGAAAACGTCGATCCCATGGGCGTGCATACCGGCGACAGCATCACCGTGGCCCCGGCGCTGACCCTGACCGACAAGGAATACCAGATCATGCGCAACGGCTCCATCGCCGTGCTGCGCGAGATCGGCGTGGAAACCGGCGGGTCGAACGTGCAATGGGCGGTGAATCCGGAAAATGGCCGCATGGTCGTGATCGAGATGAACCCGCGCGTGTCGCGGTCGTCTGCGCTGGCCTCCAAGGCCACCGGCTTTCCGATCGCGAAGATCGCGGCGAAGCTGGCCGTGGGCTACACGCTGGACGAGCTGGACAACGACATCACCAAGGTGACTCCCGCCAGCTTCGAGCCGACCATCGACTATGTCGTGACCAAGATCCCGCGCTTTGCCTTTGAAAAATTCCCCAGATCCGAACCGCATCTGACCACCGCGATGAAATCGGTGGGCGAGGCGATGGCGATTGGCCGGACCATCCACGAATCGCTGCAGAAGGCGCTGTGCTCGCTGGAAACCGGGCTCAATGGCTTTGACGAGATCACCATTCCCGGCGCGCCGGAAAAATCCGCCGTCATCAAGGCGCTGAGCAAGCAGACCCCCGACCGGCTGCGCACCATCGCTCAGGCGATGCGGCACGGGCTGTCGGATGACGACATCCACGGCGTCACCATGTTTGACCCGTGGTTCCTTGCCCGGATCCGCGAAATCATCGAGGCCGAGGATCAGGTGCGCCGCGAGGGCCTGCCGCAGAATGCCGAAGGTCTGCGCGCGCTCAAGATGATGGGCTTCTCCGATGCCCGTCTGGCCGTGCTCACCGGCTTTTCCGAAAAGGACGTGCGCAAGCGCCGCCTGTCGCAGGGCGTGGTCGCCAGCTTCAAGCGGATCGACACCTGCGCCGCCGAATTCGAGGCGCAGACGCCCTATATGTATTCCACCTATGAAATGCCCATGATGGGCGAGGTGGAATGCGAGGCGCGGCCTTCGGACAAGAAAAAGGTCGTCATCCTTGGCGGCGGTCCGAACCGGATCGGGCAGGGGATCGAATTCGATTACTGCTGCTGCCACGCCTGTTTCGCGCTGACCGCTGCGGGCTATGAAACCATCATGGTCAACTGCAACCCGGAAACCGTGTCCACCGACTATGACACCTCGGACCGGCTGTATTTCGAACCGCTGACCTTCGAACATGTGATGGAGATCCTGCGGGTCGAGCTGGAAAATGGCACGTTGCATGGCGTGATCGTGCAGTTCGGCGGGCAGACCCCGCTCAAGCTTGCCAACGCGCTGGAGGCGGAGGGCATCCCGATCCTTGGCACCACGCCCGATGCCATCGACCTTGCCGAAGACCGCGAGCGGTTTCAGGCGCTGGTCAACCAGCTGGGCCTCAAGCAGCCGAAAAACGGCATCGCCTCCACCGACGCGCAGGCGCTGGCCATCGCCGACAGCATCGGCTTCCCGCTGGTGATCCGTCCCTCCTATGTGCTGGGCGGGCGCGCCATGGAAATCGTGCGCGACATGGCGCATCTGGAACGCTACATCCGCGAGGCGGTGGTGGTGTCGGGCGACAGCCCGGTGCTGCTGGACAGCTACCTGTCGGGCGCGGTCGAACTGGACGTGGACGCGATCTGCGACGGCGAGGCGGTGCATGTCGCGGGCATCATGCAGCATATCGAAGAGGCGGGCGTGCATTCCGGCGACAGCGCCTGTTCGCTGCCGCCCTATTCTCTGTCCGACGAGATGATCGCCGAGATCAAGGTCCAGACCGAGGCGCTGGCCCGCGCGCTGCATGTGGTCGGCCTGATGAACGTGCAGTTCGCCATCAAGGACAACGAGATTTACCTGATCGAGGTGAACCCCCGCGCCAGCCGCACCGTGCCGTTTGTGGCCAAGGCCACCGACAGCGCCATTGCCTCCATTGCGGCGCGGATCATGGCGGGGGAAAAGCTGTCCGCCTTCCCGATGCGCGCGCCCTATCCCGACAACGCCGATTACGACAGCGTGCTGCCGCTGGCCGATCCGATGACGCTGGCCGATCCGAACATGCCGTGGTTCTCGGTCAAGGAAGCGGTGCTGCCCTTCGCCCGTTTCCCCGGCGTCGACACCATCCTTGGGCCGGAAATGCGCTCCACGGGCGAGGTGATGGGCTGGGACCGCAGCTTCCCGCGTGCCTTCCTCAAGGCGCAGATGGGCGCGGGCAACGTGCTGCCGACCGAAGGCGCGGTGTTCATCTCCATCCGTGACGAGGACAAGACCCCGCAGATGGTAGAGGCGGCCTCGCTGCTGTCCGGCATGGGGTTCCAGCTGGTGGCGACGGCGGGCACTGCCGCTTTCCTGTCGCAGAACGACATCCCCTGCGAACGGGTCAAGAAGGTCTATGAAGGCCGCCCCAACGTGGTGGATCTGATGAAGGATGGCGGCGTGCAGCTGGTGCTGAACACCACCGAAGGCGCTGCCTCGGTCGCGGACAGCCGGGAAATCCGGTCGGTCGCGCTCTATGACAAGATCCCCTATTACACCACCGCCGCAGGCGCCCATGCCACCGCGCTGGCCATGAAGGCCCGCGAGGAAGGCGAACTGGTGGTCAAGCCGCTTCAGGCCTGACCGGGCGGGATCGCGATACCGGGGCGGCCTTTGGGCCGCCCTTTTTTATGTCCTGACGTCGGGTCTCAGACGCCCAGATAGCGCTCCGCCTCGGCGGGGCCCAGATCGGCAAAGGCTCCTGACCAGACGGATGTGCCGCGTTCAAGGATCACGGCGCGGTCGGCCACGGCGGCCATTTCGCGCAGCGACTTGTCCACCACAAGGATCGACAGCCCCGCGCCGCGTTTCAGCAGCAGCAGCGCGTCCCAGATTTCCTGCCGCACCAAGGGCGCCAGCCCCTCGGTCGCCTCGTCCAGCACCAGAAGCCGCGGATTGGTCATCAGCGCGCGCCCGATGGCCAGCATCTGCTGTTCGCCCCCCGACAGGGTCGCGGCCTTCTGCCCGCGCCGTTCCGCCAGCCGGGGGAACAGCAGCTCCACCCGCGCCTGATCCCAAGCGCCGGGACGGGCGGCGGCGAGCAGGTTTTCGGTCACGCTCAGGTCGCGGAAACAGCGGCGCCCCTCCGGCACCAGCCCCACCCCCAGCCGGGCGATGCGATGCGCGGGCAGCCGCGCCAGATCCTGCCCGGCAAAGCGCCGCACCCCGCCCGACGGCATCAGCCCGCAGAGACAGCGCAGCGTCGTGGATTTGCCCATGCCGTTGCGCCCCATCAGGGCCAGCACCTCGCCCTCTTCCAGCGCCAGCGTGACGCCGAATAGCGCCTGCGACGCGCCGTAAGAGGCGGTGATGTCGCGCAGATCCAGCAGGCTCATGGCGCTTCTCCCAGATAGGCCTCGCGCACCTCCGGGTTGGCGCGGATTTCGGCCACGGTGCCGGTGGCGATGATGCGGCCATAGACCAGCACGCTGATCCGGTCGGCCAGCGCAAACACCGCATCCATGTCATGTTCGACCAGCAGGATCGGCGCCTCGGCCCGCAGCCCGTCCAGCACGCGGGTCAGGGCCAGCGAGCCTTCGCTGCCCAGCCCCGCCATCGGCTCGTCCATCAGAAAGGCGCGCGGCGCCAGCGTCAGGGCCACCGCCACCTCCAGCTGCCGCCGCTGCCCGTGGCTGAGCGTGGCGACGCGGGTCGCGGCCAGATCGGCCAGCCCCATCCGGTCCAGCGCGGCCATGGCGCGGTCGCGCAGATGGCGCCGCCCCAGCGCGGGCCGCAGGAACCGGTAGGGCGATCCGCTGGCCCCCAGCGCCCCCAGCAGCGCGTTCTGCAGCACGGTGTCTTCCATCGCCAGCGCCGAGATCTGGAAGCTGCGCGCCAGCCCCGCCCGCGCCCGCGCCATGGTCGACCACTGCGTGACATCCCGCCCCAGCAGCCGCACCTGCCCGGCATCGGGCGCGATATTGCCGCAGATCTGCTTGATGAGCGTGGATTTCCCCGCGCCATTGGGGCCGATCACCGCGTGAATTTCGCCCCTGCGCAGATCCAGCGTGACGCCATCAGTGGCGCGCAGGGCGCCGAAGCTCTTGACCAGCCCGCGGGTTTCCAGAACCGGCTCAGTCATGGGCGCGCGCCCGCCCTGCGACCAGCCCGACCAGCCCGCCGCGCGCGAACAGCACCACCGCCAGCAGCAGCAGCCCCAGCCAGATGTGCCAGAATTCCGACAGCCCGCCCAGCCAGTGCTCCAGCAGCACGAACACCGCCGCACCGATCACCGGCCCGCACAGCCGCGCCACGCCGCCAAGGATCAGGAACACCATGATCTCGCCGCTGGTCTGCCAGCTGAACATCGTCGGGCTGACAAAACGGTTGAGATCGGCAAACAGCGCGCCCGCAAGCCCGGTCACCGCGCCGGACAGCACAAAGGCCACAAGCTGCAGCCGCTTGGGGTCCAGCCCTACCGCCATCACCCGGTCCGGGCTCTGCCGCGCGGCGTTCAGCGCAAGGCCGAAGGGGCTGCGCGCCAGCAGGTGCGAGGCGAGCAGGATCAGGCAGAGCAGGCCGAAACACAGGCCGAAGAACTGGATCGGCACCAGCGTGTTCAGCCCCGGAAAGCTGTTGCGCACATAGATGGACAGCCCGTCTTCGCCGCCATAGGCGTTCCACGAAATGGCGAAGAAAAATGCCATCTGGCCAAAGGCCAGCGTGATCATGATGAAATAGACCCCCGCCGTGCGCAGCGCCAGCAGCCCGATCAGCAGCGCCGCCATGGCGGAGGCGGCGACCGCCACCAGCCAGATCACCGGCATGGATTTGGTCCCCGGCACGGTGAAGGCGCCGTCATAGATCGGCGTATAATCCTGCGCGTGGCTGGCAAGGATGCCCATGGCATAGCCGCCGATGCCGAAAAACAGCGCGTGGCCTAGGCTGACCAGCCCGCCCAGCCCCAGCGCGATGTTCAGCCCCACGGCGGCCAGCGCAAGGATGGCGGCGCGGGTGGCCAGCGTGATGGTGAAAGGCTCGTCCGACAGATGGGCCCAGACCGGCAGCAGGCCAAGCGCCAGCAGCACCAGCGCGTTGAGCAGCGTCTCGCGCGTCATGTCCGGGCTCCGAACAGGCCGGTGGGCCGCCAGACCAGCACCGCCGCCATCAGCATGTAGATGGCCATCGAGGACAGCGCCGCGCCGGTCTGGGTCGCCGCCGCCGGATCCATGACCAGCGCAAACAGCCGGGGCAGGAAGATGCCGCCCAGCGTGTCGGTCAGCCCCACCAGCAGCGCGCCGACCAGCGCGCCGGTGATCGACCCGATGCCACCGATCACGATGACCACGAAGGCAAGGATCAGCACCGGCTCGCCCATGCCGACCTGCACCGACTGGATGGCGCCCACCAGCGCACCCGCAAGCCCGGCAAGGGCTGCCCCAAGCGCAAAGACCAGCGTGTAAAGCCGCGCGATGTCGACCCCCAGCGCCGCGATCATCTCCCGGTCGTTTTCACCGGCGCGGATGCGGATGCCCAGCCGGGTGCGCCCGATCAGCCAGAACAGCGCCCCTGCCAGCACCAGCCCCACGCCGATCAGGAACAGCCGGTAGAGCGGATACTGGATGCCGCCGGGCAGGGTGACCGGCCCCGACAGCGCGGGCGGAATATCAAGGTAAAGCGGGAAGGATCCAAAAATCCACCGCGTGCCTTCGGAAAAGATCAGGATCAGCGCGAAGGTGGCCAGCACCTGATCCAGATGGTCGCGGTCATAAAGACGGCGGATCACCAGCCGTTCCACCAGCGCCCCGGCGCAGGCGGCGGCGACCAGCGCCGCCCCCAGCCCCAGCAGGAAGGATCCGGTGGCGGCGGCGGTGGCGGCAGCGGCAAAGGCGCCCACCATGAACAGCGAGCCATGGGCAAGGTTGATGAGCCCCATAACGCCAAAGATCAGCGTCAGCCCCGCCGCCATCAGAAACAGCATGATGCCGGACTGCAGCCCGTTCAGCACCTGTTCGACAATCAGCAGCGGGGTCATGACTCGTCCTGTCCTGCGGCGGCCCCGGCTGGGGCCGCGCCTGCCCTTACATCTTGCACTCGGCCTCGTAGGCATGGCCGCGGTCGGTGATCGCGGTGTCGACGATCTGGTTGGTCAGGATGTCGCCCTCGCGCACCACCTCGCGCACATACAGATCCTGCACCGGGTGCTGGCTGGCGTTGAAGCTGAACTTGCCCCGGACGGAGTCGAAATCGGCCTCCATCAGCGCGGCGCGGAACGCCTCGTCATCGCTGACCTCCGCCTTGTCCATGGCCGAAAGCAGCAGGTTGGCGGTGTCATAGCCCTGCGCGGAATAGAGCGAAGGCAGACGGCCATATTTCTCAGAATAGGCGGTGACGAAGGCCGCGTTGGCGGCATTGTCCAGATCCTTGCTCCAGGACGAGGTGTTCTTCACCCCCAGCGCCGCATCGCCCACCGCCTGCAGGATGTTCTGGTCAAAGGAAAAGGCCGGGCCGATCAGGGGCAGATCCACGCCGCTGTCGGCATATTGCTTGAGGAAGGAAATCCCCATGCCGCCGGGCAGGAAGAAGAACACGCTGTCGGCGCCGCTGGCCCGGATCTGCGCGATCTCTGCGGCGTAATCGGTCTGGCCAAGGTCGGTATAGATCTCCCCCGCCAGCTCACCTTCGTAGAAGCGCTTGAAACCGTTCAGCGAATCCTTGCCCGCAGGATAGTTGGGCGCAAGGATGAAGCTGTTGGCAAACCCGGCCTTGGTGGCATAGGCGCCCGCCGCCTCGTGCAGGTTGTCATTCTGGTAGGACACCGAGAAATAGTTGGGGTTGCAGCCCGCGCCCGCCAGCTGCGCCGGGGCGGCATTGGTGGACAGGTAGAACAGCCCCTGCGCGGTGGCGGCGGGCACCACGGCCATCGCAAGGTTGGACCACACGATGCCGGTCAGCACGTCGACCTTTTCGGACTGGATCAGCCGGTCGGCCAGCTGCACCGCCACATCGGGCTTCTGCTGGTCATCCTCGATCACCACCTCGACATCGTCACGGCCCGCCTGTTCCAGCGCCAGCATGAAGCCGTCGCGCGTGTCGATGCCCAGACCGGCCCCGCCGCCCGACAGCGTGGTGATAAGCCCGACCTTGACCTCGGCCATGGCGGTGGTGGCGCAGGCGGCAAGCGCCACCGATGCAAGCAGCTGTTTCAGCATGTGTCGTCTCCCTGTTCCCGGTCGGCGCAGCTCTGCGGGCGGCCTGACCTCTGGCGCGCAGTTTTCGTCAGCGCGCCCGGAAAGACAATGCCTGCCATGCCTGTGGCGCCGCTTTTGCGCCGCCATCTTGTCAGACCTGCCGGGATGGCGGACAACCGGATCCATGACAGAGGCCCCAAAAGACAGCGACGCCCCCCGGATCCGCCTGCGGATCCTGTTGGGCACCGATGCGATGCTGGGGCCGGGCAAGGCCGATCTGCTGGATCTGATCCGCCAGACCGGATCCATCGCCGCGGCGGGGCGGGCCATGTCCATGAGCTACAAACGCGCGTGGTCGCTGGTCGAAGAAATGAACGGCGCCTTTCGCGAACCGCTGGTGGACAGCAGCCGGGGCGGCGCCAAGGGCGGCGGCGCCCGGCTGACGGAAACCGGCGAACTGGTGCTGGAGCAGTATCGCAAGATCGAGGAGATCGCGACCGAAGCCGGGGCGGCACGGATCGGGCTGCTGCGCTCCCTGCTGCGCGATGTGGCCGATGGGAAATAACGCTTGCCGTGTCGGGGCGCGATTGCGATATGTTTTGCCATACCTGTCGCCAGGGAGAGGAATCCGCATGCCCGTCCGTCATGTCCTGCTGCCCGCGCTTGCGCTGCTGCTGCCGGGGCTGGCCCATGCCGAACAGGTCACCGTCTTTGCCGCCGCCAGCCTGAAAAACGCCATGGATGACATCGTGGCCAGCTATCAGGCGCAGTCCGGTCACAGCGTGGTGGTGTCGCTGGCCGGATCCTCGGCGCTGGCCAAGCAGATCCAGCAGGGGGCCCCCGCCGACATCTTCATCTCTGCCAATCCCGACTGGATGGACCTGCTGAAGGCGGAGGGGCTGCTGGAAGACGGCTCGCGCCGCGATCTTCTGGGCAACAGCCTTGTGCTGGTGGCGCATGGCACGGATGCGGCGCCGGTCACGATCGGGCCGGATCTGGATCTGCCCGCCCTGCTGGGCGAGGGGCGGCTGGCCATGGCTCTGGTCGATTCGGTGCCTGCGGGCATCTACGGCAAGGCGGCGCTGGACCATCTGGGCCTCTGGCAGGAGGTGGCACCCTCGGTCGCGCAGTCGGACAATGTCCGCGCCGCGCTGGCGCTGGTCGCCACCGGCGAGGCGCCGTTTGGCATCGTCTATGCCACCGATGCCGGGGCAGAGGACCGCGTGACCGTGGCGGGCCACTTTCCCGCTGACAGCCACCCGCCGATCCTCTATCCCGTTGCCGATCTGGCCAACCGCGACAGCGCCGCCGAGGAGGATTTCCTGACCTATCTGCAGGGGGCCGAGGCCCGCGCCGCCTTCGAGGCGCAGGGTTTCACCGTGCTGGCCGACTGACGCATGGACTGGCTCGGCCCCGAGGAAACACAGGCGCTGCTGCTGTCCCTGCGCGTATCGCTGTGGGCCACGCTGCTGGGGCTGCCGCTGGCGGTGTTCGTGGCCTATGCGCTGGCGCGCTGGCGCTTTCCGGGGCACGCTCTGCTGAACGGGCTGGTGCATCTGCCGCTGATCCTGCCGCCGGTGGTGACCGGCTATCTGCTGCTGCTGACCTTCGGCACGAAGGGGCCGGTGGGCGCTGTGCTGCAGGACTGGGGCATCGTGCTGGCCTTCCGCTGGACCGGGGCGGCGCTGGCGGCGGGGATCATGGCCTTTCCGCTGCTGGTCCGCGCCATCCGCCTGTCGATCGAGGCGGTGGATCCCAAGCTGGAACAGGCGGCGGGCACGCTGGGCGCCTCGCGGCTGATGGTGTTCCTGACGGTGACGCTGCCGCTGATCCTGCCCGGCATCGTCGCGGGTGGCATTCTGGGCTTTGCCAAGGCGATGGGGGAATTTGGCGCCACTATCACCTTTGTCTCCAACATCCCCGGCCAGACCCGGACGCTGCCTTCGGCCATCTATGCCTTTCTGCAGGTGCCGGGGGGCGATGCCGCCGCGTTCCGGCTGGTGCTGGTGGCGGTGGCGGTGGCGATGACGGCGCTGCTGCTGTCGGAATGGGTGGGGCGGCGCGTGGCGCGGCGGGTGGCCGGGCAATGACGCTGTCGGTTCACGTGAAACATTCCTTTCCGGCCTTCACGCTTGACGCAAGCTTCGAGGCGCCGCCGGGCATCACCGTGCTGTTTGGCCGCTCCGGGTCCGGCAAGACCACGCTGGTCAATGCCGTCGCCGGGCTGCTGCGCCCCGAGCAGGGTCGTGTCGCGGTCAACGGGTGGGAGCTGTTCGACACCGGCGCGCGGCGCTGGCTGCCGCCGCACAAGCGCAGGCTGGGCTACATCTTTCAGGAGGGGCGGCTTTTTCCGCATCTCAACGTGCGGCAGAACCTGATGTATGGCCGCTGGTTTGCCCCGCGCGACGCGCCACGCGCGGAATTTGGCCGCGTGGTCGATCTGCTGGGCATCGGCGCGCTGCTGGACCGGCGGCCCGGCGCGCTGTCAGGCGGGGAAAAGCAGCGGGTGGCCATCGGGCGTGCGCTGCTGGCGGCCCCGCGCCTGCTGCTGGCGGATGAACCGCTGGCAGCGCTGGACGAGGCGCGCAAGGCCGAGATCCTGCCCTATTTCGAACGGCTGCGTGACGAGGTCGCGATCCCCATCCTGTTCGTCAGCCATTCCGCCGCCGAGGTCGCGCGGCTTGCCACCACGGTCGTGGCGCTGGAGGCGGGGCGGGTCACCCGCGCGGGCCCCGCCGCCGAGGTGCTGGCCGATCCCGCCGTCACGCCTTTGGGCGCGCGGGCGGCGGGGGCGGTGCTGGGGGCGGTGGTGCTGCGCCATGCCGAGGACGGGCTGACCGAACTGGGCGCGGGCGGGCTGACGCTGGTGGTGCCCCGGCTGGACGCGGCCCCCGGCACCGCCATGCGGCTGCGCATCGCCGCGCATGACGTGATCCTGTCGCGGGAGGCACCGGTGGGCCTGTCGGCGCTGAACATCCTGCCCGGCACGATTCAGGACATCCGCAGCGGCGACGGACCCGGGGCGCTGGTGTCGCTGGACACTGCGGCGGGGCGGGTGCTGGCGCGGATCACCCGCCGCTCGGCGCAGGTCATGGGGCTGGAGCCCGGGCAGGTCTGTCACGCGGTGGTCAAATCGGTGGCGGTGGCCCCCGATGATGTGGGCGGCGGCCCGGGGATGTCTGGTCTTCGCGGCCCGGGATCGACCTGAATTTTAGTGTCTGGTGATCCGACCTTGATCTGAAACCGTATCTTTCTTTTCAGCTTCGGCTAGAAAGGGTCAGTTCGTTTTCGGGTGTCAGCCATGGACAATCTTGCCAGAGCCACCTTCGACCCGACGGCGCCGCTTGCGCCTCAGATCTATGCCTATCTGCGGGCGCTGATCACGCGCAACGCGGTCTATCCGGGCCAGCCGCTGGCGGAACAGCGGCTGGCGCTGCGGCTTGCGGTGCCGCAACCCGCGCTGCGCGAGGCGATCCTGCGGCTTGCGGGCGAAGGGCTGGTCGATCTTTGCCCCGATGGCAGCCCGAAGGTGGGGCGGATCTGCATGTCGGGCGTGGTGGGGGCGCGGTTCCTGCGCGAAGCCATCGAGGCCGATATCGTCAAGGCAGTGGCGGAGCGCGCGGATTTTGCGCTGATCACCGAATTGCGCGAACAGATCGTGCGGCAGAAACTGGTCTGCGGGCGCGATCCGCGCAGCATGGTGCATCTGGATGAACGCTTTCACCGCACGCTGGCCGAAGCGGCGGGGATGGGGCCGATCTGGCGCGATCTGGAGGGGCTGAAGCTGCGCATGGACCGGGTGCGGCACCTGTCGCCGGAGCCGCTGTCGCCGCAGCCGCTGATCGAACAGCACAGCGCCATCGTCGACCGGATCGCCATGCGCGACGTGTTCGGGGCCGAGGCCGCGATGCGGGGCCATCTGCGCGATCTGGTCGCCGTGCTGCCCGCGCTGGTGCAGCGCTTTCCCGACTATTTCGACACGCCGCAGGAGGATCCCGAAGGCCCGCCTCTGGTGCCGCTGCGCTGACGGGCTAGAGCGCGGGCAGCAGCCGGGCGGCGGATTCCACCCCGTCGAGGATGGGCAGCGCGAAGCGGCGGCGCAGGTCGGCGGTCAGCTTGGCCATGCCCGCGCAGCCAAGGATCACCGCATCGATCCCGTCCTCGGCCCGGGCGCGGTCCAGTTCGGCGGCGATGCGCGCCCCGGCGGCGGCGGGGTCGTCTTCCAGCGCCAGCACCGGCACGTCCGAGGCGCGGACCCGGCCCAGCAGCGGCGCAAAGCCGTAGCGCGCGATGTTCTCTTCAAGGATGGGCACCGACACGGCCAGCGTCGTCACCACGGAAAACCGCCACCCGCGCAGGGCGGCCACATGGCAGGCGGCCTGACAGATGCCCAGCACCGGCACCGCCGAGCGCGCCACCGCCTGATCCAGCGCGGTATCGTCGAAACAGCCGATGACGATGCCCTGCATCCCTTCGGCATTGGCGCGGTCCACCAGCGCCAGCAGCGGCGTCGTGGCGGCCTCGCCATCCTCGCGGCCCTGAATGGCGGGGGGCGCCTCGGTCGAGGTCCAGCCCTGAAACCCGGCCTCGGGGGCGGTGGCCTGCGCCACGGCCAGCATCGCCTCGGTCATGGACCGGGTGCTGTTGGGGTTGATGATGAGATGCGCCATGTTCAGACCATGCCCTTGCCCGCGTCGGATCCCTGCCGGGCGCGGCGGCGGTTCAGGCCCCAGACCGTCAGCAGGAACACCGCGATGATGACCAGCGAAAACGCCGTGGTCAGGGTGCCAAGCGCAAAGATCACCGGCGTGGTGACGTTGGTGGTCATGCCGTAGATCTCCAGCGGCAGGGTGTTGTAGCTGCCCGCCGTCAGCAGGGTGCGGGCGAATTCGTCATAGCTGAGCGTGAAGCCGAACAGCGCCACCCCGATCAGCGAGGGCGCGATGATCGGCAGGATCACGTGGCGGATCGTCTGCCAGTTGCTGGCGCCCTGATCGCGCGCGGCTTCTTCATAGCTTTTGTCGAAACGGTTGAAGACGGCGAACATGATGAGCAGGCCAAAGGGCAGCGTCCATGTCAGCTGCGACCCGAAGCCGGAACTGGCCCAGTGGATCGGCAGGCCCAGCTGGCTGAAGATCAGCCCGACCCCGAGCGAAATCAGGATCGACGGGATCACCAGCGCGGTGATGACCAGATAGAACAGCACCGCATTGCCGGCGAAGCGTTTGCGGAAGGCGAGCCCGCCCATGACCGACACCACCACCGTGGTCACCATGACCATCAGCCCCAGCGCAAGGCTGCGGCGGAAGCTGCCCCAGATGTCCCCCACCGCCTGCTGTTCGAAAAGGTCGCGGAACCAGTGCAGCGAGGTGCCGCGCATCGGAAAGGTCAGCCCGCCCTGCTGTCCCTGAAAGCTGAGGATCGCGATGGTGAAGGTGGGGCCATAGAGGAACAGCAGGAACAGCCCGAAAAAGCCGGCCAGCACATAGAACGAACGCGAGCGGGGTTCCATGGATCAAAGCTCCTTCCGGATGTCGACGAAGCGCAGCAGGATGCCGATGACCATCAGCACGGTGACAAGCAGCACCACCGCCGTGGCCGAGGCCGAGGGATATTGCAGCAGGGCGATGTCGTTCTGGATGAGCCGTCCGACATTGGCGGACTGGCTGCCCGACATGAAGCGCACGGTGACAAAATCGCCCATCACCAGCGTGATGACAAAGATGGTGCCGATCATGATGCCCGGCTTGCAGAGGGGAATGATGACATTGGTCAGGGTCTGAAACCCGGTGGCGCCTGCGTCATAGGCCGCCTCGATCAGCGATTTGTCGATGCGCATCATGGTGTTGAAGATCGGGACCACCATGAACAGCGTGTAAAGATGCACGAAGGCAAGGATCACCGAGAAATCGGAGTAAAGCAGCCAGTCCAGCGGTTCCTCCGTCACCCCCATGGAGATCAGCGCCGAATTGGCGAGCCCGTTGCGGCCCAGAAACGGGATCCACGAGATCATGCGGATGATGTTCGAGGTCCAGAACGGGATGGTGCACAGCAGGAACAGCGCGATCTGCCATGTCTGGCTGCGCACGTGGAAGGCAAGGAAATAGGCCACGGCAAAGCCGATGCCCAGCGTGAAGACCCAGACGATCAGCGCGTATTTGATGGTGGTGCCGAACACCCGGTAGGTGACCGGAGAGCCGAACAGGAAATCGTAATTTTCCATCGAAAACGCGGGGATGATGGAAAATTCCGTGGCCTTCCAGAAGCTGACCACCACGATCATGGCGATGGGCAGCACCAGAAACAGGATCAGCACCAGCGACAGCGGCGAGGCCAGCAGCCAGCCGGTCAGATGTCGGGACATGTTGCCTGCGCGCATGGAACCTCCGGGGCGGCGGCGCGCCGGGGCGCGCGGATCAGGGGCCGCATCCCGGGCACAAACCGGGATGCGGCGGGTTCGTCAGGACCAAGGTGTATCGGTCAGGCCGCGACGAATTCGTTCCACTTGCGGACCATGTACTGGTTTTCGTCCATCACGGCGTTCCAGCAGGCCACGGCGCCCATGCGGTCCTGGAAGGATCCGCCGTCGCGCACCTCGCCGGGCTGGGCCATGGCATCGCCGAAGGGGTTGGTGATGACTTCGGTGGCTTCCTTGCCCTCGAACCAGTAGCCCCATTCGTTTTCCGACATGTAGGCCTTGGAGGTTTCCGGCACGGCGGAATAATAGCCCTGCCGCATCAGGAAGCCGCCGACCCAGCCGTCGAGATACCAGTTGATGTATTCATAGGCCGCATCCAGTTCGAGCCCGGACAGGTTCTTGGACAGGCCGATCCCGCCGCCCCAGCTGCGATAGCCTTCCTTCAGCGGCTGATACACGCAGTCGATGCCGCGCGATTTCACGGCGGTGATGGCAGGGGACCACATGGACTGGATCACCACCTCGCCGGAGGCCATCAGGTTCACCGACTCGTCGAAGGTTTTCCAGAAGGCGCGGAACTGCCCGGCTTTCTTGGCCTCGGTCATGATCGCCATGGTGCGGTCGATCTCGTCGCGGGTCATGTTGCCCTTGTCGCCATAGGCGATTTCGCCCATCGCTTCGCAGACCATGGCCGCATCCATGATGCCGATGGAGGAAATGTCGAGGATCGAAGCCTTGCCCTTGAATTCCGGGTTCAGCAGTTCGGCCCAGCTTTCGATCGGGCGCCCGATCAGGTCGGGGCGGATGCCCAGCGTGTCGGCGTTGTAGATCGTGGGGATCAGGGTCATCCAGCCGGATTCCTCCTGCACGAAATCGGTGCCGCCGGGACCGGAGGTGAAGCCCACCGTATGCGGCGCGGTGCCCTGCGCGATGGTGGAGTCGGGGTTGAGCTTGCCATCGCGGAAAATGCCGACGATCTTGTCGTAATTCTTGATCTTGCTGGTATCCATCGCCTGCAGGTTGCCGGTCGGCCAGACCTTCTTGCAGATCCAGTATTCGATGTCGGCGATGTCGAAGCTGCCGGGCTGGGTGGCGGCGCGCTGGGTCACCGCGTCGGAATCAAGCGCGGTCATCTCCAGCGTGAAGCCCAGTTCCTCTTTCACCTTCTGGCCCACCTCGTTGAGGTTGGACACGCCGGTGCCGAACTGGCGCAGCGTCACGTCCTTGATGTTCTGCGCCCACAGCATCGGCGCCGGGAAAGTGCTGGCGGCGGTGGCGGCGGCGGCGCCTTTCAGCAGGCCGCGGCGGCTGAGTTTCGTGGTGGTCATGGTCATCTCCCTGATGTCGGTCTGTTTTTTAGATTATGGCCCGCTCAGGCAGAGAGCGGGTGCAGCGCCTCGTCGTCCCAGACAAGGCCCACCCCGTCGCCGGGGGATTTCGGATCGGCGTAGAACTGGTGTTCCGGCACGAAGGCGGTGATGTCCTGATCGCCGGTGGCGATCACCGTGACCGCGACATGGGTGCCCTGAAATTCCACCGAGGTGACGCGCCCGCCCAGTCTGGCGCCGGGTTCCGGGGCCAGCCGGGTCAGATCGTTGCGCAGCGCGAAATGGCCCTGCGGCAGCGCGATCACGTTATGCCCGCCCATGAACCGCGCGACAAATTCGGTGCGCGGCGCGTTGAACACGTCGCGCGCGGCGCCCGCCTGTTCGATGACCGCGTTGTTCATCACCACGATCTCGTCGGCCAGCGCCAGCGCCTCGTCCTGCCCATGGGTCACATGCAGGAAGGTGATGCCCAGTTCCCGCTGCAGCCGCTTCAGCTCGCCGCGCATCCGCACGCGCAGGAACGGATCCAGCGCCGACAGCGGTTCGTCCAGCAGCAGGATCTGCGGTTCGGTGATCAGGGCGCGGGCCAGCGCCACGCGCTGCTGCTGTCCGCCCGACAGCTGCGCGGGCAGGCGTTCGGCGTATTTGGTCATGTCGACCAGCGCCAGCATGTCCATCGCGCGGGTGCGGCGGGCGGCAGCGTCCATGCCTTTCATCTTGAGGCTGAAGGCGACGTTGTCGGCCACGCTCAGATGCGGGAACAGCGCGTAGCTCTGGAACATCATCGCCGTGCCGCGCTTGGCCGGGGGCAGGTGGCTGATATCGGCGCCGCCCAGCAGGATCGACCCGTCGCTGACCGTCTCGTGCCCAGCGATCATCCGCAGCGTCGAGGATTTGCCACAGCCCGACGGACCCAGCAGGCAGGCATAGACGCCCGGCTTGAAATGGTGGTGGATGGCATGGACCGCGACCGTGTCGCCATAGCGTTTGGTCAGGCCCACCAGCTCCAGATCCAGTCCCTTGCGCATGACACCCCCTGCGTTGCTGTCCCGATCATGCGGAGGCTTTCTGGCGCCCGCAAAGCGCCGCCTGTGTCCGGCCTGTCTCCGCTCCGTGCGGCGCCTAATATTTGACCGATCCGGACGCGGAATGTGCGCTTTTTGACTTCTGATTGTATACGATCATGCAGCACATCACATCCAACCTGCCGCCTCTTGTGATTCTGCCGCCCCTGCGAAAAGACTGCCGCCAAAGGAGCAGGGCATGGGTGTCATGGCAGAACCGGGACAGGACCGACGCAGCAGGGCGCCGCGCGCGCGGTCAGTGGCCGACTCCCTGACGCTGGCCATTCACGAACACCGGCTGGCGCCGGGGCTGAAGCTGAACGAGGACGAGGTGGGCGAGATCTTCGGGGTCAGCCGCACCATCGTGCGGTCCGCCCTGCAGATGCTGGCGCATGACCAGCTGGTCAGCATCGAACCCAATCGCGGCGCCTTTGTCGCCGAACCGTCGATCCGCGAGGCCCGCGAGGTGTTCGAGGCCCGCGCCCTGCTGGAGCCGCGCACCGCACGCTCTGCCGCCGAACGGGTCACCCCCGCCGACGTGACGCTGCTGCGCCGCCATAATGACGAGGAACACGCGGCCCTGCATCGCGGGGATTACGGCACGGCGCTGCGCCTGTCGGGGCAGTTCCATCTGGAGATTGCCCGCATCGCCGATCAGGCTACCATCGCCGGGTTCATCGCGCAGCTGATCTCGCGCAGTTCGCTGGTGATCGCGCTTTACTGGCGGAGACCGAATGCCATGTGTGAAACCCATGCCCACGAAGCCCTGCTGGGGGCGCTGGCCCGCGGCGACGGCCCGCTGACCGAAGACTTGATGAAGGGCCATCTGCTGGACCTGCTGTCGCTGCTGGATCTGCGAGAGACCCCGCCGCCGCCGCAATCCCTGCGCGAGGCGCTGAACGGATGATCCCGCGTCAGATGACCAGAACCGAGCTGGAGACCGCGCTGGACTGGGCGGCGGCAGAGGGCTGGAATCCCGGGCTCGACGATGCCGAAGCCTTCTGGCAGGCCGATCCGCAGGGGTTTTTCGCGATGGAGGATCAGGGCCAGATGGTCGCCGCCATCTGCGTGGTGAACCACGATCAGGCGATGGCTTTTCTGGGGCTTTATATCTGCGAACGCAGCTATCGCGGGCGCGGCTTTGGCCATGCCCTGTGGCAGCACGCGCTGGGCCATGCCGGATCGCGCAGCGTGGCGCTGGATGGCGTGCCCGCGCAGCAGCAGAACTATGCCCGCTCGGGCTTTGCCCCGGCGGGGCGCACCGTGCGTCTGGCGGGCCCGCTGCCTGCGGGCGAGGCGACGGGCATCAGCCCCGCCCGGCTGGAGGATCGCGCCACGCTCAGCGCGCTGGAAGCCAAGGCCTGCGGCTATTTCAAGACCGCCTTTGACCAGCAGTGGTTCAGCGACACCCACAGCCGGCACACGCTGGTGCATCATGATGGCGGGGTGATCGACGGGCTTGTGACGCTGCGCGCCTGCCGCGACGGGTTCAAGGTGGGGCCGCTGGTCGCGCCCTCCACCGAGGTTGCCCGCGCGCTGCTGGCCGCCTGCGCGGAGCAGAGCGGTGGCGCGCAGGTGATGATCGACGTGCCGGATGATGCGCGGGATCTGGCCGCGCTCTGCGCCGATCTGGGGCTGCGGCAGGTGTTTTCCACCACGCGCATGTATCGCGGCGCAGCACCCATGACCGGATCCGGCCTGCATGCCGTCGCCACGCTGGAGCTGGGCTGAGCGCGCTTGATTGCGCGCCCGCCGCTGCTAGCTTCGCGCCATGGAAAATGCACTTGTCATCGGATCAAGCGGCGGCATCGGCGCCGCGCTTGTCGCGGCCCTGAAGGGGCGCGGCGTGGCCACCACCGCGCTGTCGCGGCGCGAGCACGGGCTTGACGTGACCGACGAGGCGTCGGTGTCGCAGCATCTGGAGGCGCTGGAGGGGCCGTTCGACCTGATCCTTGTCGCCACCGGCGCGTTGGAGATCGGTGGCGCCGCCCCGGAAAAGACGCTGAAGACGCTGGATCCGCAGGCCTATCTGGCGCAGGCCGCGCTCAATACGCTGGGGCCGATGCTGGTGCTGAAACACGGGCTGCGGCTCTTGCCCCGCGACCGGCCCGCCACCTTTGCCGCGCTGTCGGCGCGGGTGGGGTCGATCGGGGATAACGCGCTGGGCGGCTGGTATTCCTATCGCAGCGCCAAGGCCGCGCTGAACCAGATGCTGCGCACGGCCTCGGTGGAACTGGCGCGCAGCCACCGGCAGCTGGCCTGCGTGGCGCTGCATCCGGGCACCGTCGCCACGCCTTTTACCGAAGCCTATCTGGGCCGCCATCCCGCCGTGCCCCCGGCGGAGGCGGCGCAGAACCTGCTGCGGGTGATCGACGGGCTGACCCCGGCCCAGACCGGGCAGTTTTTTGACTGGCAGGGCAAGGCCGTGCCGTGGTGAGCCGCCTTGTGCTTGTCCTTGGCGACCAGCTGAGCGAGGATCTGGCGGCGCTGCGCGAGGCCGATCCCGACCGGGACGTGGTGGTGATGGCCGAGGTGGCGGCAGAGACGGGCTATGCGCCGCATCACCCCAAAAAGATCGCGCTGGTGCTGGCCGCCATGCGCAAATTCGCCGCCCGCCTGCGCGATCAGGGCTGGACGGTGCGCTACACGCAGCTGGACGATACCGAAAACGCGGGCTCCGTCCCCGGCGAACTGCTGCGCCGCGCCGAAGAAACCGGGATCAGCCGCGTGCTGGCCACCGAACCCGGCGAATGGCGGCTGATCGAGGCGCTGCGCGATCTGCCGCTGGACGTGACCCTGCGCGAGGATGACCGCTTTCTGTGCTCTCACGCGCAGTTTCAGGACTGGGCGAAGGACCGCAAGAGCCTGCGCATGGAATGGTTCTACCGCGACATGCGCCGCCGCACCGGGCTGCTGATGGATGGCGACCAGCCCGAAGGCGGCACATGGAATTACGATTCCGAAAACCGCAAGCCGCCGCCCGGGGGCATCGGCCATTCCGGCCCGATGAAATTCACTCCCGACGCCACGGTGTCAGAGGTGCTGGATCTGGTCGAGGCGCGCTTTGCAGGGAATTTCGGCACGCTGCGCCCGTTCCATTTCGCCACGGATCAGGCGCAGGCGCGGCGCGCGCTGGCGCAGTTCATCCGTCATGGCCTGCCGGAATTCGGCGCCTATCAGGATGCGATGCTGGACGGCGAGCCGTTCCTGAACCACGCGCTGATCTCGCCCTATCTCAACATCGGGCTGCTGTCGCCGCTGGAGGTCTGCCGCGCCGCCGAGGCGGCCTATCGCCGGGGCGAGGCGCCGCTCAATTCGGTGGAGGGCTTCATCCGCCAGATCATCGGCTGGCGCGAATATGTGCGCGGCATCTATTTCCTCGAAGGGCCGGACTATCCCCGCCGCAACGCGCTGAACCACCAGCGCAAGCTGCCGCCGCTTTACTGGGGGGCAGAGACGAAGATGCGCTGCCTGTCGCGTGCGGTGGAACAGACCCGCGACGAGGCCTATGCCCATCACATCCAGCGGCTGATGGTCACCGGCAATTTTGGCCTGATCGCGGGCATCGACCCGGCAGAGCTGCACGAATGGTATCTGTCGGTCTATGCCGATGCCTTCGAATGGGTGGAGGCGCCGAACACCGTGGGGATGAGCCAGTTTGCCGATGGCGGCATCCTCGCGTCAAAACCCTATGTGTCCTCGGGGGCCTATATCGACCGGATGTCGGATTACTGCCGCCCCTGCGCCTATAAGGTGAAGGACAAGACCGGCCCCGAGGCCTGCCCGTTCAACCTGCTCTACTGGCATTTCCTGACCCGGCACCGCGCGCGGTTCGAACGCAACCCGCGCATGGCCAACATGTATCGCACATGGGACCGGATGAAGGCGCCGCATCGCGACACCGTGCTGGCCGAGGCCGAGGCCTTTCTGGACCGCCTCTCGGCTGGCAAGACCGTCTGAGGCTTCTTCTGACCCCAAATATCCCGGGGTGAACCGGCCCGCAGGGCCGGGAGGGGCAGAGCCCCCCGCAGGGAATAGGAGGGGCAGCGCCCCTCCGGCGCTGGTCTCAGGGCTTGATATAGGTGAAGCCCGCCATCTGCAGCTTCGACAGTTCCGCCACGCCCGAGGGCACGATGTCGTCTTCCCAGACGTCATAAAGGTCGCTGGAATAGTCGATGTCGCGCCCGGCCAGCGTGTTGTTGCAGACGACAAAGCGCACGCCCTGCGATTTCAGCCCGCCGACCACGGTCTGCAGCCCGGTATCCTCCAGCGCGGCCTGCAGCAGGCCCAGCCCGTTGCCATGCATCACCACCTGCACCTCGATGGCCTCCGCCCCCACGGCGTTGATGTGGTTCTGCACGTTCTGCAGGGCGCCGCGATAGGCGCGGTTCTCGTCTCCGCCCGACTCGTTGATGTGATAGACCACCTTCTGCGTGCCATAGCCCGCAGGCTGGGCCGTGCCACGGCTGGCGGCGGCGACAAGCGGCAGCCCGGCGCAGAGCCCGGCAAAGATGCGGCGTGAAATCATGATGACCTCCCTGATATGTCCGGTTCCAAGACGGGCAGACTAGCCCGTTCCGGCCCGGGGGCAAAGCCCGGCGCGCGCCCGCCTAGTCCTGCGGCGTCTCTGGCGTGTCGGGCGCCGCCTCTTCGGAGCCCGCCCCCGCCTCGGCGTCCGGCTCGGCGCCCTCCACCGGGGTGGCGGTGGTCAGCACGCCATTCACCCAGTCACCCGAGGTTTCCTCGCCGGTGGCATAGCGCATGGTGCCCTCGCCCTGACGTTTGCCATCGCGGAAGGTGCCTTCGTAGACATCGCCATTGGCATAGGTGGCGGTGCCCTGACCCTCGATTTCGCCATTGGCCCACGACCCGACATAGCGGAACCCGTCGGGCATCACGATCTCGCCCTGTCCATGGCGCTGCCCGTCGCGGAAGGCGCCGGTATAGACCGTGCCGTCGGGATAGGTGGCGGTGCCCTGACCGTGGCGTTCGTTGTCCTGCCATTCGCCGTCATAGCGGTAGCCGTCGGGATAGGTCATGACACCCTGCCCGTGATTGCGGGCGTTGCGAAAGCTGCCCTCATAGACCAGACCGTTGGCATAGCGCGCGGTGCCGCGCCCCTCGATCACGCCATCGACCCAGTCGCCCTCATAGGTGGAGCCGTCGGGATAGGTGATCTTGCCGGTGCCGTTGGGCAGGACATTGGCAAAGCTGCCGGTATAGACCGAACCGTCGGGATAGGTCACCGTGCCTTCGCCCTCGATCTGGCCCGCGACCCAGTTGCCGTCGTAGACATAGCCATCGGCGCCCCGGAAGGTGCCGCTGCCCTGCCGCTGGTCATTGTCGAAGCTGCCTTCGTAGCTGTCGCCATTGGCATAGGTGACCCGGCCCTGACCCTCGCGGCGGCCATCCACCAGATCGCCCTCGTAGATGTCGCCATTGGGCTGGGTCAGCTTGCCCACGCCGTCGATCTGGCCGCCGCGCCACATGCCTTCGTAGACCAGCCCGTCGGGCATGGTCAGCGTGCCCCGGCCATCGCGCAGGCCATTGGCCACCCGGCCCTCATAGACCGAGCCGTCGGGATAGGTGATGACGGCATTGCCTTCCTTGACGCCGTTGACCCAGTCGCCGTCATATTCATAGCCGTTGGGGCCGGTCATCGTGCCGCGCCCGTGATGCAGCGCGTTGCGGAACGCACCTTCGTAGCGCATGCCATTGGCATATTGCATCACGCCGCTGCCGGTGATCTTGCCGTCGAGCCAGCTGCCGTCATAGGTGCCGCCATCGGCAAAGACGATGCGGCCGGTGCCCTCGGGCTTGCCCTTGGCAAAATCGCCCTCATAGACCGAACCGTTGGGAAAGCGGGCCGTGCCCCGGCCCCGGATCTCGCCCTCGACCCAGTCGCCCTCGTATTCATAGCCGTTGGGCAGCCGGTAGGTGCCGGTGCCATGCTGCAGCCCGTCCTGAAAGCTGCCCTCGTAGACGCCGCCATCGTCATATTGCTTGGTGACGATCTCGCCGTCCTGCGCGGCCAGCGTCGTGGCCAAGGCAAGTGCTGTGGCCAGCGGGAGGATCGTTCTGCCTGCGATCTTCATGCGCGTTCCTTGCCATATGCCTCTGGAGTTTGCACCGGAACGTAAACAACCGCCTCTTTGCTGACAATCTCTTTTGCCCGCCGCTGCTTTTCCTCCGGCGCCGTTCTGCTATGTCGGCACGCGGAAGTGACCAGAAGGACCAGCGCCGATGGCCGACCGTTTCCGCCTGACCATGGCGCAGCTCAACCCCATCACGGGCGATCTGGCGGGCAATGCCGCCCGGGCGCGCAGCGCGTGGCAGCAGGGCCGCGCGGCGGGCGCCCAGCTGGTGGCGCTGCCGCAACTCTTCCTTTCGGGCGGGAATGCGCAGGATCTGCTGCGCAGCCCCGCCTTCACGCAGGCCTGCATGGACACGGCCCGGCAACTTGCCGCCGACTGTGCGGAGGGCCCGGCGCTGGCCATGGGCTGCCCGTGGATCGACGGCCCCCGGCGATATGACGCCTATCTTGTCTGTTCCGGCGGGCGCATCACCGCCTCTGTCTTCCGGCATCACCTCGGGCCGTCCGAGGACAGCCGCCACTTTGACAGCGGCCCCATCGGCGGCCCCTACGCGCTGGGCACGCTGCGTCTGGGCTCGCCCATCGGGCAGGACGCATGGGACGAGGATGTGGCCGAAACCCTCGCCGAAACCGGGGCAGAGCTGCTGCTGGTGCCCGATGCCGCGCCGTATCAGCGGGGCGGGCAGGACATCCGGCTTGCCCATATGGTGGCCCGCGGCATCGAAACCGGGCTGCCGCTGGTCTATCTCAACATGGTGGGCGGGCAGGACGACCAGATCTTCGAAGGCGGATCCTTCGTGCTCAACCCCGGCGGGCAGGCGGTGCTGCAGCTGCCGGTCTTCGAGGAAGCCGTGGCCCATCTGGATCTGCTTCGCAGCCCCGAAGGCTGGCGCGCGGCGGAGGGCGTGTTCGTGCCGCGTCCCGACGATCTGGAGCAGGACTATCACGCCATGGTGCTGGCGCTGCGCGATCACTGCCGCAAGACCGGCCAAGACCGCGTGCTGCTGGGCCTGTCGGGGGAGGCGGGGTCCGCGCTGGCGGCCAGCATTGCGGTGGATGCGCTGGGCGCGAAGCATGTGCGCTGCGTCCTGCTGCCGTCACAGCAAAGCCCCGCCGCCGCGCTTGAGGAGGCCGAGGCCTGCGCGCAGGCGCTGGGCTGCCGCTGCGATGTCCTGCCCGTGGACGGGGCGCAGGCCGCGCTGACCGCCACGCTTGCGCCGCTCTTGGGCAGCGCCGGGCCCGGTCTGGCCGGGGAGTCCCTGCAGCCCCGCCTGCGCGCGCTGCTGCTGGGGGCGCTGGCGACCGGGTTCGGCGAGAGGCTGCTGACCCCCTGCAGCAAGACCGCGCTGGCGATTGGCGAGGCCACCGCCCATGGCGCCGTGGCGGGCGGCTACAACCCGATCAAGGATCTGTATCAGACCCGGATCTTCGACATCTGCCGCTGGCGCAACGCGCAGCACCGGCCGTGGATGAGCGGGCCGGATCATGCCCCCATCCCGGTGGGGCTGCTCGCCGCCCCACGCGCAGCCCAGACCGGCCGCCATGCCCTGCCCGAAGGCCCGGTGCTGGACGGCATCCTGCAGATCCTTGTCGACCGGGACGGCTCCGTCGCCGACTGCGTGGCGGCGGGTTTTGACCGCGCCGGGGCGTTGCAGGTGGCGGATCTGTTGCATCGGGGTGAAGGCGGGCGCGCCCTCACCCCGCCGGGGGCGCGGCTGTCACCCCGGGCCTTCGGCAAGGACCGCCGCTATCCCGTGGCCCACCGCTGGCGCGATCCGGGCTAAGCGGCGCTATTCCCACCAGCGGTCGATGGTGGCGATGTCATCGTCGGACCAGCCGAAATGATGCGCAAATTCATGCACCGTGACATGGGCCACCAGATCCTCCAGCGTCACGTCGCCCCGGTCGCGCCATTCCTGCAGGATCGGTTCGCGGAAGATCCAGACCGTGTCCGGATAGGGCGCGGGCCAGCTTGGCGATTTTTCGGTCATCGGGATGCCATCGTACAACCCGGTCAGATCCAGCGGATCGTCGATCTCCATCTCGCGCAGGATCTCGGCGGGCGGCCAGTCCTCGACGCGCAGCACCACGTCGCGCGCGGCAGCGCGGAAGGGGTCGGGCAGGGTGTCGAGCGTGGCACGGGCCATGCCCTCGAAGGCGGCAAGATCTGGGTCTGACATGCCTGCCATATGGCGTGGCGGGACGGCTCAGGGAAGGGGCGCGTTCACGAAAAGGAGATGTCGGTTTCTGCAGACTCTGTCGCAAATGGCGCAGCGCCCCGGCAGGCAGGGGGCTAGCTCCGCCCTCCTGACAGGAGCCCGTCCCATGATCACCGTCCACAGCATTCCCGACGCCTTTTCCGAAACCGACTGCAGCCGCCTGATCGAGATCGCCCGCGGGGCAGAGGCCTCCGACGCCCGGCTGGTCGGCCAGCAGCGCGCCCATAACCTGCGCCGCGCCGATCTGGTCTGGCTGGACGACGTGCCAGAGACCGGCTGGGTGATGGACCGGATCATCGAGCTGGTGCGGCAGGCCAACCGCGACACCTATGGCTTCGATCTGGACGCGTTCGATGAAAGCGCGCAGGTCGCCCGCTATGGCGCCGAACGCGAGGGCCATTTCGACTGGCATTCCGATGTGGGCGAAGGGCGGCTTGCCTCCCGGCGCAAGCTGACCATGGTGGTGCAGCTGTCGGAACCCGACGCCTATGAGGGCGGCGGGCTGGAGGTGATGCCGTCCAGCCATGTGGTGACGGCGGTGCGCAGCCGCGGGCAGGCGACGCTGTTTCCGTCCTACCTGCTGCACCGGGTCACGCCGGTGACCGGCGGCGAGCGCTTCTCGCTCACCATCTGGGCCCACGGTCCGGCGTTCCGCTGACCCTTTGCCAAGGGGGTGACGGGGGCGGCGGCGGCCCGCAGGGCC
>NZ_JAYKSL010000001.1:293986-331336 GCF_035481585.1 Salipiger marinus | reverse complement strand
CCCCCCCCCCCCCCCCCCCCCCCCCCCCCCCCCCCCCCCCCCCGCCCGGCGACGCGCCTTCGGCGCGGCGCCATACCTCCCCTGTCAGGCCGGATGGGCTTGCGGCGCAAACCCCCACCCTGCCGCGCCGCGGGTCAGGCCCGCAGCGCGTCTCCGGCTCCGGGGTCAGTCCATCAGCAGCTGGTAGCTGTGGGGCACGTAGTGAAAGCCGTTGCCCGCCGTTTCCACATAGCCCAGAGCCGGGAAGGGCATGTGATAGCCGATGAAGGGCATCTGCTCCGTCGCCAGCATGTCCAGCACCCGGCGCCGCGACGCGGCGGCCTGCGCCTTGTCCATGTCGAACCGCACCTCCCAGTCGGGATGCGCCAGCGACCACACGTAATGGTTGGCCAGATCCGCGATCAGCATCATCTGCTGCCCGCCGCTTTCCAGCCGGAAGCCCATATGGCCCGGCGTATGCCCCGGCGCCGCCACGGCGGTGATCCCCGAGGTCACGCTGCCCTCGTCCTCCAGAAAGCTGAACTGCTCGGCAAAGGGTTTCACCTTGCCGACAAAGCCTTCGTTCTCCGTGCCCGCCCAGTGGTCGTATTCCGCCTGCCCGGTCACCAGCGCGGCATTGGGGAAGGTCAGGGCGCTGCCATCCGAGAGCCCGCCGATATGGTCGCCATGCATATGGGTCAGCACCACCTGCGTGACATCGCCGGGCGCATAGCCCGCCGCTTCCACCGCGGCGGTGATGCCGGCGGGATCGAGCCCGGTGTCGAACAGCACCAGATCCGATCCGGTATTGACCAGCGTCGGCGTGAAGAAGAACTGCGCCTTGTCGGTGGGCAGATGTGCCGCCTCCGACACTTCGGCAAATTCCTCGTCGCTGACATTCAGGCCGAAGGTGCCATGCGGATCGGGCACGGTGCGGGTGCCCGCCATCATCGCGGTGACCTCGAACTCGCCAAGCGTGACGCGGTAGACCCGCGGCACCTGCGCGCCCTGTGCGGCGGCCTGCGCCTGCGCGGAACCGGCGCTGGCGGCCAACGTGGCGCCAAAGGGCAGCGCGGCAGCCCCGGACAGGGCGGTGCGGCGGGTGATCTTGTGGTTCTGGAACATGGGTATCCTCTCTGAAGCGGCGGGCGGTCTGCGCCACCCTGCGGCGAACCTATCGCGGTTGCGTGACAGGACCAGAGCCCGCAGCGCCCGAGGCCATCAAATCTGCGTTTTGCGAGATATTAGGGAATCGCCTTTAAGCCTCTGCCGATCGCAGAGGAGGAGATTTTGATGATTCCAGATGTGTCCAACCCCTGCTGGAAGCGGGTTCTCATGTCCGAGACCGAGCTTGCCGGCGGCATTCTGGCCACCAAGATCCTGCTGACCCGGCTTCGCCGCGAGGTGAAGGCCAAGCCGCAGGACTTGCCCGGAAAGATTGCCGAACTGCAGGCATATTTCCAGAAAAACAGCTTCGCCGCCAAAGACATCGCTCTGTTCTGAAAGGCTTTTGCATGAAAAATTCCATGATGACCCCCGCAGAGGCCGCAGCCCGGATCGACGCGGGGGCGGTGCTTGTGATCGCGGGATCCGAAGAGGCGCTGTCGCATCTGCCGAAGGGGCGCTGGATCGGCGGCACCTCGGTCTACTTCATGACCGAAACCGGCGGGCGCATCGACAGGGAGAACCTGTTTGTCACCGAACTCGACGCGGCGCAGGAAGCCCGGCCGGTGCATTACCAGGGCGAGGATCTGCCCAGCCTGACCATGGGCCGGTATGACAACGGGCTTTCGGTGATCCTGCTGCCCGCCTTCAGCAAGGCGCATGAGGAGTTCGCCCTGCATGGCGCGGAATATCCCGGCCTGTTCGACCAGCCGGTGATGGGCTGGGTGACCGGCGTGCATCTTGATGATCTGGGGCGGGTCACGCCAAAGGTCTTCGACGGCAGCCGCGGACTGGTTTTTGAAGATGGGGCCATGGTGCTGCATGTCGCGCTGCGTGCGGACCGCGTGGCCGATATCGACATCCTGAACCTGTTCGAACAGGATATGGACGGACAGGAGATCACCTTCTCCGAGAGCGGCTTCAAGGTCCGGATGGCGCATGTCGACGGGGCCGAGGTCGATTTTGCCGACTGGGTCACGGCGCAGGGGCTGGATACCCGCCTGCCGCTGGTGGCCAATTATGCGGGCGCGCTGGTCAATGCCTCGTTCCAGTCGGTCACGCCCGGTGAGGGTGTTGCGTTTTATGCGCCGGTGGTCGCAGGCACCAGCTACCGGATCGCGCGCAGCCCCGGGGATTACGCCACCATCTTCGCCGAGAGGGCAAAGGGCGACGGGCGGCAGGAACTGTCCTGCAACTGCATCCTCAACTTCCTGTATGGCGAGATGGAATCGAAAAGCACGGGCAGCTTCACCGGACCCGCAACCTTTGGCGAAATCGCCTATATCCTGCTGAACCAGACCATGGTCCGGTTGCAGCTGCATGCGGCGCAGGCGGCGGCGGTCGCCTGACCCCTGCGCCATATCCCCTTCCGGTTAGCCGGAGGGGGATGTGATCCGGCTGGCGCCGCAGCCCGGCAGCATGTCCAGCACCATGTCCCGGGTGCAGAGCTGGGTTCCGGGCGTGGTGCAGGTGGCGCTGGCGGCAGCGGCACCCAGCGCCAGCGCCTCTGGCGCGGGCCGCCCTTCGGCGAGACCAAAGGCGAAGGCGCCGACAAAGCTGTCGCCCGCCCCCACCGCCGACAGCACGGTGACATTGGCGGCGTCGACCTGCCACAGCCCGTCTGGCCCCGCCATCACCGACCCGTCGGGGCCGCGCGCCACGATCACCCGCTCCGCCGCGCCACGTGCCACAAGCTCGGCGGCAAACCCGGCGGAGTCCGCCCGGCTGACCAGATCCCGGCCCGCAAGCTCTTCGGCCTCGGCGCTGTCCATGCGCAGCACGGCGGGGGCGGGATCGGTGCCCTGCGCCAGCCGCGCCAGCACCGGGCCGGAGGTGTCGACGATGATCCGCGCGCCGCGCTCTGCCAGCGCGGCGCAGAGCCGGGTGGGAAACTCCACCGGCACGCCGGGGGGCTGGCTGCCGCTGAGCACCACGATGCCGCCGGGGGGCACGGCGCAGGCGATGGCGCGCAGCGCCTCGTCCACGTCGTTTGGCGTCCAGTCCGGGCCGGGCATGACGAAGCGGAACTGCCCGCCGGTGGCGCGGTCATGCACGGCAAGGCTTTCCCGCGTCTCGCCGGGGGACTGCATTCGCACCATGGGCAGGCCCAGATCCTCCAGCGCGGCCGCAAGCCGCTCACCGGTGGGGCCGCCAAGGGCGACAAAGGCCCGGGCGCTGCCGCCCAGTTCGGCGGCGACGCGGGCCACATTGATGCCGCCGCCGCCGGGATCGGCGGCCACGGGGTCGCAGCGCAGTTTCAGCCCCGGCACCACGCGGTCGGTGGTGGTGGACAGATCCAGCGCGGGGTTCAGCGTGATGGTCAGGATGTCGGTCATGGGCGCAGCATCGCACCCCCGCCGCGCCACGCCAAGAGCCCGCGAACTGGACAAACCGCCGCGCTTGTGAAATGGCCATCGCACCTGCAGGAGGCTCTGATGACCACCACCCGTTTCGCTCCGTCGCCCACTGGCCACATCCATGTGGGCAACCTCCGCACCGCGCTGTTCAACTACCTGATCGCGCGCAAGTCCGGCGGCACCTTCATCCTGCGCATCGACGACACCGATGCCGAGCGCAGCAAGGAAGAATATGTCGACGGCATCAAGCGCGACCTTGAATGGCTGGGCCTGCACTGGGACAAGACCGAACGGCAGAGCGCGCGGCTGGACCGCTATCACGCCGCCGCCGACTACCTGCGCGGCATGGGCCGGTTCTATGAGGCGTTCGAGACGCCGGTGGAGCTGGATCTGAAGCGCAAGAAGCAGCTGAACATGGGCAAGCCGCCGGTCTATGACCGCGCCGCGCTGGCGCTGTCCGAGGCGGACAAGGACAAGCTGCGCGCCGAACGCGGCGCGGGTGTCTGGCGGTTCAAGCTGGACCAGCAGCGCATCGACTGGACCGATGGCATCCTTGGCCCGATTTCCATCGATGCGGCGTCGGTGTCGGATCCGGTGCTGATCCGGGGCGACGGGCAGATCCTTTATACGCTGGCTTCGGTGGTCGATGACATGGACATGGGGGTCACCCATATCGTGCGCGGCTCCGACCATGTGACCAACACCGCCACGCAGATCCAGATCATCGAGGCGCTGGGGGGCACCGCCCCCGGCTTTGCGCATCACTCGCTGCTGACCGGGCCGCAGGGCGAATCGCTGTCGAAACGGCTGGGCGTGCTGTCGATCCGCGACCTGCGCGAGGCGGGGATCGAACCCGAGGCGCTGCTGAGCCTGATGGCGCGGCTGGGGTCGAACCAGCCGGTGGAGCTGCGCCTGTCGCTGGACGAGATTGCCGACGGGTTCGAGCTGTCGCAGTTCGGCGCCGCCCCCACCAAGTTCGACGTGCAGGATCTGTATCCGCTGACCGCCCGCAAGCTGCATCAGCTGCCGCTCGAGGCCATCGCGGACGAGATCGCGGCGCTGGGGGTTCCTGCCGACAAGGCCGATCTGTTCTGGACCGTCACACGCGAAAACATCCAGACCCGCAAGGATCTGGCAGGCTGGTGGCAGCTTTTCTCCGAAGGGGCGGAGCCGCTGATCGCCGACGAGGATCGCGCCTTCGTCGCCGAAGCCATGACGCTGCTGCCCGAGGGCCCGTTCACCCGCGACACATGGGGCGAATGGACTCAGGCGGTGAAGGCGCAGACCGGGCGCAAGGGCAAGGGGCTGTTCATGCCGCTGCGCCGGGCGCTGACCGGGCTCGACCGGGGCCCGGAAATGGCCGATGTGATGCCGCTGCTGCAGACCATCCCGGCGCGGAACGTGACCTCCTAGGCCGAGTCCGCCGCCTTGCGCTGCAGCCAGTGGCGGTCGGCCTCGACCGTCAGGGCGGCATCGGCATGGGCCAGCATATACTCGCGGGTGCGGGCGGCGGCTTCGGCCAGCGCAGGCCAGCCCGACCCGCGCAGCACCACCATGGCCTCCAGCACGCTGGCCACCAGTTCCGGCTGCGATGCCCCGGCGCGGATCAGCGAATCGAACCCGTCCTGCAGCAGGTCGGAAGGATCCAGCGTGACCATCTGCACATGCGGAAACTCCGCCACCGCCGTGCGCGAGGGGGAAAGGCTGGCCAGCATCCGGGTCAGCCGCCGCACCACCTCGATCGCGGTGCCGGGATCGTTGATGCCGGGGGAGAGCGCGCGCAGCCCGATCTCGTTCATCACGGTCAGCCCGTAACGCGCATCCTGTTCCATGGTGCGCTGTGCGCCGATGGTGAAACAGCCCGCCAGCTGCTCCGGATCGGCATTGCCGCCAGAAATCCAGCCCAAGGTCGCGCCGTCGATCAGATGCGTGCCGGGGGTGGCGGTGATCAGCAGCACCGCCTGCGCCTTGTCCAGACATTCTTCCAGCCGCGACATGTCGATATATTGCACATGACCGCCTGCGGGGGCGGGCAGGGCGCGGGCATGGTCGGGAGGCGTTGTGCCCGCAGGCACCGCGGTCGCCCCCAGCACCGGGCGTTCCATCAGGTTGCGCAGCGGCGGCATCGCGCCCGCCTGCACCCGTTCCAGCGTGTTGTCCATGCTGCCCAGCCGGGACAGATGGTCGATCCAGCGCAGGATGGCGAGGATGATCGCCGCGATCCACAGCACCGTCAGCCCGAAGATCACGACGCTGGTGGCTTCGGAAAAGAATTCGGCGCGGAACAGCACCAGCGCCGTCAGCGAGAACAGGAAAGCCCCGGTAAAGGTGGCCAGCGTCGTCTGCGTGGTGCTGTCCGACAGGTGCAGCCGATAGGCGCGCGGCGTGGCCTGACTGGCGGCGCCGCGAAAGGCGTTGACCATGACCGACAGCGAAAAGGTCGTCACCGTCAGCATGGAGGTGGCAAGAATGTTGAGGATCGGCAGCAGCGCCTCGGCGCCGAACCGGTCTTTCCAGCTGTCGGGGATCAGCGTGTCAAACAGCGGCGCCACCGCCACGGCGATCAGCGCCAGCACGGATCCCGCCAGCACGCGCACGCCCAGCTTCTGCGACAGCCGCTTCAGCATCAGGATCGGGCGCGACAGCATCAGGCGGTGATCCTTGCGCCAAGCCGGACCAGCGCGTCATCGACGAAGGCGCGCTCCTCGGCGGTCAGGGTCTGGGCGCGCGGATAGACGGGCTGCGCGCGGTCATCCAGAACCGGCGTGGCCCAGCCGGTGGTGGTGTCCAGAAACCGCTCCGCCCCGGCGGGGCCGTATTCCCGCAGATAGCCCTGCAGCACCACATCCAGATAGCTGAGCAGCAGGGGGTGCCCGGCATCGGGCGGCAGGATCAGCACCGGATCCACGGCATAGATCGCCAGCTGCGCCACGCCGTCACAGGCATGGCTGACGCAGGGCAGCGCGTCGCGGCGCAGATAGGCGGCCTCGCGCAGGTCGAGCAGCGCCCAGCCTTCGGGGGGCACGGGGGCAATCAGGCCGTCGATTTCGGAGTCCGGATCCGGCACCACGGTCAGGATCGCCAGCGGGCGGTCCGCCATCCGCGCCCAAGTCCGCCGCCAGCCGGTGGCGCGGGCGGTGTGGCAGGGCGCATAGCCATGGGTGTTGCGGTTCACCAAGGATCCGTAGCCGAAAAAGTAAGCCTCGCTCATGCCGTCTGCGTCCTGTCTGCCCGTCCGGGGCCGTTGTCTGGCCTGTGATTGATGCAAGTCAAATCGCTGTTTCCTGCAGGCTGTATGTATTTCCCTGTAACCCGATTGCGAGGATTCCGCCGTGCGCGTCACCAAGAGAACCAATATCGCGGTCCGCGTGCTGATGCACTGCGCCGCCAACACGGGCCGCCTCGTGACCAAAGCGGAAATCGCCCATCGCTGCAATGCGTCGGAAAACCATCTGGCGCAGATCATCAACCAGCTGGCGCAGCTGGGCTTTCTGGCCACACATCGCGGCCGCCGGGGCGGTCTGGAACTGGCGCGGCCCGCGTCGCAGATCCGCATCGGCGAGGTGTTCCGCCTGCTGGAGGCGCCGGTGCCGCTGGCGGAATGTTTTGCCGATGTGGACAACACCTGCCCGCTGACCGACGCCTGTCGGCTGCGGGTGGCGCTGAGCGATGCCGCGCAGGCCTTTTACGCCACGCTGGATCCGGTCACGCTGGATGCGCTGGTCTGCGACAATGCCGCTTTGATGGACATTCTCGCGCCCGCGGGCGCCTGCCGCGCCTTCCGCCGCCCGACCGATCTTGCAGAGCTGCGGCAACTGTCGTAGCGTTTGGCCACTGCGATGGGAGAACCGGCTTGCCGGTGCCGAAGGAGCAACCGCCCCGGAAACTCTCAGGCTCAAGGACCTTCGCGGGACCAAAAACTCTGGAGAGTGGCGCGCAGGCGCCCGCCGAAGGGATAACGATCTCAGGCTGACGGACAGAGGGGGCATTTCAGGCGCGGGGATGGTCCCTGCGCGGGAAATGTCCGGGGGGCAGACTGCCGCATCCGGGCCAGAGGATGTGGAGCGCATGGAGACTCTTGACCGCACTCCCCTGCACGGCCTGCACCTTGATCTGGGTGCAAAGATGGTGGGCTTTGCCGGCTATGACATGCCGGTGCAATACCGCCTTGGCGTGCTGAAGGAACATCTGCACACCCGCGCCGCTGCGGGCCTGTTCGATGTAAGCCATATGGGGCAGGTGATCCTTGACGGCGCCGCCCCGGAACAGCTGGCGCTTGCGCTGGAAACGCTGGTGCCCGTGGATGTGGCCGGGCTGAAAGAGGGCCGCCAGCGCTACGCACTTTTCACCAATGACGCGGGCGGCATCGAGGATGACCTGATGATCGCCAATCGCGGCGATCATCTGTTTCTTGTGGTCAACGCCGCCTGCAAGGGCGCGGACATCGCCCGGCTGCGCGCCGGGCTGGAACCGCAGGGCGTGACCGTGCGCCCGCTGACCGACCGCGCGCTGCTGGCGCTGCAGGGCCCCGAGGCCGAGGCCGTGCTGGCCCGGCTCAACCCCGCCGTGCGCGACATGCGCTTCATGGATGTGGCAACGGTCGATCTGCTGGGGGCGGAGTGCTGGATGTCCCGCTCCGGCTATACCGGCGAGGACGGGTTCGAGATTTCGGTGCCCGAGGCCGCGGCAGCCGATCTGGCCCGCGCCCTGCTTGAGGCGCCGGAGGTGGAGCCCATCGGCCTTGGCGCGCGCGATTCGCTGCGGCTGGAGGCGGGGCTGTGCCTTTATGGCCATGACATCGACAGCACCACGTCCCCCGCCGAGGCGGGGCTGGGCTGGGCCATCCAGAAGCTGCGCCGCACAGGCGGCACCCGGGAGGGCGGATTTCCCGGCGCCGACCGCATTCTGACCGAGCTTGCGGAAGGGGCATCGCGCCGCCGCGTCGGCCTGCGCCCCGAGGGCCGGGCCCCGATGCGCGAAGGTGTGACGCTTTACGCCGAGGCCGAAGGCGGCGCGGCGCTGGGGCAGGTCACCTCTGGCGGGTTCGGGCCCAGCACCGGCACACCCATTGCCATGGGTTACGTGGATGCCGCGTATTCCACACCGGGCACCATGGTTTATGGTGAGTTGCGCGGCAAGCGACTGCCGGTCGAAGTGGTGGTGATGCCCTTCGTGACACAGACTTACAAACGCTGAGACAACGGGGAAGACCCATGAAATTTACCGAAGAACATGAATGGCTGCGCGTCGAAGGCGATGTTGTGGTGGTGGGCATCACCAGCCATGCCGCCGAACAGCTGGGCGACGTGGTGTTCGTGGAACTGCCCGAAGAGGGCACCACGGTCAGCAAGGATGACGAGGTGGTGGTGATCGAATCGGTCAAGGCCGCGTCCGACATCCTCGCGCCGCTTGATGGCGAGATCGTGGAGGTCAACACCGCCATCGCCGACAACCCCGGCAAGGTCAATGATGACCCCGAGGGCGACGCCTGGTTCTTCAAGATGAAGATCGAGGACATGTCGGACCTCGACGATTACATGGATGAAGCCGAATACAAGGACTTCATCGGCTAAGCCGCGACGGCGGCGCGGCATCTGGCCCGCCGCCGTTCTCCCCCCCCTTCGCCACCGGGTGCGGCAGAGCCGTGCCCCTGCCGCGCTTATCCGGGACGGATCCAAGATGCCCTTCACGCCCACCGATTACCTGCCTTACGATTTTGCCAACCGCCGCCATATCGGGCCTTCGCCCAAGGAAATGGCGCAGATGTTCAAGGTTCTGGGCGTCAGCGACCTAGAGGCGCTGATCGCGGACACCGTGCCCGCAGGCATCCGGCAGGACGAGGATCTGGCCTTTGGCAAGCCCATGTCGGAACGCGAGATGCTGTTCCACCTGCGCGAGGTGGCGTCGAAGAACAAGGTGCTGACCTCGCTCATCGGCATGGGCTATCACGGGACCGTCACGCCACCCGCGATCCAGCGCAACATCTTCGAAAACCCGGCATGGTATACCGCTTATACCCCCTATCAGCCGGAAATCAGCCAGGGCCGGCTGGAGGCGCTGCTGAACTACCAGACCATGGTCAGCGACCTGACCGGGCTCGACATCGCCAATGCCTCGCTTCTGGACGAGGCGACCGCCTGCGCCGAGGCGATGACCATGGCGCAGCGCGTCGCCGGATCAAAGGCCAAGGCCTTCTTCGTGGATGAAAACTGCCACCCGCAGAACATCGCCGTGATGAAGACCCGCGCCGAACCGCTGGGGATCGAGCTGATCGTGGGCGCGCCCGACACGCTGGATTCGGGCCGCGTCTTCGGCGCGATCTTCCAGTATCCCGGCACCCATGGCCATCTGCGCGATCTCAGCGCCGACATGGCGGCGCTGCACGAGGCGGGCGCCATCGGCATCGTGGCCGCCGACATCATGGCGCTCTGCCTGCTGAAAGAGCCGGGCGCGATGGGGGCCGACATCGCCGTCGGCTCCACCCAGCGCTTCGGCATCCCGCTGGGCTATGGCGGCCCGCATGCCGCCTATATGGCGACCAAGGACGCCTATAAACGCTCCATGCCGGGGCGGATCGTCGGCGTGTCCATCGACAGCCACGGCAACCGCGCCTACCGCCTGTCGCTGCAGACCCGCGAACAGCATATCCGCCGCGAAAAAGCCACCTCGAACGTCTGCACCGCGCAGGCGCTGCTGGCGGTGATGGCGGGCTTTTACGCGGTGTTCCACGGCCCCGACGGGCTGCGCGCCATCGCGCAGCGCATCCACCGCAAGACCGTGCGGCTGGCCCGCGGGCTGGAGGCGGCAGGCTTCAAGGTGGAACCTGCGACCTTCTTCGACACCCTGACCGTGGATGTGGGCCTGCTGCAGGAAGGCGTTCTGCGCGCGGCGGTGAAAGAGGGCGTGAACCTGCGCCGCGTCGGCGAAACCCGGGTTGGCATCACGCTGGACGAGGCCACCCGCCCGGCCACCATCGAGGCGGTGTGGCGCGCCTTCGGCCTGCTGCGCAAGGACGAGGATTTTGCCCCCGATTACCGCCTGCCCGAGGCGCTGCTGCGCGAAACCGCCTATCTGCAGCACGACATCTTCCACATGAACCGCGCCGAAACCGAGATGATGCGCTACATGCGCCGTCTGGCCGACCGCGATCTGGCGCTGGACCGGGCGATGATCCCGCTTGGCTCCTGCACGATGAAGCTCAACTCCGCCGCCGAGATGATGCCGGTCAGCTGGCCGGAATTTGCGGGGCTGCATCCCTTCGCCCCCGCCGATCAGGCGCAGGGCTACACGCAGATGATCGACGACCTGTCCGACAAGCTGTGTCAGGTGACGGGCTATGACGCGTTTTCCATGCAGCCCAATTCCGGCGCGCAGGGCGAATATGCCGGTCTGCTGACCATCGCCGCATGGCAGAAGGCGCGCGGGCAGGGGCAGCGCAATGTCTGCCTGATCCCGGTCAATGCCCATGGCACCAACCCCGCCTCCGCGCAGATGGTGGGCTGGAAGGTGGTGCCGGTGAAATGCGACGAGAAAGGCTCCATCGATCTCGTCGATTTCCGTGCCAAGGCGGAAAAGCACGCCGAGGCGCTGGCGGCCTGCATGATCACCTATCCCTCCACCCATGGCGTGTTCGAGGAAACCGTGCGCGAGGTCTGCGCCATCACCCATGAGCATGGCGGGCAGGTCTATATCGACGGCGCCAACATGAACGCCATGGTGGGCCTGTCGCGGCCCGGCGATCTGGGCGGTGATGTCAGCCACCTGAACCTGCACAAGACCTTCTGCATTCCGCATGGCGGCGGCGGCCCGGGCATGGGGCCGATCGGGGTGAAAGAGCATCTGATCCCGCATCTGCCCGCCCATCCGCTGGAGCAGGGCGGGGCGGGGCCGGTCTCTGCCGCGCCTTATGGCTCGCCCTCGCTGCTGCCGATTTCCTGGGGCTATATCCTGATGATGGGCGGGCCCGGGCTGACGCAGGCGACGCGGGTCGCGATCCTGAACGCCAATTACATCGCCAAGCGGCTGGAGGGCGCCTATACCGTGCTTTACACCGGCCCCACAGGCCGGGTGGCGCATGAATGTATCCTCGACATCCGGCCCTTCGAGAAAAGTGCGGGCGTGACGGTGGAGGATGTGGCCAAGCGGCTGATCGACTGCGGCTTCCACGCGCCCACGATGAGCTGGCCCGTGGCAGGCACGCTGATGGTGGAACCCACGGAATCCGAGACCAAGGCCGAACTGGACCGCTTCTGCGACGCGATGCTGGCCATCCGCGAGGAAATCCGCGCGGTGGAAGAAGGCCGCGCCGACCGCGACAACAACCCGCTGAAACACGCGCCGCACACGATGGAAGATCTGGTGCGCGACTGGGACCGTCCCTATTCCCGCGAACAGGGCTGCTTCCCCCCGGGCGCCTTCCGGGTCGACAAATACTGGCCGCCCGTCAACCGGGTGGACAATGTCTGGGGTGACCGCAACCTCGTCTGCACCTGCCCGCCGATGAGCGCCTATGCCGAGGCTGCGGAATGACCTGAGCGCGGGAGCGAGGGGCCAGCCCCTCGCGCTCCCCGGGATATTTGAGCCAAGAAGAAAGAGCGGACCGTGCTCTTCTTCTTGGTAAAAATATCCCCGCCGGAGGCAAGCCGAAGGCTTTGTGACGCTCAGTCTGCGGGTGCGGGATCCAGAAGCATGGAGAAGGCGTCGCGCAGATCGTCCCATGCGGATCGTGTGGCGGCGACCAGCAGGTAGCCCTCGCGTTTTGCGGCGTTGTATTCCGAGCCGTCCAGCATCGCCACATGGCCCCCGGCGCAGCGCGCGATCAGCGCGCCTGCGGCGTGATCCCAGGGGGTCAGCCGCCCCGAAAGCACAAAATCCACCGATCCTTGGGCAAAAAGCCGGAACTCATGCGCCGAGCAGCGCAGCGAATGCGCGCGCTCCAGCCGGGGATAGAGTGCGGCAACCTCGGCGCGCTTTTCGGGCGGCAGGTTGTAGAGCGGCACGAACCCGTGGAGATCCTGCAGGGCTCCGCCCGCCGAGACAGACAAGCGCCGCTTCAGACGGCGTTTTGGCAGCAGCATCTCGGCTGGACCGCCGGTTCCGGCCAGCACCACGTCATCCATCACCGGGTCGTAGATCATCCCGAAGACCGGCGTGCCGAAGCGCAGCACCGACAGGATCACGCCGAAGGTGGCGAGGCCCTGCGCGTAATTCCATGTGCCGTCCACCGGGTCGATGGTGAAGGCCAGCTCGGCATCCGCCACCTTGTCCAGCACCTCGGGATGGCTGGCCACATGTTCCTCGCCGATGATCAGCGCATGGGGAAAGAGCCGCATCAGGCCGCGGGTGATCATCGCCTCGGCGGCCTTGTCGGCGGCGGTCACCAGATCGTGTCGCCCCGATTTTTCCGCGATGTCGGAAGGATCCAGCGCACGGAAGCGGGGCAGGATTTCGGACCGGGCCGCGCGGCGCACCAGATTGAGGATGGTCGTGCGTTGCGCCTGTGTCAGCGGGGCCGAAATCGGCATGGGCAGGGAGTCGGTCATGGGTCCGTCCTTGGCAGCCTTTGGGTCGGGTGTGAAGTGCCAGTCCCGCGCGGCGGGCGCAAGACCGCTATTCCCGCGCCCGCAGCACGTGCGCGGGCCGCGCGGCGAGCGGACGCCAGGCGAAGGCGAGCCCGGCCAGCAGCGTGGCCACCACGCCGCCCGCCACGATGCCAAGCGCCGAGGACCAGACCACCGCAAACGACGTCTCCATCAGGAAGACGCTGACCGCCCAGCCCCCGAGGATCCCCGCGCCAAGCGCCACGATGCCCGCCGCCGCCCCCAGGAGCGCCGAACGCAGCGCGAAGCTTTGCAGGATGCGCGCGCGAGAGGCGCCCAGCGTCTTCAGCACCGCCGCCTCGTAGGTGCGCGCGCCTTCGCCTGCCGCCGCTGCCCCGATCAGCACCAGAAAGCCGGTCAGCAGCGTGGCGGCGGCGCCCCAGCGCACGGCGCCAGAGATGCCTTCCAGCAGTTCGCTGACACGGTCGATGGCGTCGCGCACCCGGATGGCGGTGATGTTGGGATAGGCATTGGCGAGATCTCGCAGGATCTGCGCCTCGGCCTCGGGCTCGGCATAGACGGTGGAAATGAAGGTATGCGGCGCGCCCGCCAGCGCTGCGGGATTGAGCGTCATCACGAAGCCGATCCCGGCGGTGGAGAAATCCACCTCGCGGAAGCTGGTGATGGTGGCGGTGATGTCGCGGCCAAGGATGTTGACGGTGATCTCGTCACCAAGGCTGAGGCCCAGTTCCTCGGCCTCTTCGGCGGCGAAGCTGATCTGCGGCGCGCCGCTGTAATCCTCGGGCCACCATGTGCCCGCCGTGACGGTGGTGCGGTCGTCGGGGGTGGCGGCATAGGTGATGCCCCGGTCGCCACGCACCACCCAGTGATCGCCCGCCACCTCCTGCGCCGGGCGGCCATTGATGCGGGTGATGACGCCGCGCAGCATGGGCGCGGTGTCGACCCGGCCCACGGCGGGATCGCGTGCCAGCCGGTCCAGATAGCCGTCGATCTGGTTTGGCTGGATGTCGACAAAGAAATACGACGGCGCCACTTCGGGCAGGTCGCGGCTGATGGCGGAGCGCAGGTTGCCGTCGATCTGGCCGATGGCGGCCAGCACCGACAGGCCCAGCCCCAGCGACAGCACCACCGAGGCGGCGGTGTCGCGCGGCCCGCCGATGGCCCCCAGCGCCCAGCGGAGCGCGGGCCGTCCGCGCGCGGCGGGGGCGGCGCGATGCGCCAGCCAGCGGATGCCGGAGGCCGCCAGCGCAAGGATCACCAGCGCCGCCAGCAGCCCGCCCGCCGTCCAGAGCGTGACGCGCGCATCACCGGAAAACAGCGCGGCCACCCCCACCAGCAGCGCCAGCAGCAGCGCGGTGGCGATCAGGTAGCGCGGCGCGGGCAGGCCGCGGGCGCTGTCCATGGCATCGCGGAACAGGGTGGCGGCGCGCACCTCTTCGGTGCGGGCCAAGGGCCAGAGCGTAAAGACCAGCGCGGTCAGCAGGCCATAAAGCGCCGCCTCCAGCAGCGGGCCGGGATAGACGGTAAAGACCACCGGCACCGGCAGGGCGCTGGCGATGATCGGGGCAAAGACCAGCGGGATCGCCGCGCCAAGCAGCAGCCCCAGCGCGATGCCCAGCACCGACAGGGCGCCGATCTGCAGGAAATAGGTCAGAAAGATCGTGTTGCGCGAGGCGCCAAGCGTGCGCAGCGTGGCGATGACGGAGGTCTTGCGCGCCAGATAGGCCCGCACCGCCGCCGACACGCCGATGCCGCCCACGGCGAGGCCCGACAGGCCCACCAGCACCAGAAACCGCCCCAGCCGGTCGACGAACCGGGAAATTCCCGGCGCGCCGTTGCGGGCATCGCGCCAGCGCACGCCGCTGTCGCGGTAGCGCGTCTCGGCCTCGGCCTTCAGCGCGTCCAGATCGCTGCCGGGCGGCAGCAGCAGGCGATACTGCGTCTCGTACAGCGATCCGGGGGCCAGCAGACCACTTTCCGCCGGTGCCGACGTCGCCACCAGCGTGCGCGGGCCCAGCCCGAATCCGTCGCCGGCATCATCCGGTTCGTGCAGGATGACCGCCGACAGGGTGAACTCCTGCTCTCCCAGCCGGAAGCTGTCGCCGGGGCTCAGCCCCAGCCGGTCGGCCAGCACCGGGGCCATGACCGCGCCGGGCAGATCGCCCCCTGCCAGCGCCTCGGACAGCGGCTGCGGCGGGTCAAGCTCCATCTGGCCGAGCAGCGGATAGGCCTCGTCCACCGCCTTGACCTGCGTCAGCCCGCGTTCGGTCTCGCCCTCCCGGGTGACCGTGGCCATGGATCTGAAATCGGCGATCTCCGACAGGTCGGTGGAGATTTCCTCCAGCCAGCCGCGTTCCTCGGGCGTGGCAAAGCGATAGGTGAATTCCGCCTGCGCATCGCCCCCCAGCAGCACCGCGCCCTGATCCGACAGCCCCTGTTCGATGGCGGTCCGGACCGACCCCACCCCAGCGATGGCCGCCACCCCCAGTGCAAGACAGGCCAGAAAGATGCGGAAACCGCGCAGGCCGCCCCGGAGTTCGCGCCGGGCCAGCCGCGCCGCGATGCGCAGGCTCATTCCGCCGCCCTCGCCAGCGCGTCGTCGATGCGCCCGTCGGTCAGCCGCACCACGCGGTCGCAGCGGTCGGCCAGCTGTCGGGAATGGGTGACCAGCACCAGCGTGGCGCCGTGATCGTCGCGCAGCCCGAACAGCAGATCCATGATGGCCTGCCCGGTGCTGCCGTCCAGATTGCCGGTCGGTTCGTCCGCCAGCAGGATCTGCGGACGTGGCGCCGAAGCGCGGGCCAGCGCCACGCGCTGCTGTTCGCCGCCCGACATCTGCGCGGGGTAATGATCGCTTCGCGAGGCAAGCCCCACCCGGTCGAGTTCGGCGCGCGCCCGGTCAAAAGCATCAGGCGCGCCCGCCAGTTCCAGCGGGGTCGCCACGTTTTCCAGCGCGGTCATGGTCGGGATCAGGTTGAAGGACTGGAACACCACGCCCATGTGATCGCGGCGGAACCGGGCCATGCGGTCCTCGTCCATCCGGGTCAGATCCTGCCCCAGCACCCGCACCTGACCGCTGGTCGCGGCCTCCAGCCCGCCCATCACCATCAGCAGCGAGCTTTTGCCCGAACCGGACGGCCCGACAAGGCCCAGAGTCTCGCCTTTGTGGACCTGCATGGTCAGCCCGTGCAGGATTTCGACCGGGCCGGCATTGCCCCTGAGCTTGAGGGTCACATCTTCTAGGGCAATGATGGGGTCAGGCATGGAGGAAAAGATCCGGGTCATGAGGGGTTTGGTGACATATGGGGCCTTTGCGCGCCTCAGCAAGACAGCGCTGGTGCTGCTGGGCCTCACGGTTCCGGCACAGGCGGAAGGCGTGGATATTCTGGCGCTTGGCGACAGTCTGACCCAAGGTTACGGGCTGGCCGAACAGGAGGGCTTCGTGCCGCAGATGCGCGCCTGGCTGGAGGCGCGCGGTCATGAGGTGCGGCTGGTCAATGGTGGCGTGTCGGGGGATACCACGGCGGGCGGGTTGTCGCGCGTCGCATGGTCGCTGTCGCCCGAGATCGATGCGATGATCGTGGCGCTGGGGGGCAATGACCTGCTGCGCGGCATCCCGCCCGAAACCTCGCGCGCCAATCTGGAGGGCATCCTGCAGGAGGCGGAGACGCGCGGCCTGCCAGTGCTGCTGGTGGGCATGACGGCGCCGGGCAATTATGGCACCGAGTTCAAGCAGAGCTTCGATGCCATCTATCCGGATCTGGCGCAGGCGCATGACACGCTGCTGTTCGAGGATTTTTTCGAAGGGCTGCGGGTGGAGGGCGCGATGCCCGCCGACATGTCCGCGGTGATGCAGCCCGACAACATCCACCCCAATGCCGAGGGCGTGGTCCGGATCGTCGAGGCTATGGGCCCGGCGGTGGAGGCGCTGATCGCGCAGGCGCAGGAGTAAGGACAGTCAGTGATGCGCGGCAAGCGGCAGGCCATCCTCCCGCCGCTTGCGCAGCAGGCAGCCCAGAAGCGGCAGCGCGCCCAGAACAAGGCTGGAGGCCAGATAGAAGCCGACGGCATTGAGCAGGGGCATTCCCAGAAACAGCCACGACACCACCGCCGCAAAAAAGCCCAGCGTGCTGCCGACGAGAAATGTCAAAGTGCCCATCGCGTGCCCTGCCTGTGCCATGTCTGACTGTGCACCTTTACCGCTAGAGTCCCATTCTGGCCTGATTGTGGCGCCGTTCTGGTATGATTTCGGCCAGTTAACGAAGCGTTAAAATGCGGGGACGATCCGGCAAAAGGGCTGTGCTCCGGGGCGCGACGGGCGGTTCACCGCCCATCTCTGCCCCGCAAGGATCACAGCACGGTCACCGGAGTGCCCACGGGCACCCGTTCATACAGGTCGATCACATGGTCGTTGAGCATGCGGATGCAGCCGTTCGACACGGAGCGGCCAATCGATTCGGGCGCCGTGGTGCCGTGGATGCGGTAGAACGTGTCGCGCCCGTTCTGGAACAGATACAGCGCGCGGGCCCCCAGCGGGTTGCCGGGACCGCCGGGCTGGACATAGTCATTGTCCTTGAACCGGCCATAGGTGTCTGGCTCGCGCTCGATCATCTCCATGGTGGGGCGCCATGTGGGCCATTCCTTTTTCACCTGGATGATCGCATCACCGGTGAATTCCAGCCCGGCCTTGCCGACGCCGACGCCATAGCGCAGCGCCTCGCCGGGGCCGGTCACGTAATACAGGAAATGGGCCCGCGGCAGGATCAGAATCTGGCCGGGCTGAAGGTCGCTGCGCATGCGCACCTGCTGCGGACGATAGCGCTTCTCCACCTCGAAAGCATGGGCGGGAGCGGCGGCAGCAAGCGCCGCCCCGGCGGTGGCCGTGGCAACAAATCGGCGTCGGGTGATCATGGTCTGGCTCGTTTCGTCTTTTAAAGCTGTGTCATTGTCGGTCTGCCTGTCGCGAAAGCAATGGGGCAATTGCCCAAGGTGTTGTCGCGATGGCGTTAGGGTCACATATATGTCCGGAAAGATATGTCTGGAGAGGCATCATGGTCAAACTTGTGTGTCTGGACTGCGGTCAGACCAATCGGCTGCCCGAAACCCGGCTTGCATCCGGGCCAAAATGCGGCGTCTGCGGCGCCGCGCTGCTGGAGGGCAAGGCCCGGGACATCGACCCGGTCACGCTGCAGAAGGCCATCCGCACCGACGATCTGCCGCTGGTGGTGGATTTCTGGGCGCCGTGGTGCGGCCCCTGCCGGATGATGGCGCCGGAGTTTTCCAAGGCTGCGGCGGGGCTGCGCGGGCGGGCGCGGCTGGTGAAGCTGAACACCGAAGACCACCCGCAGGTCTCTGCGGGGTTCGGCATCCGGGGCATTCCCACGATGATCGCCTTTGCCGGGGGCAAGGAGGCGGCGCGGCAGGCGGGCGCGCTGCCCGCCGCCCAGATCGAGGCCTTTGCTGCGCGGGTTTCGCCCGCCGGGTGACCCAGGCCGCGCTTACTCTCTGGGCGCATCGGCGTTGCGCCCGGCGAGGATGACGCTGATGGTATAGGCTTTCTGGGGGGTCAGCCCGGCAAGGATGGCTGAGGCGGCGTCCGGGCGCATCCGTCCCAGAAAGCCTGCGGCAAAGTCGGGATCCATTTCCTCGAAGAGCGCGGCGGCCTGCTTTGGCTTCATCGCCGCATAGACCTGCGTCAGCTGCGCCACGTCATCATCCGCAGCGGTCTGCGCCATGGTCAGCGTGGCGCGCAGCCGCTCCTCCGCCGTCTGCAGGGCGGCCATCTTGCGGTCGATCTCGGTCTCCGCGACGGAAAGCGCCTGCAGCCTTGTGCGCAGGTCAGCCTCCCGCTGCGCCAGCCGGTCTTCGCGCGTCTGCAGCGCTTCCAGCACCGGGGTCAGCCCCTCGTCATTCACGCAGTCACCGACCGTCTGGCCGGAAGCGGCGGTGGTGGTCTCCGTGCCGGGTGCCATCTCTTCCAGCGCCTCCGCCGTGCCGGCGCCGAGCCGCACAAGTGCAGAGGCGACCATCAGCCCGCCGATCACCGCCAGCACGCCCCGGGTGCGGCCCCGGCTTTTCCCCGGCACCCGCCAGCGCATCAGGCCGCCCCGCGCGGATGGCGGAAGAACACCGGATCGGCCACGGGCGGAGGCGCCGGATCCGCGGCGGGCAGATCATGCATGGCGGCGAGCATGAGCTCCAGCCTTCGGGCCACGTCTTCGGCGCGCTGCGTGGCTTCGGCCAGTGCCGCCGATTTGGTGCCTGCGGCAGCCTGCGCGGCGGCCAGCGTCCGGGTCAGGTCATCCACCTGTGCCGACAGAACGGCGACGGCGCCGCCCACGCCCTGCTCCAGATCGGTGAAGCGTGTCAGGCGGCGCGACAGCACGAAACAGTAGAATCCGGCGCCCAGAGCGCCTGCGGCAAGCAGGATATCGGCGATAAGATCCATTCCAACCTCTTCAGTTCAGGACAAATTCGGTCACCAGCAGGTCGCGCACGCGATCCTCCCCGGTCACCAGCTGGATGCGCCGCAGCATCTGCGAGCGCAGCTGGATCAGCGCGCCCTGCGCTTCGACATCCTGCGGTTCCAGCGCGCGCAGATAGGTGTTGAGCACGTCCAGAATGCGCGGCTGCAGCAGCGTCACCTCCGGCAGATGTGCCTGATCCACCTCTAGACTGGCCCGGAAGCGCAGATGCTGCATCGCGGAACCGGGACCGAGCGAGGCGATCAGTTGCGGCAGTTCGAGGAAGGCCACCGTGGCGGCGGGGCCATGTCCTTCCACCGCGTGCTCGGCCTCCTCCGGATGCGCGGAGTCGCTGCCGCCCCCGATGGGCAGCAGCCCGGACCATGCGGCATAGAACCCGCCGCCGCCGCCCAGAATCGCCAGCACAAGCCCGGCGATCAGGGGCAGTTTCGACGGTTTTTTCTTTGGTGGCTCATCGGCGCCCGCGGCGTCGGCTGTGGCGTCAGTCATTGCCAAACCTCGTTCTCAGATGGGGCCGTTATACCCGGCAGGGACTAACCGATTGTTAAGTCTGATGGTCCAAAGATGAGGTCACCGCACGGAACACCGGAACGGAGAACGACCTTGCTGCAACTCGCGACAGTCTGGAACACGTTGGGCGCGCGCCGCCGGATGGTGGTGCTGGGGGCCACGATCGTCACGATTCTGGCCGTGCTCGGCATGGCGCGCCTCGCCTCCGCGCCGGAGATGACGCTGCTTTACGCGGGTCTTGAAAACGACGCGGCTGGGGATGTGGTGGCGGCGCTGGAACAGCGCGGCGTTCCTTATGAGGTGCGCGGCGGGGCGATTCTGGTGCCTATGGCGCAGCGCGACGCCCTGCGCATGACGCTGGCAAGCGAGGGACTGCCGCCCAACAGCGTGCAGGGCTATGAGCTGCTGGACGGGCTGTCGGGCTTCGGCACCACCTCCCAGATGTTCGACGCGGCCTATTGGCGCGCGAAGGAGGGCGAGCTTGCGCGGACCATCGTCGCGAGCCCAGACATTGCCAGCGCGCGGGTGCATATCGCCAATTCGACCGCCAACCCCTTCCAGCGCGACGTGACGCCTTCGGCCTCGGTCTCGGTCACAACCACTGGGCAGGGGCTGTCCCCGGTGCAGGCGCGCGCGCTCCGGCATCTGGTCGCCTCCGCCGTGCCGGGGCTTCTGGCCGAGCATGTGGCGGTGATTGACGGGCGGTCCGGGCTGGTGGGGGCCGAGGACGACCCCGGCATCGGGCTGTCGGCGGAGGACCGGGCGGCGGCGCTGCGGGACCGGGTGCAGCGTCTGGTGGAGGCGCGCGTGGGGCTTGGCAACGCCGTGGTCGAGGTCAGCGTCGACACGGTCACCGAAAGCGAATCGATCCGGGAACGCCGCTTCGATCCGGAGGGGCGCGTCGTGATCTCGACCGATACCGAGGAACAGAGCAGCACCGCGCAGGATTCGGGCGGGGGCGGGGTCAGTGTTGCCTCGAATCTGCCGGATGGCGAGGCGGGGGGCGAGCAGAGCTCCAACAGCAACAGTGCCGAAACCCGCGAGCGCGTGAATTACGAGATTTCGGAAACCATGCGGGAGGTGACGCGGCTGCCCGGCGCGATCAAGCGGCTGAGCGTCGCGGTGCTGGTCAACGGCACCTATACCGAAGGGGCGGACGGCGTGCCGCAGTTCGTGCCGATGCCGGAAGAGCAGATTACCGCGCTGCGCGACCTCGTGGCCTCTGCCGTGGGATTCGAGGAAGCGCGGGGCGACGAGATCACGCTGCGCTCGCTGCCCTTCGAGCGGCCTGAAGGTCTGGGCACCGGCCCGGTGGAGCAGGACTGGCTGGCGCTGTCGCTGGATCCCATGTCGCTGATCCAGATGGCCATTCTCGCGGTGGTGGCGCTGATTCTCGGCCTCTTCGTGGTTCGGCCTATCCTTGCCGCTCCGGCGGGACCGGCCCTTGCCGCACAGGGACAGGCGCTGGCCCTGCCCGGCGCCAGCGGAGGATCGGCGCTGACCGGCGAAATCGACCCGGATGACGGCTTCATGCCGATGAACTCGCTTGGCGGCGGCGGCGACTTTGGCGGGATGGGCATGATCGATTTTGACGCGCCCACGGTCGAAGACCCGGTGGACCGCCTGCGCAGCCTGATCGAACAGCGCAAATCTGAAACGGTGGAAATCCTGCGCAGCTGGCTTGACGAGACGGAGGAGGCGAAATGACCCGGATCCGCGCCTTTCTCGAAGATTTTGGCGCCCCGCGCCGGGATCAGGAGCCGGTTTTGGCCAAGGCCAGCGTGGCGGAACTGGAAACCACCAAGCTGGAGGCCTTCGAGACGGGGTATCGCGCGGGCTGGGATGACGCGATCAAGGCCCAGACCGAGGATCAGAGCCGGATCTCCAGCGATTTTGCGCAAAATCTTCAGGATCTGTCCTTCACCTATCACGAAGCCTACCGGCAGGTGATGAACGGCATGTCGCCGCTTCTGGAAGAGATTGTCAGTGCCCTGATGCCGAAGGTGCTGGCGGAATCTCTGGGGCTGCACGTGATCGAGCATCTGCAGCGCATGGCCGCCGAGATCGGCACGCTGGACGTGGTCATTTCCGTCGCCCCCGGCAGCGCCGCCAGCGTCATGCCGCTGCTCGATCGGGATTTCGGCTTTCCGCTGCAGATTCAGGAGGATCCATCTCTCGCGGAAGGTCAGGCCGACATCCGCTTCGCGGAGATCGAGCGGCAGGTGGATCTTAGCGGGCTGGCACAGGACATCGCGCAGGCAGTTCATGGATTTGCGCAGGAAAACCGGAGGAAGATCGCTCATGGATGATATCAGGGACGGCGCCGGGACGGCCACGCCTTTCACCTCTGTCCCGATCGAGATCACCGTCTCGGTCGGCCGAGCCCGCCCGCTGGTGCGGGATCTGCTGAAGCTGGGCGAAGGCTCGGTGCTGACGCTGGACAAGCGTCTGGAAGATCCGGTGGAGCTTTATGTGGGTGACCGGCTGATCGGAATCGGTGCGCTGGAAGTGGTGGAGGGCGGTGAAAATGGCCAGCTTGCGGTGCGGTTGACCGAAGTGGTCGATTTGAAAAGCCCGGCCTGACGATGGCGCGTCTGCCGGGGCTGGTTCTTGGGGCGCTTCTGCTGGTTCTGCCGCAATTGGCAGGAGCGCAGCAGATTTCGGTTGATCTGGGGCAGGGGGGATCCGTCACGGCCACCAGCCTGCAGCTGATCGCGCTGATCACCTTGCTGAGCCTCGCGCCGGGCATCGCCATCATGGTGACCTGTTTTCCGTTTCTCGTCACGGTGCTGGCGATCCTGCGGCAGGCGATCGGGCTGCAGCAATCGCCTCCGAACATGCTGATCGTCAGCCTCGCGCTGTTTCTGACCTATTTCATCATGGAGCCGACCTTTACTGCCGCATGGGCGGAGGGCATCCAGCCCCTGCTTGAAGAGCGGATCGACCTGGCGGAGGCGGCAGAGCGCGCGCTGGTGCCGTTCCGCGGCTTCATGGCGAGCCGTGCCGATCCGGAGACCTTTGCCGCGATGGCGGATCTGCGCCCGGACACGCGCGGCAGCGGGTTGGCGCCCGAGGCACCGCTGTCCGTGCTGATCCCCAGCTTCATGCTTTCCGAAATCTCGCGGGCTTTTCAGGTGGGATTTCTGATCTTTCTGCCGTTTCTCATCATCGATCTGGTGGTCGCGGCGGTGCTCATGTCCATGGGCATGATGATGGTGCCGCCCGCCATCGTCTCCCTGCCGTTCAAGCTGGCCTTCTTCGTGCTGGCTGATGGCTGGGCGCTGGTGTCGGGCGCGCTGGTCCGGAGCTATTTCTGATGGGGGTTGGGGCGCAGTCGCGGCAGATCAGGGTGCCGCCCGGGCAGGGCTCAGGCCGGGCCGTATTCGTCCGGCAGATCGGCGTGAAGATGGCGGTCGCCGCGCGCGCGGGCCAGCGCGATCTGTTTCTGGCGCTCGCGGAAGCGGCCCTTGTCCTCGTCCGTGGTCTCGTCGCGGCATTGGTGGCAGGACACGCCTTCCTCGAATTCCGGGCGCGCGCGGTCTTCGGGCAGGATCGGACGGCGGCAGGCATGACACAGCTCATGCGGACCCTCGCGCAGCCCATGTTCCACCGACACCCGCCCGTCGAAGACGAAACAGGCGCCCTGCCACGCGCTTTCGGCCTCCGGAACCTCCTCCAGATATTTCAGGATGCCGCCCTTGAGGTGATACACTTCCTCAACCCCCTGACCCAGCAGCCAGTTGGTGGATTTTTCGCAGCGGATGCCGCCGGTGCAGAACATCGCGATGCGCTTGTTGTGGAACCGCGCCTTGTTCTGCTCCCACCATGCGGGAAACTCGCGGAAGCTGCGGGTGGCGGGATCGACGGCACCTTCGAAGCTGCCGATCGCCACTTCGTAATCGTTGCGCGTGTCGATCACTACCACGTCCGGGGCGCGGATCAGATCGTTCCACGCGGCGGGTTCCACATAATGCCCCACCTTGGCCCGGGGATCGACGCCGGGCTGGCCCATGGTGACGATCTCGCGCTTGAGCCGAACCTTCATCCGCGCAAAGGGGCGCGTGCTGGCGGTGGACAGCTTGCACTCCAGATCGGCGCAGCCCGGCAGCGCCCGCAGATGGCCGAGCACCCGGTCGATGCCAGCGGCAGGCCCGGCGATGGTGCCATTAAGACCCTCGCCCGCCAGCAGCAGCGTGCCGGTGATGGCCTCGGCGCGGCACAGATCCAGAAGCGGCCCGCGCAGCGCGCCGGGCTCGTCGAAGCGGGTGAAGTGATAGAGCGCGCAGACCGTAAACATGGGGCCGAAATAGCGCGTCCGGCGCGCCCCCGCAATCGGCTGAACCGCCGCAGGGCAGGTGCTGCCCGACCCATTGACGCAGGCGCCGCAGCTGCCTACGCCTTGGGGCAAAGGAGGCCGCGCCATGTCCCATGCCCTGCTCGTGATCGATGTGCAGCTGGATTTCTGTCCCGGCGGCGCGCTGGCCGTGCCGGAGGGGGATGCGGTGGTGGCGCCCGTCAACGCGCTGATGGCGGGGGCGGGCACCGTGGTGCTGACGCAGGACTGGCACCCGGCGGGACATTCCTCCTTTGCGTCCAGCCACCCGGGGCAGCCCGCCTTTGCGCAGGTCACCATGCCCTATGGTCTGCAGGTGCTGTGGCCCGACCATTGCGTGACCGGCAGCCCGGGCGCGGAGTTTCACCCGGGGCTGGACACCTCCCGCGCCGATCTGGTGATCCGCAAGGGCAGCAACCCCGCCATCGACAGCTATTCGGCGTTTTTCGAGAACGATCATGTCACGCCGACCGGGCTCGACGGCTATCTGCGCAGCCGGGGCGTCACCCGGCTGACCATGGCGGGGCTGGCGCTGGATTTCTGCGTGGCGTTTTCGGCGCTGGATGCGGCACGGCTGGGCTTTGCCGTGACGGTCCGGCAGGAGGCCTGCCGCGCCATCGATCTGGACGGCTCTCTGGCGCGGATGCGCGACCAGATGCGCGCCGCCGGGGTCACGCTGGCCTGATCCGGACCGAAGCCCCGGGAGAGGCGCAGAAAAACCGCTTGGACGCGCCGGACCGGATCGCCTATCACGGGGACGTGCACCCCGGAGGAGAGGCCGTCTTGGACATCGCGACCCGTGTCTGGAACCACAAGTGGAAGATCGATCCGATTGTCCGGTCCCTGATCGACACCGATTTTTACAAACTGCTCATGTGTCAGTCGGTCTATCACAACCGCCGTGACACCAAGGTGACGTTCAGCCTGATCAACCGGTCCAAGGACGTGCCGCTGGCGGAACTGATCGACGAGGGGGAGCTGCGCGAACAGCTGGATCACATCCGGTCGCTGTCGCTGACCCGGGGCGAATCCACATGGCTGCGCGGCAACACCTTTTACGGCAAGCGCCAGATGTTCCGCCCCGATTTCATGGAATGGTTCGAGGCGCTGCGCCTGCCGCCCTATTTTCTGGAGCGGGTGGGCGACCAGTATGAGCTGACCTTCGAAGGGTCATGGCCCGAGGTCATGCTGTGGGAAATTCCCGCGCTGGCGGTGCTGATGGAACTGCGCGGCCGGGCCGTGCTGAAACATATGGGCCGGTTCGAACTGCAGGTGCTTTACGCCCGCGCCGCCACCAAGCTCTGGGAAAAGATCGAACGTCTGCGCGACCTGCCGGATCTGCGCATCGCGGATTTCGGCACAAGGCGGCGGCACAGCTTCCTGTGGCAGGACTGGTGCGTGCAGGCGATGGTCGAGGGGCTGGGGCCGCGGTTCACCGGCACCTCCAACTGTCTGATCGCCAAGAACCGCGATCTGGAAGCGATCGGCACCAACGCCCATGAACTGCCCATGGTCTATGCCGCGCTGGCCGAGGATGACGCGGCGCTGGCCCGCGCGCCTTATGACGTGCTGGCCGACTGGCAGCGCGAACACGAGGGCAACCTGCGCATCATCCTGCCCGACACCTATGGCACCGAAGGGTTCCTGCGCCATGCCCCCGACTGGCTGGCGGGCTGGACCGGCATCCGCATCGACAGCGGCGCACCGGAACAGGGCGCCGAAACCGCGATCCGCTGGTGGCAGGAGCGGGGCGAGGATCCGCGCGACAAGCTGGTGATCTTTTCCGACGGGCTGGATGTGGAAAAGATGACCTCGCTTTACCGCACCTTCTCCGGTCGCGTGCGGGTATCGTTTGGCTGGGGCACGCTGCTGACCAATGATTTCCGCGGGCTGGCCCCGGACGACCGGCTCGCGCCGTTCAGTCTGGTCTGCAAGGCGATCAGCGCCAATGGTCACCCCACGGTCAAGCTGTCCGACAACCCGATGAAGGCAATGGGGCCCGAGGACCAGATCGTGCGCTACAAGCGGGTGTTCGGCGTGGGCGAGCAGCAGCGGATCGACATTCTGGTCTGACCCGCGCTGCCGCCGCGCATCCCACGGGCAGACCTGCAATTTCGCGAAAGGCCGCGCCGCGCCAAGGCTGGCAAGTGGCGGCGGGGCGCGGTAGAACGTGGCGGCATTCAATCTGGGGAACGTCACATGGCTGGCATCGCACCGCAACCGGGCATCATGGATATCGAGCTCTACGTGGGCGGGAAATCCCATCTGCCCGGGATGGCCAACGTCATCAAGCTCAGCTCCAACGAAAACCCCTTCGGCCCGTCGCAGGCGGCGCAGGAGGCGGTGCGGCGCGTGGTGCATGAAATGCACCGTTACCCCTCTTCGGATCACGCCGAACTGCGGCAGGCCATTGGCGAGACGTGGGGGCTGGATCCGGAGCGGATCATCTGCGGCGCGGGCTCGGACGAGGTCATCGCCTTTCTCTGTCAGGCCTATGCCGGGCCGGGGGACGAGGTGATCCACACCGAACACGGCTTTGCCATGCACCGGATTTCCGCGCTGGCGGCGGGCGCCACCCCCGTGGAGGTGGCCGAACAGGACCGGGTTGTCAGCGTCGACAACATCCTTGCCGCCTGCACCGCCCGCACCAGGCTGGTCTTCGTCGCCAACCCCGCCAACCCCACCGGCACCATGATCGGTCTGGCAGAGCTGGAGCGGCTGGCCGAGTCGCTGCCGCCGCAGGCGCTGCTGGTGATCGACAGCGCCTATGCCGAATATGTCGAAGGCTATGATGGCGGCGCAAAGCTTGCCACGCAGCGCGACAACGTGGTGATGACCCGCACCTTTTCAAAGCTTTACGGGCTGGGCGGCATGCGTGTGGGCTGGGGTTACGGCCCGCAGGCCATCATCGACGTGCTGCAGCGCGTGCGCGGGCCGTTCAACATTTCGGGCATGGCGCTGACCGCCGCCGAGGCGGCGATCCGCGACACCGCCTATGTGGAAAAATGCCGCGCCGAAAACGCCCGGATGCGTGCATGGCTGGGCGAGGCACTGGCCGAACATGGCGTGTCATCGGATGCCTCGACCGCCAATTTCATCCTTGCGCGCTTTGCCAGTCAGGCCGAGGCCGAGGCCTGCGACATCTATCTGCAGGGGCAGGGGGTGCTGGTGCGCCGCACCACCGGCTACAAGCTGCCGCATGCGCTGCGCATCACCGTGGGCGACGAGGCGTCGTGCCGCCGGGTCGCGCATCTGATCGGGCTGTTCAAGGCAGGCGCCCGATGAGCTATCCGCGCGTCGCATTGCTGGGTCTGGGGCTGATCGCCTCGTCGATGTTCTGGGCGATGAAACGCGCCGGCATGGACAGCCATGTGACCGGTTATGCCCGGTCGCAGGCGACCCGCGACACGGCGCGGCGGCTGGGGCTCTGCCACGAGGTCTGCGACAGCGTGGCAGAGGCGGTGCGCGATGCCGATCTGGTGGTGCTGGCGGTGCCGGTGGGCGCGATGGGCGAGCTGGCCGAGGCGATGGCGCCGCATCTGAAGCCGGGCTGCACCGTCACCGATGTGGGCTCGGTCAAGCAGGCGGTGATCGACGCGGTGCGCCCGCATCTGCCCGAGGGCGTGGAGTTCGTGCCCGCGCATCCCATGGCGGGCACCGAGCATTCCGGCCCCGATGCGGGCTTTGCCTCGCTTTACGACAACCGCTGGTGCCTGATCGTGCCGGACGGCGCGTCGGAACAGGCCACCGCGCGGCTGGAGACCTATTGGCAGGCGCTGGGCGCCAATACCGAGCGCATGGAGGTGGAGCATCACGATCTGGTCTGCGCCGTGGTCAGCCATATCCCGCATCTCATCGCCTATACGATGGTCGGCGTGGCCGATGACCTGCGTCGCGTGTCGGATCAGGAGGTCATCAAGTTTTCCGCCGCGGGGTTCCGGGATTTCACCCGCATCGCCGCCTCGGATCCGACCATGTGGCGCGACGTGTTCCTGACCAACAAGCCCGCCACGCTGGAAATTCTGGGCCGCTTCACCGAAGAGCTGTTTGCCCTGCAGCGCGCGATCCGCACCGGCGACGGGCAGCTTCTGTTCGATTATTTCACCCGCACGCGGGAGATCCGGCGCGGCATCCTGCAGGCGGGGCAGGATACGGATGCCCCGGATTTTGGCCGCGCGGCGGTGCGGAAGTGACGGCGCGGCTGGCAGGCCTGTGCTGCGCGCTGCTGGTCTGGGCGGCGCCCGCGCTTGACGCGCCGGAGCGGTCGCTGCATCCGGTGGCCCGGCCCGACGCCACGCCCGAGACGATCCGGCGCGAGCTGAAGGAGGCGGGCATCCCCGGCTTCAACCCGCAGGATGTGATGCCGCTTGTGGTGCGCAGCTTTGCCGCCCGCTCGCCGCAGGCGGTGGGCCGGTCGCCGCGCCCCGCCGCGCGCCCCGGTGCGGTGGTGCAGCGCGCCATGGCCCGCCAGCGCGAGCAGGTGCGGGGCTCGGTCTGCGGCGATCCCGACCTGCAGGGCGAGGAGGTGGGCTTTGTCCCCGGCAAGCTGCCCGGCTGCGGCATGGGCGAGGCGGTGCGGCTGCGCTCGGTCTCTGGCGTGGCGCTCAGCCAGCAGGCGCTGATCGACTGCCCGACCGCCAAGGCGCTGAAACGCTGGACCGAAGGCGCAGTGATGCCCGCCGTGGGCAGCATCGGCGGCGGGGTCGCAGGGCTGCACGTGGCGGCGCATTACGTCTGCCGGTCGCGCAACAACGTGCCCGGAGCGGCGGTCAGCGAACATGGCCGGGGCAAGGCGATCGACATTTCCGCCATCCGCCTGCGCGACGGGTCCGACATCAGCGTGCTGCGCGACTGGGGTCGCGGGTCAAAGGGCCGGGCGCTGGCGCGGATGCACAAATCTGCCTGCGGCACTTTCGGAACGGTGCTGGGGCCGGGGTCGGACGGCTATCACGAAGACCATCTGCATCTGGACACCGCCCGCCACGGCAACGGCGCCTACTGCCGCTGAGCCGGGCCGACTTGCGCCAGATCAAGGCGGGTAAAGCCCGATCTTATAACGATTCCAATCGGAAACGCGCCCGCATCCCGAACGGAGTCCTTTCATGTTCTTGCAAGCCAAGATCCCCCTTATGGCCCTGTCCCTGATCCTTTCCGCGCAGGTGGCCCCTGCGCAGGAGGATCTGCGCGCGCTGGCGCTGGACATCTTCTCGCCGCTGCCTTCCACCCTGCCTGCGGTGGCCAACAACCCCCTGACGCCGGACAAGATCGCCTTGGGCAAGGCGCTGTTCTTTGATCCGCGCATCTCTGCCTCGGGGGTGTTTTCCTGCAATTCCTGCCACAACCTTGCCACGGGCGGCGATGACAACCTTGAAACCTCCATCGGCCATGGCTGGCAGAAGGGGCCGCGCAACGCGCCCACCGTGCTGAACGCGGTGTTCAACGGGGCGCAGTTCTGGGATGGCCGCGCGCCGGATCTGGCGGCGCAGGCCAAGGGCCCGGTGCAGGCCGGGGTGGAAATGGCCAACACGCCTGAAAACGTGGTCGCCACGCTCAAGTCGATGCCGCAGTATCAGGACTGGTTCCGCGCCTCCTTTCCCAAGGAGACCGACCCGGTCACCTTTGACAACTTCGCCCGCGCCATCGAAGCCTATGAGGCGACGCTGCTGACGCCCTCGCCCCCGATGCTTGGCTGAACGGCGATGACGCGGCGCTGAGTGACCAGCAGGTGGCGGGGCTGCAGCTGTTCATCGATTCCGGCTGTGCAGCCTGTCACAGCGGCATCAACCTTGGCGGGCAGGAGTACTACCCGTTCGGCCTGATCGAAAAGCCGGGGGCAGAGGTGCTGCCCGAAGGCGACAAGGGCCGCTTTGCCGTGACCGAAACCGTGGATGACGAATATGTCTTCCGTGCCGCCCCCCTGCGCAACATCGCGGTGACGGCGCCCTATTTCCATTCGGGCAAGGTCTGGGATCTGAAGGTCGCGGTGGAGATCATGGCCAGTTCGCAGCTTGGGACGGATCTGACTGTCGAAGAAGCCGAGGGAATCGTGGCCTTCCTTGGCAGCCTGACCGGCACCCTGCCAGAGGTGGTCTATCCGGTGCTGCCCGCAGAAACTGCGGCAACACCGCGTCCCTCCGGCGAAATATCTGTGGAGTGACGAGAAATCTTTGCAACCTTTGGTCCGGATGCGGCGTTCGTTAACGTCTGATTAACGAATACATGCGCATATACGGTTCAAAGGTTCGGTGACGAGTTCAAATCCGCAGTAGGGTACGAGTGTAAGGCCGGAAAGCGCGTGCGGTCGCGCTTTCCGGCCTTGGTTTTTCTGGCGCCATCTTCGCCAGTGCCCCGGTCAGCTTTCGGGGCCCATCAGTGCTGACAGCACCGCGCGCGCATTGTCGGAGGCCCAGTCGACATCCCCGGTCAGCCGCGCCACCTCCTGCCCCTCGGGGTTCAGGATCACGGTGACCGGCAGGCCCAGCACCGCCATTTCGCGCGCAAGCCCGGATTTCGGGTCACGGTGCAGCGGCAGGTTGTCGACGCCGATTTCCTCAAAAAACTCTTCCATCGCGGGGGGCGGATTGCGCCCGGTGGCGATGGTCACCACCTCGAAGCTGTCGCCGCCCATATCGGTCTGCAGGGCGGACAGATGCGGCATCTCCTCGCGGCAGGGGGCGCACCATGTGGCCCAGAAATTGACCAGCACCCATTTGCCCTGCCAGTCGGACAGGGACAGCGGCGCGCCGTCAAAATCGGTGAAGCCGGTCTGCCCCGCCGGTTTCGGCGCGGGGTGGAAGACCAGTTTCTTCATCTCGCCTTCGCGCAGCGCGCTGGCGGCCGCACTGTCGGCCAGAGCCGGATTTGCAAGCGCAACAGCGGCAGTATAAAGGATCGCCAAGGCTAGGTGTTTCATCTTCCCTCCGGAAAGGCAGGACATGTCGGACAAGACCTCGAACCAGATGTGGGGTGGCCGCTTCGCCGCCGGACCCGATGCGATCATGGAGGCGATCAACGCTTCCATCGGGTTCGACAAGCGACTTGCGGCGCAGGATATCGCCGGATCGAGGGCCCATGCCGCCATGCTGGCCGCCACGGGCATCGTGGACAGTAACGACGTGGAGGCGATCCGGGAAGGTCTGCTCACGGTCTTGTCAGAGATCGACGAAGGCCGCTTCGTCTTTTCCACCGCGCTGGAAGACATCCACATGAACGTGGAGGCGCGGCTGAAGGATCTGATCGGCGCCCCGGCGGGCCGCCTGCACACGGCCCGCAGCCGCAACGATCAGGTGGCCACCGATTTCCGGCTGTGGGTGCGCGACCAGTGCGACGCGGCGGAACAGGGGCTGCTGGCGCTGATGCGCGCGCTTGTGGCGCAGGCCGAGGCGGGCGCCGACTGGGTCATGCCCGGTTTCACCCATCTGCAGACCGCGCAGCCGGTGACATGGGGCCATCACATGCTGGCTTATGTGGAAATGTTCGCCCGCGACCTGTCCCGCATCCGCGACGCCCGTGCCCGCATGAACGAAAGCCCGCTTGGCGCCGCAGCCCTTGCCGGCACCGGCTTTCCCATCGACCGCCACATGACCGCCGAGGCGCTGGGATTCGACCGGCCCATGGCCAACAGTCTGGATGCGGTGTCCGACCGGGATTTTGCGCTGGAATTCCTGTCCTGCGCCTCGATCTGCGCGATGCACCTGTCGCGCTTTGCCGAAGAGCTGGTGATCTGGTCCTCGGCGCAGTTTCGGTTCGTGACGCTCAGCGACCGGTTCTCCACGGGCTCGTCGATCATGCCGCAGAAAAAGAACCCCGACGCGGCGGAACTGATCCGCGCCAAGGTGGGCCGCATCTTCGGGGCCAATGTCGCGCTGATGATGGTGATGAAGGGGCTGCCGCTGGCCTATTCCAAGGACATGCAGGAAGACAAGGAACAGGTGTTCGACGCCGCCGACAACCTGATGCTGGCGCTGGCCGCGATGGAGGGCATGGTGCGCGACATGGCCGCCAATGTTCCCAGTCTGGAACGCGCCGCCGCCTCGGGCTTTTCCACCGCCACCGATCTGGCCGACTGGCTGGTGCGCGACACCGGCCTGCCGTTTCGCGATGCCCACCATGTCACCGGCGCGCTGGTCGCGATGGCGGAGAAAAAGGGCTGCGATCTGCCCGACCTCACGCTGGACGAGATGAAATCCGTTCACGAGCCCATCACCGAGGCTGTTTTTGGCGTGCTGGGTGTGCATAATTCCGTGGCAAGCCGCACAAGCTTTGGCGGCACCGCCCCCGCCCGCGTGCGCGAGCAGGTGGCCCGCTGGAAGGATACGCTGGGATAATGCGCCATACCGGATCCGCGCTGGTCTGTCTGGCCCTGCTGACCGCCTGCGGTCCGGCGGAGGACGAGCCCCGGATCCGGCCCAGCGTCAACACCAATGTCGTGCTGACCCCGGACGGGATCCGCACATCGACCGGCGTGTCGGTCCGCAGCGGGCCGGTCAGCCTTGGGGTGCATCTGTGAAGGAAACCGCCATGCGTCTGTGTCTTGCTCTGGGGCTTCTGGCCCTGACCGCCGCCTGCGGCGCCGATGGCGCCCCGGAACGGCCCGAGCCGCAGCCCCGGTCGGGCCCCGGCGTGTCGGTCAGCATCAGCGGCTCCGCCGAAATGGGCATCAGCGGGTGATCCGCCTGCGCCACCTCTGGCTGGCGCTTGCGGTCTGGGGGGCGGTGCATCCGCTCTGGCATCTGGGGCGCTTCCTGAGCGGGGGCGGCCAGCTTGCCGATCTGCCCGGCCTCTGGACCGCCAATGCCGCCGTCACCGCGCTCAGCTGGGATCTGATGATCGCGGCCAGCGTGCTCAGCCTCTGGTGCCTGTCGGAAGTGGCGGTGCGGCGCAACTGGTCGGCGCTGCTGGCGCTGCCCGCCACATGGCTGGTGGGCGTCAGTTTCGGCCTGCCGCTTTATCTCTGGCTGCGCAGCCGCCCGGTCTGAGGACAGCTTCCCAAGCGGCAGCTTTTCCAGTATCCCCCGCGCCGGGCCGGGTCACGGCCAGACCGACAGACGGACGGACACGGGGGCACCATGGACCATTTTCTGTATCGCAACGGGCAGCTCCATGCCGAGGATGTGCCGGTGGCCGAAATTGCCGCCGCCGTGGGCACCCCTGTCTACATCTATTCCACCGCGACACTGTTGCGCCATTTCCGGCTGTTCGACGAGGCGCTGGACTGGGGCCCGCATCTGGTCTGCTACGCGATGAAGGCGGCGTCCAATCAGGCGATCCTGACCACGCTGGCGCAGGCGGGCGCGGGCATGGATGTGGTGTCAGGCGGCGAATATGCCCGCGCCCGCGCCGCAGGCGTGCCCGGCGACCGCATCGTGTTTTCCGGCGTGGGCAAGACCCGGGCCGAGATCCGCACCGCGCTGGAAGGCGGCATCCGCCAGTTCAACATCGAAAGCGAACCCGAGATGGAGGCGGTGTCCGACATCGCCGCCGCCATGGGGATTTCGGCCCCCGTGACCATCCGCGTCAATCCCGATGTCGACGCCAAGACCCATGCCAAGATCGCCACCGGCAAGTCGGAGAACAAGTTCGGCATTCCCATCGCCCGCGCGCGCGAGGTCTATGCCCGCGCCGCCGCCCTGCCGGGCCTGCGGGTGGTCGGGATTGACGTGCATATCGGCTCGCAGCTGACGCAGCTTGAGCCGTTCCGGCAGGCCTATCGCAAGGTGGCCGACCTGACCCGTGCGCTGCGCGAAGACGGGCATGACATCCTTCGGCTGGATCTGGGCGGGGGTCTGGGCATTCCCTATACCCGCAGCAACGAAGCGCCGCCGCTGCCCACCGATTACGGCCAGATGATCCGCGAGGAACTGGGCGATCTGGGCTGCGAGATCGAGATCGAGCCGGGCCGCCTGATCGTCGGCAATGCCGGGATCCTCGTGTCGCAGGTGATCTATCACAAGCAGGGCGAGGGGCGGGATTTCCTGATCCTCGACGCCGCGATGAACGATCTGATCCGGCCCGCCATGTATGACGCCCATCACGACATCGTTCCGGTGGTGGAGCCTGACACGGGGGTGGAACAGGCGCTGTTCGACATCGTGGGACCGGTCTGCGAAACCGGCGACACCTTTGCCCGCGCCCGCCCCATGCCCCCCGTCGGGCCCGGCGATCTGGTGGCCTTCCGCTCTGCCGGGGCCTATGGCGCGGTGATGGCGTCGGAATACAACACCCGCGCGCTGGTGCCCGAGGTGCTGGTGAACGGCGATCAATTCGCTGTCATTCGCCAGAGACCGAGCTTTGACGAGATCATAAAGCGCGATAGCATCCCTGCGTGGCTGTAAGGACCTCCCTGCGGCTGCCCGACCGCAGGAGATCTGTATGGCCTCACGGGAGAACGCGCCCGACGACATCCTGAAGCCGGTGAAATGGCCGCTCCGCCTGACCCTCTGGGGGATGGTGGCGGAACGGATCACGCGTGCCTTCTGGCCGCTGTGGTCGGTGATCCTTGTCACGCTGGCGGCGCTGATGCTGGGGCTGCAGGATCTTGTGGCCGTCGAATGGGTCTGGGGCGCGGGTCTTCTGGCCGTGCTCGGCGGGCTCTGGGGGCTGTGGCGCGGTGTCACCCGCCTGCGCTGGCCGCGCCGGCCCGAGGCGATGGTGCGGCTGGATGCCTCGCTGCGCGGCAATCCCATTCAGGCCGCGCTGGACAGCCCCGCCATCGGCGCGGGCGATCCGGGCAGCCGCGCGCTCTGGGCCGCGCATCAGGCGCGGATGCGCGCCCGCATGGCCGAAGCCCGCGCGGTGGAGCCTGACCTGCGCGTGTCCCGCGCCGATCCCTTTGCCCTGCGCTATGTGGCGCTGCTGGCCTTTCTGGTGGCGCTGGTGTTCGGCTCCTTCCTGCGCGTGTCCTCGGTCACGGCGATGGGGCCTGCGGGGGCGGATCTGGCCTCCGGCCCCGCATGGGAGGGCTGGATGGAGCCGCCCGGCTATACGCGCCTGCCGTCGGTTTACCTGAACGACGTGACCGCCGCCGCGCTGGAGGTGCCCGCAGGCGCCCGCATCACCCTGCGGCTTTATGGCGAGGTGGGGGCGCTGTCGGTCAGCGAATCCATCTCCGGCACGGCGCCGGTCGCCACCGAGTCCGATCCCACCGCCACCGCGCAGGCCTTCGACGTCGCCCGCTCCGGTCGGCTGGAGATCGAAGGTCCGGGCGGGCGGGGCTGGGATCTGGACGTGACGCCGGATGCCGCCCCCAGCGTCACCCGCAGCGGCGAGATCGAGGCCAGTTACGAAGGCGACGCGCAGATCCCCTTTGACGCGCGCGACGATTACGGCGTGGCCGCAGGCCGCGCCACGCTGGTGCTGGCGCTGGACGAGGTCGACCGCCGCTACGGGCTGGCGACCGAGCCTGATCCGCGCGACGCCATCGAGGTGCCGCTGCCCATGCCGATCGCTGGCGATCGCGCCCAGTTCACCGAAACGCTGATCGAGAATTTCTCCGAACATCCCTGGGCCAACCTGCCGGTGCGGCTGGAGATGGAAGTGACCGACGAGGCCGGGCAGACCGGCCTCTCGGCGCCCGAGGTCATCACCCTGCCGGGGCGGCGGTTCTTCGACCCGATGGCCGCCGCGATGATCGACCAGCGCCGCGCGCTGCTCTGGTCCCGCGCCAATGCCCGCGACGTGGCGCAGGTGCTGCGCGCCGTGGCGCACCGGCCCGATGACGTGTTCCGCTCTGCCGTGCCCTATCTGCGGCTGCGCACCATCCTGCGGCGGCTTGAAGGCTTTGCTGCCGAGGGCCTGACCGCCGACCAGCAGACCGAGTTGGCCGCCGCGCTATGGGATCTGGCGCTGCTGCTGGAAGAGGGCGATCTGGCCGATGCCATGGAACGCCTGCAGCGCGCGCAGGACCGCCTGTCCGAGGCGATGCGCAATGGCGCCTCCGAACAGGAGATCGCCGAGCTGATGCAGGAACTGCGCGAGGCGACGGATGATTACATGCGCCAGCTGTCGCGGCAGGCCCAGCAGGACGGCGAGCAGGGGGACCAGATGGCGCAGGACCAGAACATGGTCGAGATGAGCCAGAACGACCTGCAGCGCATGATGGACCGCATTCAGGAACTGATTGAACAGGGCCGCATGGCCGAGGCGCAGGAAGCGCTGGAGCAGCTGCGCCAGATGATGGAGAACATGCAGGTCACCCAAGGTCAGGGCGGCGGTCAGACTCCGGGCGAACAGGCCATGGAAGGTCTGGGAGAGACGCTGCGCGACCAGCAGGGCCTGTCCGACGAGGCCTTCCGCCAGCTGCAGGAGCAGTTCAACCCCGGCCAGCAGGGTCAGGGCGAGCAGGGTCAGCAAGGCCAGCAGGGCGAGGGCGGACAGGGCCAGCAGCAGGGTCAGGGGCAGGGCGCCCCGGATCAGGGCCAGCAGGGTGAAGGACAGGGCGGCGGCTCGCTGCGCGACCAGCTGGCCGACCGCCAGCAGGGGCTGCGCGACGAGCTGAACCGCCAGAGCCGGAACCTGCCCGGTGCCGGGACCGAAGGCGGCGAGGCCGCGCGCGAGGCGCTGCGCCGCGCCGAAGAGGCGATGGACGGCGCCGAACAGGCGCTGCGCGAGGATGATTTGGCCGGGGCGCTGGATGACCAGAGCCGCGCCATGGAGGCGCTGCGCGAAGGCATGCGCAATCTGGGCGAGGCGCTGGCCCAGCAGCAACAGCAGGGTCAGGGCCAGCAGGGCGCGGCGCAGGGCACCGAGCCCGGGCAGCAGCGCGATCCGCTCGGCCGCAATTCCGGCAGCAACGGCCAGCTCGGCACCGACGAGAACATGGTGCAGGACGAGGATGTCTATCGCCGGGCCCGCGAATTGCTGGATGAAATCCGCCGCCGGTCGGGAGAGGGCGAGCGCCCGCAGGAGGAGCTGGACTATCTCGAACGCCTGCTCGAGCGGTTCTGATCCAGCGGGGCGCGGCC